>JAIEPT010000205.1 GCA_019748295.1 Gemmataceae bacterium | reverse complement strand
CGGCTAGAATGACCAAGCTGCCGGGTGGGATTCGCACCCACTGAAAACCAGCGCCTTTGCACGGCGCACATCACAAGGAGCAAGAACCAAAGAAGGTGCTGCGGGCTGCGGATTGTTTTCATTCTCCACTCTTCATTCTCGATTCTGGCCTCCCGAAGCACCCCTTACCCGGCTTTCAGCCACTCTCTTCCCCGCGATGACTCGATTGCACGGGCCTACTTGATCCCGGCGGGGGAGAGGGGAAGCTTCGCTGCCGCCGCAGACCGAAACCTGTAAGCGGGGTTGGGCCAATGCGGCCGCGGCTCACCAAATCACCAAAGCGGATTCGCGGCCATTTCGCTTGCGAAATTCCGTAAAAAGATCGACAATTCTGCGGCGAATACCCAGCAGAAGCATTGGGCGCCCGCGCGTTGCTCGGGTGTGCCTTCCAAACCGCGACGCCCTTTCGAGGATGCCGATGGCCACTCCCGATACGCCGAATTCCGGACCGCTCCACTCCGCGCCTGATTCCCCGGTCGCTCCCGCAAGGATTCCGACCGCGCCTGCGGCCCCCGTCGCAGTGGTTCCGGTGCAAGTGCAAACGATCCCCACGACGCCGCCGGTGGAACGCGCGTCGCGGGAAATCTTGATCATCAGCCACTCGAATCTCTTCTACTGGTGGCCGGTCTGGGCCGTCGGCTTCATCTGCGCCGCCATTTCATGGATGAGCGGCCAAGCGATGGTCGTGGCCCCCAAGGGGATTGAACCGGTGCAGAACGTCACGGTCGAATTTCCCCCGGAAAAAGAAGGGGCTCAGGGGAAGAGCGAAAAACGGGACGCCTGGGTTCTGCCTGCGGGCAAGCACCTGGAAAAAGGCAAGAACACCAAAGTCCTCGTCGCGTCTTCCAATAAGAACATGGGCATCTTCTTCTGCATCACGCTCCTCGTCGTGATCTTCATCACCAACGTGCCGCTCCGCGGGCTTTGGTCCGTCATGGTGATCGGCTTGGTGGTGATGCTTTCGATCATCTTCGCCTTGCTGGATTGGTGGACGGTCATCTTCGAAGCGTTCCATGTGCTCGATATCCGCATCAACCTGGGCGGGTATCTGCTGATTTCGACCGTCCTGTTCCTGCTGTGGCTCATCGTGTTCTTCTTCTTCGACCAGCAGCTTTACATGGTCTTCACCCCCGGCCTCATGCGAGTTCGCCTTGAAATCGGCGACGCCGAGACCGCGTACGACACCATGGGCATGACCGTGCAGAAGCAGCGAAGCGATCTGTTTCGTCACTGGTTCCTCGGCCTCGGCTCCGGCGACCTCGTCGTGCGAACCTCGGGCGCGCAGGCTCATACCTTCGATCTGCCGAATGTGCTCTTCGTGGGCCGGAAGGTGAAGGAGATCGAGGCGCTGCTCAGTTCCAAGCAGGTCGTCACCTCGCCGTGATGGCGTACAGCATCTGTATTTCTCCCCCTCCGGGAGAGTCCGGAGAGTCCGGCAGAGGGGCCGGGGGCGAGGGCGGGCGACGCAGCGTTGCGCGAGAAGAAGACACCCTCACCCCAACCCTCTCCCGGAGGGAGGTCGGCAATCAAGCGACCGAGGCCGATCCATTCGGCCTCGGTCCCTTCATTTGCTAGGGCACTGGTGGATTTTGGCGCGCCGTTCGCGAAGAATAGGAGCATCACACCGCCTTGCGCAACGGGGGCACTCATGCGCGAACGTTCCTCGCCCGCGGCCGTCGCCGTCCTTTACATCCTCTTCTTCGCATTGGCAGGCGTCACCTTCTGGCGACTCTGGCACATCGACCGGACTCCGGATCTTGGGCCGGATCCGAACGCCGTGCCGCGCACTGTCGCCGCGCGCGGCGATTTGGCGGAGGACGAGAAATCGACGATCGAGTTGTTCAAGTCCTCCTCCCCCTCGGTCGTGCACATCCGCTCGATCCAATCGCGGTCCAACCAGTTCGGCTTTCAGATGAACAAGGTCGAATCCGGCTCCGGCACCGGCTTCGTATGGGATGAAAAGGGCCGCATCGTCACGAACTACCATGTCGTGAAAGGCGCTCAGGAATTGCAAGTAACCTTGGCCGATCACTCCACCTGGAAGGCGTATCAGGTGAACTATGACGAGAGCAAGGATCTCGCCGTCGTGTGGACCGACGCCCCCAAGGAGCGACTGAGGCCGCTCCCCGTCGGCGAATCGGCAAAACTGCTCGTGGGCCAAAAGGTGTTCGCCATCGGCAATCCCTTCGGCCTGGATCAGACGCTGACCACCGGCGTCATCAGCGCGCTGGGCCGAGAGATCGAATCGGTCGGCGGGCAGGCGATCAAGAACGTCGTGCAAACGGACGCCGCCATCAACCCTGGCAATTCCGGCGGCCCGCTGCTCGACAGCGCGGGCAGGCTCATCGGCGTGAACACCGCCATCATCAGCCCCTCCGGCAGTTCCGCAGGCATCGGCTTCGCCATTCCCGTGGACGAAGTGAATCGCGTCGTGCCTCGCCTCATTCGCAATCAGAAGGACGTACGCCCCGGCCTGGGCATCACCGAAGTGCCGGAGCAACTCGCCAAGAAACGCGGCGTGGACGGCGTCATCATCCTCAACGTGGTCCCCGGCGGGCCGGCGGAAAAGGCGGGCTTGCGTCCCACTCGCCGCGACCCGCGTGGTCGAATCCACTGGGGCGACGTGATCGTCGCCATCGACGATCACCCGGTGCACAGCCCGAACGAGTTGTTCGAGTATCTCGAATCGAACTACGAGATCGGCAACCAGGTCAATGTGTCCGTCGAGCGCCAGGGCGAGCAATTCAAAGTGCAAATGGCGCTCACGGCCGACAATCGATAAGGCGAGCGGCGCCTGCATTTCTCCCCTCTCCCTCCGGGAAAGTCCGGGAGAGGGGCCGGGGGCTCACAGGCGTAGGTTTCTTGGTGGCGGCTAACGAACGGGATGCAAGGGGCGCGTTGGCTCCGGCCGATTCTCGGCTTCTGCCCACCGATTGCCCCCCTCACCCGCCCGTTGGGCACCCTCTCCCTCCGCCGTACTGGCCTTGCAGGGTATCTGCAACTGCCGGCGGAGGGAGAGGGGGAAGCTTCGCTGCCTCCACCAAAAACCTACACTTGTAAGGGGGCCGGGGGTGAGTGCGTGCGACCTGGCGTTACGCGAGAAAAGGCGCCCTCACCCAACCCTCTCCAACCCTTTCCCGGAGGGAGAGGGAGGTAGACTCGCTCCTGCCGCTCGCCTTTAGATCCCCAGTGCGAGTGAGGAAACGTCAAAGACGCCGGGAGAAGCAACGTGCTTCTTGCGGCGTCTTTGAGGTAACTTCATTACGCGCGGGCGGCGCATTACAGCTTGAGCGGGCCCTTGGCCGGGACCGGCGCGGGGGCGAGGTGCGCCGGAGCGACGGTTTCGACGGAGGCTCCGCCGCAGGCTCCGTTGGCGCAACCGCCGGCGGCGTGTCCGCCGTTGAAGCAGCCGCCTTCGCCGCAGCCGCCGCCATTGGCGTTGACGCCGGCGTAGAAGAGGGACTTGGCGCAGCACGGATCAGGGTCGACGCCAATGTCGCACAACCCGGAGTAACGTCGGCACCCGGTCAGCATGCCGGCGAGACAGGCCAGCAGCACCATCGAATACATGGCACGTCGCATGGGAACGAATCCTTCCTTGGGGGACGACGGGCTTGGGGGAGCCCGGGGAAATTCCGCGAACAACATCGTCGTCGCCTATTCCATCGGCCCCGGCGGAATCGCTGCTTGAGGGATAATCCGAAACCTCGGCGGATTCGTCAGGCATGGCAGAATGGGAAAACCGGCCGCGACCGGCAGGTTTTGCGGAAAGATGGACGTAGGGCGAGCAGGTGTCCGAAGAAAACAGAAGGCAAAAAGCGGAATCATGGGAAGCAGAATCATAAAGACAAATAGAGCGGGTTAAGCCCCCGCGTTTTCGTGACGCCATTCTTCGTTCCCATTGCGAGTTCCATGGACGCCATCCTTCTTGCAGCCGGTTTGGGCACCCGCCTTCGTCCTCACACGCTGACCACGCCGAAGCCGCTGTTGCCCGTGCAAGGTCGGCCGATCCTGGATTGGACGCTGGGCGCCCTGCCCCCTTCGGTCGATCGCGTTATCGTCGTCGTTCATTATCTCGCGGAGCATGTCGAGGCATACCTTGCTCAGCAGAAGCGGATCAAGGAATGGGTCGCCGTGCCGCAGGGGGATCCGAAAGGGACGGGGGACGCGTTGCGAAAATGCCAGTCGCACGTTCGCTCGGACCGCTTCCTCGTCATCAATGGCGACGACCTTTTCGGCGCCGCCGACTTGGCCGCTTTGGCTGCGACGCCGATGGGCGTGATCTGTCAGGAAGTGCCGGATCCGACCAAGTATGGCATCGCCTTCCGCAACCCGGACGGCACGCTTGAAAAGCTGGTCGAGAAGCCGAAGTTGGAAGGCCCGCAGCTTGCGAACACGGGGGCGTATCTTTTCCCGCGCCGCGTTTTCGACCTGGAGATTCAGCTCTCGCCCCGCGGCGAATACGAAATCACCGACTTCGTCAGCCAACTCGCCGCTCAGGGCCCGTTTCATGTCATCCGCAGCACCTTCTGGTTTCCCATCGGAACCGAAGAGGCATGGAATACGGCTCAAACGTTGGATATCAGGAAAGAATTGACGGGGCGCTGATGCAACAACGCGCAGAGGGACCGGAATGAGCACTCCGTTGGAAGACTATGCACTTCTCGGCGATTGCCAGTCGTGCGCGCTCGTCTCACGTTACGGTTCGATCGATTGGCTGTGCGTGCCGAACTTCGATTCCGCGGCTTGCTTTGCGGCACTCCTCGGCGCGCCGCAACATGGCCGCTGGCTGATTGCGCCGCGCGACGGCAATCCTGCCGGGCGGCGATACCGCGACGGCACGTTGATCCTCGAATCGGATTTTCACGCGCCGGGAGGCGAAGTGCAGATCATCGACTGCATGCCTCCGCGTACGGAAGAGCCGGACATTGCGCGCATCGTCGTCGGCAAGCGCGGCAAGACGGCGATGCGTCTCGAGTTCGCCCCGCGCTTCGACTACGGCTCGATTGTACCGTGGGTGCGCCGCTGCGAGGGCCGGCACGGAACCAAGCACGCAGCGACCATGATCGCGGGGCCGGATGCGGTGATGCTCGATTCGCCGGTCGAGCTTCATCGCGAAGGCGCTTCGATCGTCGCGGACTTCGAGGTTTCCGAAGGTCAGCGATTGGCGTTCGTCATGAGCTATCATCCCTCGCACCAAACGGCGGCAAAGATGCCGGACGCTGAGCAGGCCATCCAGCGAGCGGAAGAATGGTGGCGAAGTTGGTCGGACCGCTGCACCTATCGAGGGCAATGGAGGGAAGAAGTCCACCGCTCGCTGATCGTGCTGAAGGCGCTCACCTTCGCGCCGACAGGCGGCATCGTGGCGGCGGCCACGGCGTCGTTGCCGGAACACCTCGGCGGCGTGCGCAATTGGGATTACCGCTACTGCTGGCTCCGCGACGCGACCTTCACGCTCTATGCTCTGCGAAGCAATGGGTATCTGGAGGAAGCCAAAGCGTGGAACGAATGGCTGCTTCGCGCCATCGCCGGCGATCCGGCTCAGATGAACATCATGTACGGCATCGACGGCCGGCGCCGCCTCACCGAATTCGAGTTGCCCTGGCTGCCAGGTTACGAGAATTCCAAGCCTGTCCGCATCGGCAACGCGGCACACTCGCAATTCCAGCTCGACGTGTTCGGCGAAGCCATCGATGCGATGTATCAGGCTCAGGCAGACGGCATCGAACCGAATCCCGACGCATGGCGAACTCTGAAAGTGGTGACGAAGTATCTCGAGCATGCCTGGCATGAACCGGACGAAGGCATCTGGGAAGTGCGCGGCCCGCGCCAGCATTTCACGCATTCGAAAGTCATGGCGTGGATCGCGTTCGACCGCATGACGAAGATGGCGGAGGAAAAGCGGGAGCGCCGCGACGCGGCTCGCTGGAAAGCGGAGCGCGACGCGCTTCGAGCCGAGATTTGCGCGAAAGGGTACGACGCGAAACGCAAATCGTTCGTTCAGCATTACGGCGCCAAACATCTTGATGCGAGCTTGCTGATGATTCCGCTGGTCGGCTTTCTGCCGCCGGACGATCCGCGCGTCGTGGGCACGGTGGAAGCGATTCAACGGGAATTGATGCACGACGGATTGGTTCGACGCTACCTGACGGAAGAAACTCAAGATGGGCTGCCCGCGGGCGAAGGTGCGTTTCTCGCTTGCAGCTTTTGGCTCTGCGATTGTCTGTCGCTGATGAACCGGCGCAACGAAGCGAACGAACTGTTCGAGCGATTGCTCGCGATTCGCAACGACGTCGGCTTGCTTTCCGAGGAATACGACATCGAAAAGCGCCGCCTTGTGGGCAACTTTCCGCAAGCCTTTTCCCATGTCGGCCTCGTCAATAGCGCGCTGAACCTGAGCCGGGTGGATAACCCCGCGCAACGGCGCCGCGGCATGTGAATCGGCGTGTCGCGACCTTGATGGACGTTAGTTCCGGCTTACCACCCACTTACTTCCGGCATTAGGACAAACCACCTTTACGACGTTCCCTGCATATCTGCTCGCATCCCGCCATCTGATTTCGTTCGATCGTCCGATTCATGCGCCAAGGCGCGGGAATTGCTTAACCGACGTTGCAACTGCGAAGCCATCGCTCGTGAATGTGCCCGCCGCTCGCCAACCTTGCGTGGCGCTGCCCTTCGCGTACGCACATGCCGTTGTCGGGATTCGAATCATAGGATGTTTACCGGAGATCATCATGCATCGCCCTGATCTAGTTGTAATTTCTCATCTTCGTTGGGATTTCGTCTGGCAACGTCCGCAACACCTCATGACTCGGCTCGCTCAACACCGGCGAGTTTTTTTTGTGGAAGAACCGCTGCGCAGTCCAAACGCCGAACTGTCGTGGAACTGCCGACAGACAGATGGCCTCACCGTCTGCCAACCCCTCACGCCCGCTGAAGCGCATGGCTACAACGAGGAGCAGTTTCCTCGTTTGCGAAGGCTACTCCAAGAGTTGTTTCGAAAAGAAGGGATCCGTAACCCAATTGTCTGGTTCTACACGCCGATGGCGTTTCCTCTGATCGATGCCGCGGACGCTCAGATCGTCGTCTACGATTGCATGGACGAATTGTCGGCCTTCAAAGGCGCGCCTCCGGAAATGCTGCAGCGCGAAAAGGCCCTTCTGAAGCGGGCCGACGTCGTCTTCACTGGCGGCCCGAGCCTTTACGAAGCGAAGAAGAACCGGCATCCCAACGCATACTGCTTTTCCAGCAGCGTCGATCGCAAGCACTTCGGCAAAGCCCTCGATGCGGATCTCGCCGAACCGGCCGACCAGGCATCGCTGCCTCATCCGCGGCTCGGGTTCTTCGGCGTCATCGATGAACGCTTCGACGTTCCACTCTTGGCGGAGGTCGCCAAGGCGCGGCCCGAATGGCACTTCTCGCTCGTCGGCCCGGTCGTCAAGATCGACCCGGCCACGTTGCCGAAAGCGGACAACATTCACTACTTCGGCCAGCGCGACTACAAGGATCTGCCCGCGTTCCTCAAGGGTTGGGACGTTGCCCTGCTCCCGTTCGCCCGCAATGAATCGACGAAATTCATCAGCCCAACGAAGACGCTGGAGTACATGGCGGCCGAACGCCTGATCGTCAGCACGCCGATCACGGACGTGGCCAAGCCCTACGGCGACATCGTCTACCTGGCGAACAACGCGCAGGAGTTCATCGCCGCTTGCGAAAAGGCGCTGAACGCCAGCGAGGAAGAGCGAAACGCAAAGCTCGATGCAATGCGCGGCGTGCTCGCCAAGACGTCGTGGGATCAGACCGCTTCCGAGATGAATCAGATCATGGCGAAGCTGCATCTCGATGCAACCTCCGCCAATCAGCGAACCGATCGCGGCCAAACGACGGCGACTCAATCGCCGCACGTTGCGGCCGCGGCTGAAGCCAATACGCCGCCGGTCGTGGTCGTTGGAGCTGGGCCGACCGGGTTGAGCACCGCGTATCATCTCGGCGATCAAGCCCTGCTGCTCGAAAAGAACGAGACCGTCGGCGGTTGGTGCCGATCGATCGAAGACAACGGCTTCACGTTCGATTTCGCCGGCCACATCATGTTTTCCAATGATCCGTACGTCCATGAGATGTACAAGATGCTGCTCGGGGACAACATCCACTGGCAGAATCGCGAGGCGTGGATCTACAGCAAAAACGTCTACACGCGTTACCCCTTCCAGGGCGCGCTCTACGGCTTGCCGCCGGAGGTGATCAAAGACTGCATCATGGGAGCGATCGAGTCCCGCTTCGGTCCGCTCAAGAAGACCGGCGGCTCCCTCGTGCACAACCTCACTGCCGCGAACGGCAACGGCAACGGGCATGCCAAGGCCGAGACGAACGGCAACGGGCATTCGGCCAACGGCAACGGTCATGCGAAGTCGCCGGCCGTTCGGGAAGGCGACGTGAAAGATCTTCACGATTGCTGCGCCGATGGCGTGATGGAATCGACCGCCAAGCTCGAGTGTGCGACGAACGGCAACGGGCACGCGAAAAACGGCCATGGAGCTACAGCAAAACCAACCGAAGAACGCGGGCAGAATTTCGAGGAATTCATCTACAAGGTTTGGGGAGCCGGCATCGCGAAGCACTTCGCGATTCCCTACAACCGCAAGCTCTGGGCGGTGCCCCTCACCGAGATGGAAACCTCGTGGCTCGGCGGACGCGTGCCGATGCCGGACCTTGAAGAGATGATCGACGGGGCACTGCAGCCCGTTCCCGCTCCGATGGGCCCCAACGCCCGCTTCGGCTATCCGCTTCGCGGCGGCTTCCAGGCGCTGATGAACGGCTTCAAGCCGCTTCTCAAAGGCCCGGTCCGCCTCGGCGAAAGCGTCGCCAAGGTGTCTCCTTCGCGGAAGGTCATTACCCTGAAGACTGGCGAGGAGATTCCCTTCCAGCAACTCGTCAGCACGATGCCGCTTCCCGTTCTCGTCCGCATGATGGGGGACGAAGCGCCCGCCGAAGTGAAAGAGGCGGCGGCCGGCTTGCGGTATATCTCGGTCCGCTGCGTCAATATCGGCGTGGGCCGGGAGAATCTCACCGAGAAGCATTGGCTCTACTATCCCGAAGATTCGATTTTCCACCGCATCTTCGTTCAAGGAAACGCCAGCCCGCATTGCAATCCGCCAGGCGGTTTCGGCTTCACCTGCGAGATTACCTACTCGCCGGAGTACAAGCCGTTGCCGTGCGAAGGGCAGGAACTGATCCAGCGCTGCATCGAGGATTGCAAACGCGTCGGCTTCATCCGCGAGGACGACCCGATCTGGGCGGCCAACGAGATCGACATGCCGCATGCGTATGTGGTCTACGATCACGCTCGTCCCAAGAACGTGGCGACGATCCGAAACTGGCTCGCTCAACACGACGTCATTCTGGCGGGGCGCTACAGCGAGTGGGAGTACTACAACTCCGACCACGCATTCCTCGCGGGGAAGAAAGCGGCCGAAAAGGTGAAGGAACTGCGCACCGCTCCCAACCGCGTGGCCGCATCGCTGCAAGCCGTCGCGGCGAAGTAAAACCTGCAGTCGTGTGATGCGCTGTAGGGAACGCCCTCCGTGGCGTTCCGCCGGACTGGGCGCGTCCGAGACCCAAGTTTTCATCATCTGTGATTCCCGCTTGCGGCTTAGCGAGATCAGGGCATTCCGAACGCTAAGCCGCAAGCGGAAGTCGGAGGTTTCGAAACAAGTACTAAGCCGCAAGCGGGACCATGAGTGGGTACTTGGTCTTCGCCATCGAAAGAGTCTCTTGAGCAGGAGGTGGAACGGATGATCATCGACCGCGCTGCCGACGCTCCGCTCGAGATGTGGGGCGGCATCGAGTGCACCTACAACCGCGTCGGCGATGGTTGGCTGGACCAGCTCGAGTTCAGCGGCCACCGCTCGCGGCCTGACGATCTCGAGCGCATCGCTGCCCTCGGCATTCGCACCGTGCGCTATCCCGCTCTATGGGAATACGCCGCGACCGCCGACCCGGCCAAGTTCGATTGGTCCTGGGCCGACGACCGCTTGCCGCGATTGCAGACCCTTGGCATTCGTCCTATCGTCGGCCTCGTGCATCACGGCAGCGGGCCCCGTCATGTCGATTTGCTGCACGCCGATTTCGCATCCGCCCTGGCGGGATACGCGGGCCGTGTCGCGGAGCGTTTTCCGTGGGTCCGCGATTACACGCCCGTCAACGAACCGCTGACGACCGCTCGCTTCAGCGCTCTTTATGGCTTCTGGTATCCGCACGCCCGCACGGATCGCGACTTCGCGACAGCGATGTTGAACGAATGCCGCGCCACGGTCCTCGCGATGCGGGCAATCCGCGAAGTTCAACCCGAAGCTCGGCTCGTTCAAACGGAAGATCTCGGCAAAACGCATACGCGCCCGAAACTTGCCTACCAGGCGAAGTTCGAAAACGAACGCCGCTGGCTTACCTTCGACCTGCTGTGCGGCCGTGTCGATCGCCGGCATCCGATGGGGAAGTATCTGCTGCGTTGCGGCGTTACGGAGCGTGATCTGGCCTGGTTTCAGGAAAACCCTTGCCCACCCGATTTGCTCGGCATCAACCACTACGTCACGAGCGAGCGTTTTCTCGACGATGAAATCGCACGTTATCCCGCGGAGCAATGCGGCGGCAACAAAAGGCATCGCTATGCGGACGTCGAAGCCGTGCGCATTCTGCCCGAAGGCAATGACGGCCCCGCGAAGCTGCTCAAGGAAGCGTGGGACCGGTTTCGCATCCCGATCGCCATCACGGAAGCCCACCTTGGCTGCACGCGCGAGGAACAGGTTCGCTGGTTGCATCATATGTGGCGACAGGCATACGCCGCACGAGCATCCGGCGTCGATGTGCGGGCCGTCACGGCGTGGGCCCTCTTGGGCTCGTTCGATTGGGACAGCCTGGTCACGCAAGCACGCGGCCGCTACGAGCCCGGCGCCTTCGATGTCCGCGGGCCTGTGCCGCATGCCACGGCTTTGGCGACGCTGATTCGCGAATTGGCGAACGACCTTCCGCCGACTTCGCCCGTGCTGGCTCAGCCCGGTTGGTGGGAACGGCCCGAACGTCTGCTGTTCGTGCCGCCTCCCGCCGAACCGCGTCTCCCCGGAAAGCCGCTCCTGATTGCAGGCGCCCGCGGACGCTTGGGACAAGCGATCGCTCGCATGTGCGAAGTGCGTGCCCTGCCCTATCGGCTTCTTTCGCGCGACGAGATGGACATCTCCGACCCCGCCTCCGTGGCCGATCTTTTCGAACAACATGAACCTTGGGCCGTGGTGAATGCCGCGGGCTTCGCCAGCATCGAAACCGCGGAGACGGCACGCGAAGATTGTTTCCGCGACAACGTCTTGGGGCCCGTCGTCCTGGCCGAGCGATGTGCGGCAGTGGGCATCCCTTTCGTCACGTTCTCGTCGGACCTCGTCTTCGACGGCGAACGGCGCACGTTCTACCGCGAAGGGGACGCGGTTCGCCCGCTCTGCGTCTACGGCGAAACGAAAGCCGAAGCCGAGCGTCGAGTGCTGCATGCCCATCCCTCGTCGTTCATCATCCGCGCCGGCGCGTTCTTCGGCCCCTGGGACGAGCGCAACTTCCTTGTCCAGGCCCTGAGATCCTTAACGGCCGGCGACCGATTCTGCGCCGCCAGCGATTCGATCATTTCGCCTACATACCTCCCAGACGTCGCTCACGCAACGTTGGATCTGCTGCTCGACGGCGCGACCGGCGTGTGGCATCTCGCCAATCAAGGCGAAACGACGTGGGCTGATTTCGCCCGCGAAGCGGCCCGCCGCGCCGGCCTCGATCCGCTCGGAATCGATGCTCGTCCGACGCACACGCTCGGCTGGCGTGCCGCCCGCCCCGCTTACAGCGCCCTCGCCAGCGAACGAGGCCATCCCCTCCCGCCCCTCGAAAGCGCCCTCGATCGCTTCCTCGCGGCGCGTCCGCCATTGCCGGCGGCTTAGATGTCGGGTTGCGCGCCCATTCGTGTTCAACCATGCAACAAGATGACCCACTGTAGGGAACGCCCTCCGTGGCGTTCCGCCTAACGGGACGCGTCCGAGTCCCAAGTGTTCGCAAACCGCGATCCCCGCTTGCGGCTTAGCGAGCAGATCACGGGGCGAACGCTAAGCCGCAAGCGGAGGACGAACGAAGGAATGTGGGATCCATTCCTTCGCACGCGTTCAGTTCGGCGGAACGCCGCGGAGGGCGTTCCCTACAGCGCGTCATGTCGTTGCGTGGTTTGAGTGCGAAAGGGCTCGCATTACGCGGGGCGGAAGAACAGCAACGTCACGACCACGAACGTCGGTATCAGAATCACCAGCGAGTATTTCATGTAGCCGAAAAACGACGGCGTGGGGTAGCCCATGCCCTCAGCGATTGCTTTCGCCATGAAGTTCGGCCCATTGCCGATGTAGGTAATTGCACCCATCAGCACCGCCCCGGCGCTGATCGCTGTCAGCGCCATCGGGACGCCGGTTTGCAGCGCCGGAATCGCGGCCTCGCCCCCCGCCGCGATCGTCGCGAAGACGAGGTAGGTCGGCGCATTGTCGAGGAACGACGAGAGGATGCCGGTGAGCCAAAAGTATTGCCAGGGCTGCATGATGCCGAGCGATTCGCGGTTCGCCGAGAGCAGGTCGAGGGCGGGCGTCATCGTGATGAAGATGCCGAGGAAAAGCACTGCCACTTCAATGATCGCATCCCAGGTGAAGTCGTTGTCCTTGCGAAGCGAACGGGGCGTGAGAAGCACCGACGCCAGAGTCAGCCCCGCCAACGCCGCCACGCTCCCCCAGGGGCGCGGAATCGCATACGGCCCCGCGATGCTTTCCGCCTGCATCAGCACGACGGCGATCACCCCCGCCAAAAGCAGGAAGTTGATGTTGCCGCGAATGCTGAACAGTTCGCGTTCCGTCGGCTCCGTGGGCGCTTCGCCGCGAAACGCGAGCGTGTCCCAGATCCAAAACACGACCAGCACGATGCCCACCGCAGTCGCCCAAATCGGCCACAGGCGGAGGGTCCAGAAGAAATCGACGCCTTTGAGGAAGCCGAGAAACAGCGGCGGATCGCCGAGCGGCGTGAGCAGACCGCCCAGATTGCTGACGAGGAAGATGAAGAACACGGGCAGGTGAATCCGGCGCGTCCGCAGCCGATTCATGCGAAGAAACGGCCGAATGAGCAGCATGCTCGCGCCCGTCGTTCCGACCAGATTCGCGAGGGCGGCGCCGAAAAGCAGCACCAACGCATTGCTGGTGGGCGACGCATTGACGTCGCCCCGAATCACGATTCCGCCCGCAATCGCGTAAAGGGCGGTCAGCAGCGTCATGAATTCCACGTACTCGATCAGCGAGTGCCGTATCCGCTCGAGCGCGTGCCCATGCTGTTGGAAGTGAAGCCAGCCGAACCATGCCAGGACGGGAATCGACCAGAGCAGCGAGAAGGCGAGCTTACGAAGATTGCTGTGCCAGAACTTTTCCGCGAACACCGGCATCAGGGCGATGCTGAGCAGCAGCCCGATGAATGGAATCACGGTCCAGAAAGGCAACGGCAACGCGCCTGGTTCCGCGGCAACGAACGCGATTCGGAATCCAGTGATGAATGTGTCCATGGTCCGACGATTTTACGGAAACCGCGCCAGAGTAGTCCTCACGCTCCGCGTGAGGTCAGCGGCGATGCCAGGTCAGCCCGCCGCGGAAACCAGTTTATCCAACTTGTTCGAAACACCTGTAAAGTTCCAATCCGACAAGTTAGATAAACTTGTCGCCACGAAAGGCAAGCGACTGTCTGACAACACATCGCCGCTGACCTCACGCGGAGCGTGAGGACCACTCTGCGCTGCCCACTTGCTTAGAAGTCCACGTTGAACCGCATGCCGAAGCCCTGGATCTCGCCGTCCAGGCGCGTGTTGACGTCGCTAGGTGCGAAGGCGCGGTTTTGCCAGAAGTAGTTCGCCTGGATGCGGGCGTTCGACGACAGATACCAGTTCACGCATAGAGAGCCTGCGTTGCTGGCGCCGCCGTTGATGCCGTTGTTGATGAGATCGATGTAGTCGTAACGGGCGCCGATTTCCCAAGCTCCGCGGCTGAAGATCACGTTGCCGTCTTCGCCCTTCAGGAAATAGAACTGCCGCTTCGGCGTCACGCGGGCGTAACCCGGGCGGTCTTTCTGATATTTGCGGTGGTCCGGGGTGAGGAAGTAAAGGCACTCCACATAGCCGCCCTGCGTCGCGTAGGTGCCGATGTACTTGGATCCCGCGGGAAGGGTCCCGTTCGCGTTCGGCAGGCTGCCGGTGTAGGTGTTCGTCACCCAGCTGGTCGCGATTTCCGCGGCGAAGGTGAGGCGATGCCAGGCCATCGCGAATTCGAGGTTGGCGATCTGCTGCGAATCGCGCGTGAAGATCGTCCCGGAGTTGACGAGGTTCGGCGTCTGAAACGAGACGCCGGTGCGGATCATCGGGCGAGCGCGATAGCGAAGCTGCCTGTCGCGCGGATTGCGATTGCTGTAGTCAACGCCCACATGCACCCACTTTTCGTCTTCCTCGTCGTAGACCGGCAGGGCGGTGATTCGGCCGTCGTAAACGTACTCTCCGTCGCCCACGGCGTAGAAACCGCGGTTGCTGTTGTTGTTGCTGCGGAAGAAGCCGAACAGACCGTAGATGCGATCGTCGAGGATCGTGTTCTGAACCGTCACGCCGTTGGAGAAATTGAAGTCGCCGTTGAAGGCATCGAACATGAGGCCGCGTTCGAGCCAAACCTGATTGTTGTCCGCGGTCGCGGTGACGAAGTTCAGGCTTTCCCGATGTCGGCCGACGCGGACGGCGCCGAGGACCGGCAGCTTGGTGATTCCCAGGTAAACCTCATTGAACCCGACGTTGTCGCTGGGGTCGGAATCATTGAGCGGCGGAGTGGTCGGCGTCGGACTGATGCCGAGCGTCCGGCGACGCAGGTCGAGGGCCTGGGCGAATTCGTACTGGGCGAAATACTCAAGCTGTTCGTACATTTCGCCGGCAAACCGTAGTCGGGCTCGGCGGAACTGAAATCCGTCCTGCAGGCCGACATTCGGATCGATGTAGTTGTTGAACGCGCCGATCGAGCGATTGACGTTGTCGCTCGCCCGGTAGAACGAAGCGTCGAACTGAACGACGCCGCCGATGCTCCATTTGAATGCTTTGTCCGCCGTTTCGAACCGGAGGCCGTTCTGCCAGCGGCCCGTCATTTTCAGGTCCGCGCCTACTTCGTATTGTTTAGATCCGCCGTCATTCTTTTCCGCCTTCTTCTCGGGCGACTTCACGGCTTCGAGCGCGGCCAGCTTTTTCTCGAGCAGCGACAATCGAGCCTGCAACTCCTCCGCCGTCTGCGGCGTGGCAGGAGCAGCGGGGGCGGGTTCTTGAGCCAAGTTCGGAAGCAGGTACGGAGCCAGCGGGCCTGGCGGCGGTACCGGCAGATCCTGAGCCCACAGACCCGAAGCCGGGACCACGCAGATGAGGACGGCAAGCTGAGTCGGTAGACGCATGAGGTGCACCGGGCGGACCGAGCCGCACCAACGTGGCGCTCAACGATGGCGGCCTCCGGAGATCCGGTCAGCACGTGGGCTACTCAAGGAATCGGCAACAAACGACGGGGGGCTTTAAGCGACTTTTGCCGGATGTAACGGAAATGCGGGAAATGACGATCGTGACGGTTGCCCGGTTTATTTCGTTTAGCGGGGAGCCGTAGGCGACCCAGTTTTTCATGGCTCGTTTCGAACCACCGTCTTCCGCTTGCGGCTTAGTAGGCGAGCGGCAGGAGCTAGTCTACCTCCCTCTCCCTCCGGGAGAGGGTTGGGGTGAGGGTGCCTTTTCTCGCGCCGCGCCACGTCGCACGCCCTCACCCCCGGCCCCTCTCCCGGAGGGAGAGGGGAGAAATGCAGGCGCCGCTTGCGGCTTCGCGTTCGGAGAAAGCCCTGTTCCCGCTAAGCCGCAAGCGGAAGAACTGCACAGACGGTTCCGAAACAGTCTCAACACGAAACTACGCGGCGCGGCGTTCGGATGAATCCGCCGGCGGATGATCGCGGAGGCCGTCTTCGGTGAAGTGTTCCGTCTGGGCCCTGCCCTTCCCCTTGCGGATGCCGAGCAGCACAAGCAGCTTTCGCCGCAGGTTGCGAAGCGGAGCGGCAACGAAGCGGTGGATGCGCAGCCACCAGGGCCGTTCGCGGTCGATGAGCGCCAACGCTTCCTCGCGCGGCATCTCCGCCGTCTTCATTTTGTGCTTCATCAAGTGATAGCGATCGCCCGCCTGAAATCCGCCGAGCAGCCAACGGCCCGGGAGATTCCAGCCATGGGGCTTCGCGTAGAAGCTCACCTGAAAATCGACGAGGTAGCCGCGCCCATCGTCGCCGACGACGATGTTTTCGTGTTTATGCAAATCCATGTAGGCAACGCCGCGGCGATGCACCTCCGCGAGGCACTCTTCCAACTCAGCGAAAAACGTTTCGCTGGGCTTCTCTTTTTCTCCCAGCGGATGGCCATCGACGAAGCGATGCGCGACCGCATTCTTCTGCACGACGCCATCGACCGACACCGGCCCGCACGGCGGCGCGATGCACGGCAAATCGGCGAGCAGGCGATAGAACCAGCCTTCGCGATACGCCAGCCAACGCCCCAGCCAACTCATGGGGATGAACAGGATCCACTGCTTGCGATTGAATTTGCAGATGATGCGGCCGTTCGCATTGCCGTAGATGGAGGTCGCGGCCCAGGAGTCGTGTTTGTAGATTTCCAGGCGGTCGAACGTCTCGCCATCGACCTCGACGCGCACGGGGGGATCGTTTTTCCCGAGCGCTCGAAACAGCGACGGCCTCGGTCGGCCCTTCACGTCTGCATCCGACATGGCGATCCCTTCGCGCAAACGATTCCCCGTGCTCCCGACGGGGCCGTCTGTTATAGCCGAAATGGCCAAAGGATCGGAAGGCCAACCCTCTGTTCCGCAGAGTCGGAGTTTTGCGAAAGGGCCGCGCACGCAGTAAGCGGTCTCGCGTGAGGTCATGCAACCCGCTTACTTCGTGCGCGGCTCTTGCGCAACTCGCTACACGCGACAAGCCGACGTGAAAGGGTGAGCAGGTAACGACGTTGCGGACAGCGATTAGTACGGATTGGCGGGGGACAGCCGGCGTTGGATGAGGCGTTCGAGTTCTTCGATGGTGGCCCGGTCAGGAGCCCCTTCGTGACGCCAAAGTATCCATCCCTGTTCGTCGATCACCACCATCGTCGGCACCGCGCGGATGCCGAACTGCTGGCGGACGACGCATTGCGGACCTGTCGAGAGCAGGTTCCGATAGTTGAGCTGCAAACGCTGGGCAACGGAATTGACGCGATACGCCTGCTCTTGCACCGAGTCGCCCCCTTCGCAGGCGATGCCGACCACTTCGAGGCCGCGTGGGCCATACTGGTTTTGCAAGCTGCGAAGCACCGGCATCGTTTGCCGGCATGGGATGCAATTCGTGCTCCAGAAATCGACCAGGATCAGCCGGCCACGCTTGTTCGCTTTGAACTCCCACGGCTCTCCGTTGATATCGTTGAGCGCGAAGTTCACCAGCTTATTGCCGACGAGCACGATCGACGGCACACGCGTCGGCCCCGTGCTGATGTTGCCGGGAACCGGAGCTTTCAGCGGATTGTCCGGGATGCTGGGGCTCGGCGCCGGGGGGCCCTTCGGGTTCGGAATCTCCAGCACCGGCAAGCCGGGCCGGTTATCGAGGGTTACGCCAGGGATAAACGTCGGCGGCGGGCCGCTGTTGTTGTGGGCGGGAACTGGGATCCTGATCGGAAGCTCGGCGTCCGGCGAACCGCCGATTTGGCCGATGGGAGCGAGATTCGCATTAGCCGGCAGGCCGGGGCTCCAGTTGCCGCCTTCATTCTTCCCCTTCGGAATCGCGCTCATCCCCTCGAAGGTTTTCTCGTCCTTCTTCTCTTCCGATTTCGGTTCTTCGGCCGGGACCGAAGCCGTCGGTTCCTTGGGCGGCGGAATGTCGTCCTTCTTCTTCCCGAACGCCGGCGGGCCGGGAAGTGGAGGCGTGGCCGCGCCGCCGAACTCTTCACGCACTTGAATCAACACGCGAACATTGGGGGCGGTGAAATAGGCGGTCTGGGCGACCAGGCGGTCCCCCTGCTTGCCCCGAGCCACCAGTTTGTATTTCGAACCGGGCTTCAAACCCTGGATCGTGAAGTAGCCGTCCTTGTTGACGGCGACATCCAGCGGCGACGCCTTTTGGTCGTCGAGATTGACGCATTGAATCGAAGTATTGCCCGGCGGACGACTGCTGCCGTCGATGACCCGGCCCGCAAGAATCGCGTTGCCTTGCGGAATGCTCGCGGAGGCCGGCGGAGCGGGGACATTGATCGCGCCGCCCAAAAGCGGATCGCCCGAACCGCCGCCGGGGGCGATGGGGCCAGGGTTCGGGTTGTCGGCGGTGGGGAATCGGGGAGGCGGAGTGCCGGGATTGGCCCCGTTGGCCGCGTTGCGCGCGTCATTGCCGCGTCGGCTCATTCCGGCACAGCCGGTCAAGCCGAGCAGCAGCGTCAGCAATAGTGCCGCCGCGGTGCGCAACGTCGTTTCCTCGTACTCCATGCCGCGGCCCGGCGCAGACGCACCGTGCGGCATCAGAAATCATCGGATCGGCACAGCATGCGCCTTGAGAAAATCCGTTACAAAGCGATGTCGACTCTTGGCTATCGGCTTTCCGCCGGCGAAACGGTACAACGACCGCGTATCGGTCCGGCCGAAAACTGAAAGCCGATCGCTGACAGCCACTGTTCAAGTTTTCCCCCCGCTCGGCGTCGGGTCAACCAAACTTCATGAGTTCAGACAACGAATGGATCCGAATCCGCGGGGCGCGCACGCATAACCTGCATAATGCGAACCTCGACCTGCCTCGCGGCGAAATGATCGTCGTCACGGGGCCGAGCGGATCGGGCAAAAGCTCGCTCGCCTTCGACACCATCTACGCGGAAGGACGCCGCCGTTATCTGGCCACGCTGCGCGACGCCGCAGGCCGCACGTTGCTCGAACAGATGGGCCGACCCGACGTCGATCGCATCGAAGGTCTGCCGCCGGTACTGTCGGTCGCCCAGAACGTCGGGACGCCGCGTCCACGGGCGACGCTTGGCACGCTTACCGAAATCCAGGATCACCTCCGCCTCCTCTGGGCCCGACTCGGCACTCCCTACTGCCCGCAATGCGATCTGCCGATCCGCAAGCACACCGCCGCCGAGATCGTTCGCGAAATCCTCGCGTTGCCCGAAGGGTCGAAGATCTACCTGCTCGCCCCGCTGGTTCGCGGCCAAAAAGGGAACCATGCGGAAGCCTTTCGCTCCATCCTCAAGGGGGGCTTCCTGCGAGCACGCGTGGATGGCGTGCTTCAGGAGATTCGCGATGTGCCGAAGATCGATGCGAGGAAATCGCACGACGTCGATCTCGTCGTCGATCGTTTGGTTGTCCGTCCCACGCTTGCGGAGCGGCTTCACGAATCGCTGACGGCCGCATTGCAATGGGGCCAGGGCCGCGTCTTCGTCAGCGATGCGGAAGAGGGGGACTGGATCGATCGCCCCTTCATGACGCGTTTCGCCTGCCCACGCTGCGAACGGGCATTTCCCGATCTCGAACCGCGCCTCTTCCATTTCGACAGCCCCCACGGCGCCTGCGCACGCTGCACCGGCCTCGGCCAGGTGTGGGCGCTCGATCCGCAGCTTCTTCTCACCGATCGCACCAAGACTCTCGGTCAAACGCTCGCCCGCTTGCAAGACCTCGCCCCGGAAACCGAACTGCTTGATCGCAACCAACTGCACGCGATTCAAACGCCGTTTCCTGACGTAAAGCTCGACAAAGTCCCGCTCGCCCAATGGCCGGCCGCGGCGATCCAGATGCTTCTCGAAGGAAACGAATCGCTCGGCATCCGCGGCCTCGCGTCGACGTTTCGCGAACTGGCTCGCCAGGCGGAAGAGGACGAAGACCTTCGCGAACAACTCGAACCGCTCGCGGGCTTCGTCGTCTGCCCCGAATGCCAAGGCACGCGCCTGCGACTCGATGCACGATGGGTGCGCTTCGAGGAAAAAGGCATCCATGATGTGACCGCTCAAACCGTGGATGACGTGGAGCCGTTCTTCGCGGAGGCGTTGCGCACATCGAAAGACCGCGTTCGCAACTCCTTGGTCGGCGAAATCGCCTCCCGTTTGCGTTTCCTTCGTGAAGTCGGCCTCGGCTACGTCACGCTCGACCGCCCCGCGGTCACGCTTTCGGGCGGCGAGCTGCAGCGTGCCCGCATTGCGACGCAACTGGGCGGCGGGTTGCTCGGCGTCTGCTGCATTCTCGATGAACCGACTGCCGGCTTGCACTCGCGCGACACTGAGCGATTGCTCGCCGCACTTCGCCGACTGCAGGAAAACGGAAACACGTTGCTCGTCGTCGAACACGATGAAGCGGTGATGCGCGAAGCCGACTGGCTCGTGGATGTCGGCCCCGGCGCCGGCAAATCCGGCGGCCGAATCCTCGCAAGCGATCGGCCCGATGCGGTGATCGCGCATCCTGACTCCGTCACCGCTCCCTATCTTCGCGGCGACATCGGCATGTCGCTGCGAGCGCGACTGCCGGTGACGGACGACACCCCGGCCCTCGTCCTTCGCGGCGTGCGCCATCGCAATCTCAAGAACATCGACGTGCATCTGCCGCTCGGCCGATTTATTGCCATCGCCGGCGTCAGCGGGTCCGGAAAAAGTTCCCTCGTCCGCGAAGTGCTCGCCCCGGCCGTGCGTCGCAAGCTGGGTTTGCTCGCTCCGCCGCCGGGCGGATTCGATTCGATGGAATGTGCTTTCGTGGGAACGAATTCATTCACTTGTTCGAAATCAATCTCAGACCGACAAGATAAGAATCTTGTCGCCACGAAGGACGCGTTCGGCCTCGACAAGATCATCGAAGTCGATCAAAAGCCGCTGGGCCGCTCGCCGCGATCGAGTGCCGCCACCTTCACGAGCGTGTTCGACGAAATCCGCAAGCTGTACGCTCAGACGAAGCTCGCGAAAGTTCGCGGCTACAAACCGCCGCGCTTCAGCTTCAACGTCAAAGGCGGCCGATGCGAGGAGTGCAAGGGCCAGGGCGAAATCCGCTCTGCCGCGTCCTTCTTGCCGGATCTATCGCTCCCCTGCCCCGTCTGCCGCGGCAAACGATTCAACGACGCCACGCTAGAAATTCTCTATCACGGCCTGTCGATCGCCGACGTGCTCGACCTGCCCATCGGCGAAGCGCGCACGCTCTTCGCGAATGTACCCACGATCGCGCGCATCCTCGCCGCGCTGGATGACGTCGGCCTCGGCTATCTCGGTCTTGGCCAACCCGCCACCCAACTTTCGGGCGGCGAAGCCCAACGCGTGAAGCTCGCCGCCGAACTCGCTCGAACCACGACAGGCCGCACCCTGTTGATTCTCGACGAACCCACGTCCGGCTTGCATCGCCGCGATATCGCCGAACTCATCCGCGTGCTCGATGCGTTGGCGGTCGCGGGGAACACGGTCCTCGTTGTCGAACATCACCTCGACATGCTGAAAGCCGCCGACTGGATCATCGAACTCGGCCCTGAAGCCGGCGACGCGGGCGGCCGAATCGTGGCGACGGGAACCGCCGACGACGTGTCCGCGAATCCCGACAGCCCGACGGGCCGCTTTCTCGGTTAGCCGCGACGCGCGCCTTGCTCCGCTCTCCTTCCGGGAGTGGGGCTGGGGTTGAGGGCAGAACCTTCGCACCATGCGACGCTATGACTTGCTCGTCTTCCGCCATCCTTCACCGGAAATTCTCGCCCGATGCACCTAGGCATCGAAGTGTAGAAAGATACACTGAATTTCCATCGCCTTCGTTTTGCTTTGGAGATGAACCATGAATCGAGCCGTTTGGGCAAGCCAATTCGATACGGACGAAACGAAAGTCCTGGTCTGGCGCAACGGCGAACTGCTCTGGGGGCGCGTCGCTTCCGACGACCCTGACCAGATCGAAGCACGCGTCGGCGCCAGTTCGGAACCGAAGACGCTGCTGGGTTCCAGCGCGATTCGATTTCGACCCGACCAGGTGGCGAAGCTCGCTGCCGGCAGCGGCGGCGACGTCGATCTGCACGTCCGAAGCAACGGCACGACGGAACAACTCAAGGGCTTCTTCGGCCCCGGCGGCATGGAAATCTACGAGCTGTTGCGGACCCTTCGGCCTGACATGAAGGTTGCCTCCAAGGTCGAAAATCCGATCGTCGCAGCGGTGAAGCCGCTTGGCATCGGGCTTTTTCTGGCTGCATGCTTCGGCGTCCTGTATGTGCTCATTGCCCAGAACCTGGTGAACCGGGCCCATTGGCTGATTGCATTCGTCGTCAACACGATTGGTCCCCTGCCCTTGTTGATCGTCGCCATCGTGTGTGCGGCGCTCGGCGTGCTTGGAGCCATGGTCTGTTTCGCCCGGCCGCAGCAGATTTGGACGCTGCAAGAGACACGCTGACGGCTTGACGGGCGAACGCATCATCGGGTATCTCCCGCCTGCCGGCCGGTTCGCCGGACTTGGGCGGGAGATTCCTCATGCGACGCATCTTGCGATGGGCTTTGTGTTTTGCCGTTATTGCCCCAGCCGCCGCCTTTGGGCAACCGCCTGCCCCTCCACCGGCGGGGCTGTCTCCGCCGCCTCCGGGCACGGTCTACCGAACCGTCTACCCCGAGTACGCAGGCGACCCGGATTTCGACGAAATCCTTATCGGCAATCGACCACGCTTCTTCGGCCGACCCGCCTGGTTCGATCTTGATTTTCTGATCTGGAGCCTGCGGCCGATGCAGACTCCCGCCCTTGTCGCACGCAATGATTCAGGCGGCATCGGCGCATTGGGCGAGCCGGGAACCCGTGTCCTTCTAGGCAATTCCGACCTTTACCCGGGGACCGTGGGGGGCATTCGCGCTCGCATCGGGGCCTGGATCGACGATCAAGATCGCTTCGGATTCGAGATCGGCGGTTTCGCCTTGGGAGAAGCCTTGCGGCGCCGATTCTACGGCTCCGACCCGTTCGGCTATCCGCAGTATTCGCGGCCCATCGATTGGACCAACAGCGGCGAAGGCGCCTTTCTCGTTTCAAGCCCCAACTTCCTCTCCGGCGGGTTGGAAATCGACACGGCCACGCGATTCGGCGGCGTCGAGGCGAACGCGGTTTGGCTCGGCTATTCCAGCGAACGCGTCCATGCCGAGCTGCTCGCCGGCTTCCGTTTCCTCAGCCTCGAGGAAGACCTGCTCTTCGAACAACGCATGCGAACGCTCGCCCCGACCGCCGCTTTCGGGACCGTCCTGCCGGCGAACACCGCGATTTCGCTCTTCGATTCGTTCAGCACGAAGAATCGCTTTTACGGCGGCCAAATCGGCACGCGCATCGATTGGGTGTTCGGCCGCTTTTCGGTCGGCCTGCTCGGTAAGCTCGGCATCGGCGGAACGCAGCAGCAGCTTGCGATCGATGGTTCCAGCGCAGTGCAGCCGCCGGGGACCGCACCCAGTTTCCTGCAAGGCGGCCTGCTGGCCACGTCGTCCAACATCGGCCGATACGAAGGCAGTTCGTTCTCGCTGGTTCCCGAGTTCGGCGTGAACCTCGGCCTGGAATTGTCGCCGCGCTTACGCCTGAAGGTCGGCTACTCGCTGCTCTACTGGACCAACGTCGTCCGTCCCGGCCAGCAGGTCGATCGCACCGTGAACCCGTCGCTTGTCCCCGCGAGTCAGTCGTACGGCGCCTCGAGCGACCCGCAGCGTCCCTATCCAAGCCTTCGCCGCACGGATTTTTGGGCGGAGGGGCTCAACCTCGGCCTCGAGTTCCGCTTCTAAAAGATGCCCTAAATCACCATGCCCGTTTCCGCTGCATGGCGCGGAGATGAGCACCCCTCTCCCCTTGAGGGAGGATATTGCATCTTCGACCTAAGTCGTTTGGATCTGTGGAAGCAGCCGCGGCGTGCCATGCGTGCCATGCGTGCCATGCTCGGGCGGATCCCTGGCCGGGGTGAGGGTGCCTTTTCTCGCGTAACGCCACGTCGCACGGCCCTCACCCCCGGCCCCTCTCCCGGAGGGAGAGGGGAGAAATGCAGGCGCCGCTCGCCTCAAGGAGCCGCGCACGTAGTAAGCGGTTTTGCGGGACGCTCCCGACCGCTTACTGCGTGCGCGGCTCCTCAAGGCGAGCGGCAGGAGCTACCAGCCGGTGTTGGAAGCCCCGAACTGAGGTCTCCTCGGATTTCCGATTTCCGACCTCCGATCCTCATTCTTCGATCTCGGTTCTCGGTTCCGCATTGCCCATCGCCCTCACCCCTGCGCTTGCCGCCCCGGATGCCCTCGCATAAAGTAACGCCCGTTCCGCTCCATGAGTTTGAACGCACGCGCGGAAGGAGCCGGGTTCGTGGGTACGCTTCTCTTCGCCAGCTTCTTTTCCAGCCCGCTCTGGTACTACCTTCTCGCCATCATCGCGGCCGCTCTGCTCATCGGCTTCATGCTCGTGTCCGCCATCTTCTCGGTGTGGCTCGAACGCAAAGTCGCCGGCCGCATTCAAGATCGCCTTGGCCCGACCCGCGTCGGCGGAAAGTTCGGCTGGCTGCAAACGCTTGCCGACGGCATGAAGCTCCTCGTCAAAGAGGACATCATCCCGGCTTCCGCCGATCAAATGCTCTTCCGCGTGGGCCCGTATATCGCGCTCGCGGGGTCGTTTACGGCGTTTCTCGCCCTCCCCTTCGGCAACATGCTCGTCGGGCTCGATCTCAATATCGCCATCCTCTTCATGCTCGCCGTCATGTCGAGCGAAGTGTTCGGCATCATCCTCATCGGCTATGGCTCGGGCTCGAAATGGGCCCTCTTCGGCGGCATGCGTGAAGCCGCCCAAATGGTGAGCTACGAAATCCCGATGGCGATCACCGTACTCGTCCCCGTCATCGTGGCCGGCTCGATGAATCTCAACGAAATCACGTTGCAGCAAAGGGGGATCTGGAACTGGTATCTGTTCCACGATCCGTTCACCTTCTGCGCCTTCTGGACCTACTTCACCTGCGCCATGGCCAGCTGCAAACGAGCCCCGTTCGACCTGGCGGAAGCCGAGTCGGAACTGGTCGCGGGCTTCCACACCGAGTACTCCGGCTTCCGCTGGCTCGTGATCTTCATGGCGGAATACGGCTCGATGTTCGCCGTCTCCGGCATCGCGGCGATCATGTTCCTCGGCGGGTGGAGCCTGGGTCTGCCGTGGGAGTTGACCGACGTGTTCGCCGGAATCACGGGGAACGCGACCGCCGGACTGTGGATCGGCAATCTGCTCAACATGGTCGTCTTCATCGGCAAATGCTGGTTCCTGGTCTTCGTGATGATGTGGGTGCGCTGGACGTTGCCTCGGCTCCGCATCGATCAGGTGATGATGACCTGCCTCAAGTACCTGCTGCCGATTAGCTGCTTCCTCTTGATCGGCGTGGCGACCTGGCAGCTCGTGCTTCCGCCTTCCGTCCGCACTATCGCCCAACTCGCGATCTTCGGCCTCACGATGCTCGGTTTGGTGCTTGCGATCCTCAAGCTGCTGGCGACCGCGAAGGATGTGCCCGGAACCGGTATGCCGAGCATGTGGCAGATGACGAACGTCACCGGATATCAGGGTGCGAAGCAATAAGGCGTTTTGAGTTGCGAGTGTTGAGTTTTGAGTTGGAAACGGAGGTGAGGGCGAAGGCGAACGTTGTTTCGAAGCGAGCAAGCGATGGATCCCGTCGCTGCACCAACCCAAAGCGTAAGCGAGGGCAACAGTTTCCCTCGCTAACGCTTCGGGTTAGTGAGGAGGGCGAACCTGCTGATGCATCCAACAACGTGAACCGAGACGCTCGTAACCATGAGTCCCTTCACCAACCTTGAACCGTTCCTCTTCTGGACGATCGCCTGCATCACGGGCGGATGCGCCATCGCTTGCGTCGTCACGCACAACATCGTGCGTTCGGCCACTTGGCTCCTCTTCGCCCTGGCCGGCACCTCCGGCATCTTCTTCCTGCTTGGCGCCGACCTCGTCGGCGCCATTCAGCTTTTGGTCTACGTCGGCGGCACGATGATCCTCGTCGTCTTCGGCGTCATGCTCACCGCGCAGGGCCCGTTCATCTCGATGCGGACCAGCAGCGGCGAATGGGCCGTCTCGGTGGCCGCGGGCTTGCTGCTGCTTTCGGTGCTGAGCGTGGCGATCTCGAAAATCGGCAAGCCCACGCCCCCCTCTGGTTCGACCGTGGCCCAATACGCACCCAAGACGACGCTGGCCGAGGGGATGACGAAGGAAGGCGAAACGAACGAAGTCGCTTCCAAATCCCCCTACAGCATGGCGATCGGCCAGGGTTTCCTCGGCGTCGGCGTTGGCCCGGCTCACAAGGAAACGGTTAACGGCAAGGAAACGGTCGTGCGGGCCAGCTACCTGCTGCCGTTCGAAATCGTCTCGGTTCACCTTCTCGTCGCCCTGATCGGCGCCGCGTATCTCGCCCGCGCGAAACGCCGCAAGGAGGCCGCGGTATGATCGGCCTGGAGCATTATCTTTTCCTCGGCGCCCTGCTCTTCGTGTGCGGCGTCGTCTGCATGGCCACCAAGCGAAACGCGATCGGCGTGCTCATCGGGGTCGAACTGGTGCTCAACGGCGCCAACGTCAACCTCGTCGCCTTCGCTCGGTACAACCCCGCCTTCGAGATCGAGGGGATGATCTTTTCGCTCCTGGTCATCGTGCTCGCCGCGGCGGAAGCGGCCGTGGCGCTCGCGATCGTGCTCAACTTCTACAACAATCACTCGACCGTGGACGTGGACTCCGCGGAAGAGTTGAGAGGATAAGCGATGGGCACGCTCCACGACCATCCGTTCCTGTGGTTCGTGATCGCGACGCTTCTCCCCCTGGCGTCGTTCACGTATTTGCTCCTCGTCGGCGGCGTCCGCAACTTCGCCCGCGCGCGCCGCAACCACCCCGCCGCCGATGCGGTCTATCAAGGCCTCGGCGGCGACCAGCCGGGCCGGCGCGCCGCCTACGTCGGCATGGCCGCCATCTTCCTCGCCTTCGTCTGCTCGGCCATGGGGTATGTGACCTACTTCGTCGAGCATCACCGCGTCGAGCACGAAAGCGAACGGATCGCCGAAGAAAACGAAAAGCTCGACCACGACCTGAAGTCCCTTCGTCGCAAGGGGAGGCACTTCAAAGGCGCCGAAGCGAAGGAAAACTCCGCGAAGATCGCCGAGATTCGCAAGCAGATCAAAGAGAACCAGCAAACCGTCCACGAGTCCGAAGAACGCCTCGAACACCGCTGGTCGGGAAGCCTTCTCTGGGCTCGCGTCTGGTCGTCGTCCGCGGCCGACCCCGGCTCCGGCAACACGCTCCGCATCGGCGCCCGCATCGATCACTTGTCGGGCTTGATGTTCGTCATGGTGACGTTCGTCGCCACGCTCATCCATCTCTTTTCCAGCGGCTACATGTCGGACGAGTTGGACAAGCAGGTCGAAGACCACCAGGTCCATGGCGAGGACGGCGGACACTTCAGGCGGCGCGGGCGGTTCGGCAGGTTCTTCCTGTTTCTGTCGCTCTTCTGCTTCTCGATGCTCAACCTGCTGCTTGCCGACAATCTCTTTCAGATCTTCGTGAGCTGGGAACTGGTGGGCATCTGCTCGTTTTTGCTTATCGGCTTCTATTACGAACGGACCAGCGCCACGAACGCGGCAAACAAGGCGTTCATTACCAATCGCGTGGGCGATGCCGGGTTCATCATCGGCCTCCTGATCGTGTGGACCTACCTGGGCACGTTCAACTTCGAGGAGATGTTCTCCCGCCTGCGGGCCCCCGTCGATATGCATCACGGGCATGTGCATGCTCATGGCGGTCACCACAAACAGGCGGTCACCGATCTGACTCACCGCTTCGTCAAAGCGGATGCCACCAAGGACATCGAGGGCGGCAAGGAAATGACGATGAAGGCCGCCAACGAGGCCGGCCAGTACGTCGTCATCATGCCGCGGCCAATGGGAGGCGACCACGAAGACGAAGGGCATCAGCACTACAACGCCGGCGAACTGGTCGATGCCAAAGATCGGCCCAAGGTGGGCGAGCACGGCTACATGCCGTATTGGATGCTCGTCGTCGCCGGGCTTGGCATCTTCCTCGGCTGCGTCGGCAAGTCCGCCCAGTTCCCCCTGCAAGTGTGGTTGCCGGATGCGATGGAAGGCCCGACCCCTGTGTCCGCCCTCATCCACGCGGCCACCATGGTCGCGGCCGGCGTGTATCTCGTCGGCCGATGCTATCCGCTGTTTGCTCCGGAAACATTGCTGACGATCGCCTACACCGGCGGCATCACGCTGTTCGTCGCCGCGACGATTGCCATCGTCGCCACCGACATCAAGAAGGTGCTCGCCTACTCCACCGTCAGCCAACTCGGCTACATGATGCTCGGCCTGGGCGTCGGGGGATGGGCCGCGGGGCTCTTCCACCTGGTTACGCACGCCTTCTTCAAGGCCCTGCTCTTCCTTGGGTCAGGGTCCGTCATCTACGGCTGCCATCACGAGCAGGACATGCGGAAGATGGGCGGCCTCTTTCCCAAGATGAAGATCACGGCGATCTCGATGCTGATGGGCGTCTTCGCCATCGCCGGCATTCCGCTCTTTAGCGGTTGGTACTCGAAGGATGCCGTGCTCGCCAATGCCTTCGGCTTCATCCGCGAGCATCCGCAGCATGTGCTGCTGTTCGTGCTGCCGCTGATTACCGCGGGCATCACGACCTTCTACATGTTCCGCATGTGGTTCATGACCTTCGCGGGCAGGCCGAAGGATCACCATGTGTACGATCATGCTCACGAGACGCCGTGGATGATGACCACGCCGCTCGTGCTGCTGGCGATCTTGAGCGTCGGCGTGGCGTGGGGCAATCCGCCTTGGGATGCGTCCAACAGCTTCATGGAAACGCAGATCCTGCATCACGCTCAACCCGAGTCGGTCGAAGTCGATTTCCACGACGAACATCACGCCGCCCACGCGGGCCACGATTTCGCGGGCGGACTGGCCCTCGTGATGGTGGTGATCGGCTTCAGCTTCGCCGCTTCGACCTACTGGTTCGGCTTCCTCGATCCGAACGAATCGAAGGAGATGTTCAGCGGCGTGCACCGTTTCCTGAGCCACAAGTGGTACTTCGACGAAGCCTACAGCGCCCTGTTCGTCCGTCCTGCGATGGCCGCGGCCGGTTGGGCGCGCTGGTTCGATACCAACGTCGTCGATGGCCTGGTCAACGGCGTCGGCAAGTCGGGTCTCGCCGTGTCGCGAGTCCATGGCTTCTTCGATCGCGTGATCGTCGATGGCCTGGTCAACGTGGTTGCAAAAGTGTGGTACGCGATCGGAAGTTGGTTGCGGGTGTTTCAGACGGGCTATATCCGAAGCTACGTGTTGTTCCTGGGCATGGCCGCCGCGGGAATCTGGCTGCTGCTATGGGTGCTGACGATGGCCCCCGCCGCTCAGCCGTAAAGAGCCGCGCACGAAGTAAGCGGTCTTCGTGCGCGGAAGGAAGCCTAACCGCTTACTTCGTGCGCGGCTCCTTAGAGTTCGAGCAAGCGGGAGGAAGCCTAACCGCTTACTTCGTGCGCGGCTCCTTAGAGTTCGAGCAAGCTTTCTAGAGGTCGATTGATCCATGTTTCTCCAAGAAACCGACCTGGTCTACATGTCGCTGCTGGTCTTCATGCCCAGCCTGTTCGCGCTCGCCATCCTCTTCTTCCCGAAGGGATCCGAACGCTGGATGCGCTGGACCGCGCTGCTCGGCACTGCGGTGACCTTTGTCGTCAGCACGGTCGTGTTCATCAACTACTACGCCTACACGAATCAGACGCCGCAACCGACCACGAATCGCGTCGATCCGTTCAAGACGAGCCTGCAATTCAGGGCCGACGGCGACACGCAGAAAACGCTGGAAGGCGACCCGCACCTTGCCGCGGACCAGGTTGCTCGCCGCGGTTGGATCCCGCGTTTCAACATCGACTACTTCATCGGCATCGACGGCATCAGCATGGCCATGATCCTGCTGACGACCATCCTCTTCGTCATTTCGATGATCGCAAGTTGGGGGATCGAGAAGCATGTGAAGGGCTATTGCGTCCTTTTCCTGCTGCTGGAAACAGGCGTCTTGGGCACCTTCGTCTCGCTCGATTTCTTCCTCTTCTACATCTTCTGGGAAGTGATGCTGCTGCCGATGTACTTCCTCATCGGCGTGTGGGGCGGACCGCGCCGCGAGTATGCGGCCATCAAGTTCTTCCTCTACACCCTCTTCGGCAGCGTATTCATCCTCGTCGCGATGCTCGCGTTCTACTTCACCGACGTTCGCGATTTCGTGCCGAAGAAGATGGTGGACCTGCGGGTCAGCGAACTCGAACAGACCAAAAAACTGACGAAGGCCGAAGCCACCAAGCAGGCGGCCGTCCATTCGTTCGATTTGCTCGTGCTCTCCAAGGCGGGACGTGCGGCCCTCGATTATCTCAATGCCAGCGACGACGCCGCCAAGAAAGCGGTTGCCGCACGCATCGCTGAACAATCCGGAGCGCCTGCTGCCGACGTCGAAGCACGGCTCGCGGGCCAGTGGTTTTTCGCGAGCAAGAACTTCCAGATCGTGATGTTCCTGTTCCTCTTCGTCGGCTTCGCGATCAAGGTGCCGATCTTCCCGTTCCACACCTGGTTGCCCGACGCCCACGTCGAGGCGCCGACGCCTATCTCGATGATCCTCGCGGGCATTCTGCTCAAGCTCGGCGGCTACGGCATCCTTCGCATCTGCTACCCGATCTGCCCCTGGGCGGCCCAAGAGCTGGCGTGGCATCTCGTGATTCTCGCCCTCATCAACATTCTCTACGGCGCCTTCGCCGCCATGGCGCAGACCGACTTCAAGAAGCTGGTCGCCTACAGTTCGGTCAGCCACATGGGCTATGTGCTGCTCGGCATCGCGGTCTGGTCGGCCACGGGTTCGAGCTACTGGGCATGGGGCATGAACGGCGCCATGTACCAGATGATCGCCCACGGCATCAGCTCGGCCGGCATGTTCTTCTGCGTCGGCGTGATCTACGATCGGGCTCATCATCGCAACCTGAACAACTTCCGCGGATTGATGGAGCCGATGCCCCTTTACGGCGGGATCAGCGCGATCATCTTCTTCGCCGGCCTCGGCCTGCCGGGGCTGTGCGGGTTCGTCGGCGAGTTCATGGTCGTGCTTTCGACTTGGAACTTCGAGCCGGCGGGCATGCCCTACATGGGCAAGATCGCCGCGGTGCTGGCCGCTCTCACCGTCGTGGTGACGGCCGCGTACATCCTGTGGACGCTGCAACGCGTCTACCTGGGCACGAACCCGGCCTACAAGAATTACGAAGACATCAACTTCCGCGAACTGCTCTGTGCGATTCCGCTGGTCATCCTGGCCGTCGTCCTCGGCATCCTGCCGATGCTGGTCTTCGACTGGATGGAACCGCACGTGACCGGCCTGGTGGACTCGCTGGTTTCGCGCTAAGGGTTTGCCGCTTCTATGTAGCCCTCTCGCTCCGCGAGAAGTAAGCGGCATCGCGTCTTGCAGCGGCATGGCAATCTGCCGCTTACCTCTCGCGGAGCGAGAGGGCTACATAGATCGCCGCATGGGTGATTCATGACCTCAAGAATGCTCCAGGAACTGCAGGCCCGCATCGGGCAGGACTTGACGGGCTTTCTGCCTGAATTGATCCTGTCGGGCGCGATCGTCCTGCTGCTTCTGCTCCGCTTCGTCCCTGGGCTGGAACGCCGGCACCTTGGCTGGGCCGCGTTGCTCGCCGCGGGGGGCATGCTCTACACGTCGATCCTGCAGTGGCAGAATCTCGCGGAATCGGCGAGCATCAGCCTCTTCAGCGGCCTGCTCGTGCTCGATACGTTCGCCATTTACATCAAGCTGTTCCTCGCCGTCTTCGCCCTTCTGGTCGTCGCCCTCACGATGATGACCGGCATTCCCGACGGCGATGATTCGGGCGACTTCTACGTCCTCTTGCTCGGCGCCACGCTCGGCATGTCGGTGATGGCGTCCGCGAATCACCTGCTGATGATTTTCCTCGGCATCGAGATGGCCTCGATCCCCAGCTATGCGATGGCGGGTTTCCTCAAGGGACGCCGGCAGAGCGGCGAAGCGGCCCTCAAGTACGTCGTCTACGGCGGCGGGGCCGCGGGCGTCATGCTCTATGGCATCAGCCTTTTGGCGGGCAAGTTCGGCACCGGATACTTGCCGGACGTTCTCTCCTTCGTGGCCGCCAATCCGACCGATCCGGTCATTCTGATGGGCATGGTGTTTTTGCTGGTCGGCATCGGATTCAAATTGGCCGCCTTCCCGTTCCACTTCTGGTGCCCCGACGTCTTCGAAGGGGCCGCGGCCGAAGTGGGCGCGTTCCTCTCGGTCGCCTCCAAAGGCGCCGCCCTCGCCATCCTTGGCCGGATCGCCCTCGGCCTCGCCGATGTGCCGAGCCTGATGATCCCCGTGCTGGCCGTGTTCGCCACGATCACCTTGACCTTCGGCAACCTGGCCGCGTATGCTCAAACCAACCTCAAGCGGCTGCTCGCCTATTCGACGATCGCCCATGCCGGTTTCATGATGATGGCCCTGGCGACGCTGCGGCCTGAAGGGGCGGGAGCCGTCCTCTTCTATCTGGCCGTCTACCTCGTGATGAATCTCGGCGCCTTCGCGGTCGTTGCCTTCCTCCGCAATCAGACGAACTCGGAAGACCTCCGCGATCTCCGCGGGCTCGTATCGCGGGCCCCCATCCTGGTTGCCTGCCTTGGCGTGTTCCTCTTGAGCCTGCTGGGCATTCCGCCGCTCGGCGGGTTCGCGGCCAAGTTCCAAATCTTCGCTTCGCTCTTCGAGAGCGCTCAGGCTTACTGGAACGCCGGTCAAACGAACTACGGCAACATCCTCTTCGGCCTATTGCTCGTCGGCGGCCTGAACACGGTGCTGAGTCTCTTTTATTACGTCCGCGTTCTCAAAGTGATGGTGCTCGAAAAGCCGCTCGAGGAAGTGGAAGGCCGCGAATCGAAGCCGTTGGCCGTGCCCGGCTGGCAGAACGCCTACGTGATCGTATTGTCGGTCGTCATCGTGGCGATGGGCCTTTTCTGGAATCAGCTTTCGCAGGCGAGTTCCAGCCGCGGAATTGGCACGTTCCAACCCCGCGTCGCCCAGGCGCCCCCCGCTCAAGGAGCAGGAAACTGATGGACGCCTCGAAGCAACAACTGCTCCGCAGCCTGGTCCGCAAGGAAGGACGTTCGCTCCTTCAATATGTGGCCGAATCGTTCCCGTGGACGAAGCCGGAAGACCAGGGACTCGTTCGCCGCGTCCTGGCATTGGCCCATGTCGAAGGCGCCTTGCTCGCCCGGCTCATTCGCCTGCTGCTGAAGCTCCGCATCGGCGCTCCGCCGCTCGGCGCCTACCCGCAAAGCTTCACGACGATCAACTTCATGGCGCTCGATTTCCTGCTCCCCTTGCTCCGCGAGGACCAGAAGACACGCATCGCCGACATCGAAATGCTGATCACGCAGTTCCCCGAAGGCGACGTCCGTTCGCTGCTGTTGGAACTCTCGCACGAAAAGCGCAAGCATCTCGATTTCATGAACAACTTCCGCCACCATGGCGAAACCGCCTCAATCGCGGCGCATCACTAATGTTTATTGATCGTCAGAAAGCGTCTGGACGTCTTGCTCCCCTCTCCCGCCGGGAGAGGGGCTGGGGGGTGAGGGTGTCTTTGTTCGCATTGAGCCGCACGCCTCCTAGGTTTGCTGTTCTGCCCTCACCCCAGCCCCTCTCCCGGAGGGAGAGGGGAGCAAGACGTCCAGGCGCTTTCGCTCCCTGACGATCTCTAGCCGCCGCTCTCAGAGCGGCGCGAACGTGTCGTGCTGGTTGGACGCATCCTCTTGGCGCGACCTGCCCGCGCCGCTCCGAGAGCGGCGGCTAAACGGGATCCCGTGATGCTCATCGACACCCACGCCCATCTCGACGATCCGCGTTTCGCAGGCGATTTCGACGCAATGCTGAGCCGCGCTCGTGGGGCGGGGTTGGTGGCTATCGTCGGCGTCGGCGCCTCCGCGGCCTCCAGCCTTTCGACGCTCGACCTCGCTCGACGTCATCCGGCGATTCTGAAAGCGACCGCAGGCATTCATCCCAATCATGCGGCCCAGGAACCCTCCGACGCATGGGACCGCATCCTGCAACTGGCGAACGAAGCGGACGTCGTGGGCATCGGCGAGACCGGGCTCGATCGCCACTGGCAGGACACGCCGTTTCCGATGCAGGAAGACTTTTTCGCTCGCCACCTCGCATTGTCGCGTTCGCTGCAAAAGCCGATCGTCATCCATTGCCGCGAGGCGGAGATCGATGTGCTTCGCATGTTGCGCGACGAATTCGATCGGCACGGCCCCATCCTCGGCGTCATGCATTCGTTCGCCGGAGATCGAGCCTTCGCGGAAGCCAACGTGGCCATGGGGCTCCATATTTCCCTCTCAGGCATTCTCACCTACAAAAATGCCGACTCGATCCGCGATGCGGCGAAAGCCGTTCCCGCCGAACGCCTGATGGTCGAAACCGATTGCCCGTACCTTCCGCCGACTCCTCACCGCGGCAAACGAAACGAGCCCGCGTATGTTGCCTTGACGGCCGCGAAGCTCGCGGAAGTCGTCGGCCGAAGCGAAGCCGAGATCGGGGAACTGACGACGGCGAACGCCAAACGCCTCTTCGCCCTCTGATTCCGGCTCCCCTCTCCCCTTTGGGGAGAGGGGTTGGGGGTGAGGGGAGAGAGGGGTGCTGAGACTTGTTTTGATCTGCCAAGCCCCACCGTAAGCGCTAGCGCACGGTGGGGATCGTGCCCGCGGTCTGATCCCCAGGGTGCGCTAGCGCTTACCCTGGGGCTTGGTGCACATGATTTAGATTATGCACCGCTTAGGGGGGGGGGGGGGGGGGGGGGGGGGCGCGCCGGGCCCGGCCCGGCGCGCCGGCGCGCGCCGGGGAGCT
>JAIEPT010000081.1 GCA_019748295.1 Gemmataceae bacterium | reverse complement strand
ACGGAAGCCCAGGTGCGGGCGTATCGAATCGCCGACAACCAAACGGCCACGCTGTCCTCGTGGGACGACGACAAGCTGACGGCCGAGCTGATGGAGCTGGCCAAGCAGGACTACGACTTGGATTTGACGGGTTTCTCCGCCGACGAGATCGCTGGGTATATCGAAGGACCGCCGGCCGAAGGGCTGACCGATCCGGACGAAGTGCCGGAGACGGCACCGGCCATCACGCAGCCGGGCGACCTGTGGCTCCTTGGCGACCATCGGCTGCTCTGCGGCGACAGCACAAAGGCCGAGGACGTGGCTCGCCTGATGGCTGGCCAAGAAGCGGACTTGTTCCTTTCCGATCCGCCGTACAACGTCGCCTATGTCGGCAAAACCAAAGACGCCCTCACGATCGAAAACGACTCGATGGAAGCCGCCGAGTTCCGCGCGTTCCTCGTCGCGGCGTTCGCGCAGGCGTTCTCAGTGATGAAGCCGGGAGCCGCCTTCTACATCTGGCACGCCGACTCGGAAGGCTATAACTTCCGCGGCGCGGTGCACGACTGCGGACAGTCCGTTCGCCAGTGCCTGATCTGGAAAAAGCAGGCGTTGGTTCTTGGACGCCAGGACTACCACTGGATTCACGAGCCCTGCCTCTATGGCTGGAAAGAGGGTGCGGCCCACTCGTGGTACGCCGACCGCAAGCAAACGACCGTGCTCGAGTTCGACCGGCCCAACGCCAACGACGTTCATCCGACGATGAAGCCCGTCGCGATGTTCGCCTATCAGATCGGCAACAGCACGGCGTCGCAGGCCCTCGTCTTCGACCCCTTCCTCGGCTCCGGCACCACGCTTATTGCGTGCGAACAACTTGGCCGGCGTTGCTTCGGCATGGAACTCAGCCCTCAATACTGCGACGTCATCGTGAAGCGGTGGGAACAGTTCACCGGCAAGAAGGCGGAGCGTGCGTCGTGAAGCGGAAGGCAGAAGCCCGGTTGGCGGCGATGGAGCAGCGGCTGGCCGGCAAGGCCAACGCCCGGCCGCTCGCCGACCGTATCCGTTCCTGGCGCCTTCAAGGGCTTCTCGTTGAATGCGAGGCGATAAAGCACGGGCAACCCAAGGTGGTTTGGCCCAAGCTTCCGCCGGACCTGGCCGCACACGAGCGACGGGAAGCGTTGGCGATTGTGGCCGACCTGGATCGAGAGGACGCGGAGTTTCCGCAGAAGTATCCCGAGTACATGGCCGTGATTCAGGGGCGGCACGACTGGGGCGGAGGATCGGAAACCTAATGAGGCTGCCCCATGAGCGAGAATCAATCGAAGGACGAAATCCTGCTGCAGGCATTGCTCTGCGGGGCGAGCATCGACGCTGCCGCCAAGAAGGCGGGCATGTCGCGTAGCGCCGGATACAGGCGGCTGGCCAATCCCAAGTTCGCCAAGCAATACCGCGAGGCGAAGGCGGAGTTGGTCAAGCGTGCGACGGCCATCCTCTCCGCAGGCTCGCTGGAAGCCTGCAAGTCCCTTCTGGAACTGACAGGACCGAAGAACCCTCCGGCAACGCGATTGGGAGCGGCCCGGAGCGTCATCGAGCTTGCGGCCAAACTTCGCGAGCAGACGGAGATGGAAGAGAGGATGGCGTCGCTGGAGCAGCGGTTGGATGCGGATCAGCAGCGGCGGGCGGGGTAGCAGCCTCAACAACCGACTTTACATTTTTTGACCGCTCCGCGCAGTCATGGAGGGATGAGCGAGCGTCCCCACAGCACGCCGTCGACTCCCTCAGGGAAGCATCTGCGTCCCTCGCATGCTCGCATCGTTGGCGCCGCAGTGAATCCCATGCTCCGCTACCTCGGCAAGCTTCGCGCTCGGATGTACGAGGTTGGCTTCCGGCCCTCGGACCCGTTGATGGGCGTGGTCGAGAAGGCGTATGACGCCCTCCATCACCTCAGCGTAGTTTTGCATTACCAAGGCTGCGAGAAGGAGCGGTGACGCCGAAATCGCCGTAGTCACGCTGAGCACAACCAACGGTTCCGAGGAATCGGCAGACCAAACGGGGCCGGTCCTCGTCTTCTCCGCAGACAACGTGGCCTTGAGGAGATGTCATGCGAATTCGTTCAACCCTCGTACTCGCCGCGGCAACCCTTGCTGCTGGCTCGCGGGCGCAAGCCGCTTGCTGCTATTTCTCCGCCAAAAATGCCGACATTCTGCAGCCCGCTCAGAAGGTGTTTCTGACCTACGATCCGAAGGAGAAGGTTGAGACGTTTACCGTGCAGCCAAAGTTTGAGGGGAACGCGCTCGACTTCGGCATGGTAATCCCGACGCCAACGCAGCCGAAGCTGCATGAAATGCCCCGTGATTTCTTCAAGCACCTCGCCGTCTACACCATCCTAAAGAAGCGTGAGTTTCCCCACTCGAATCTGCTTCCGCAACCAAATTTCGGGCTTCCGGGAGGCGGCGGAATCGGCGGGCTCCAACCCGTGGCCCCTGCGAGTGCACCGGCGGGTCCACCGATAGGTGCGCCGCCACCAGTGCGTGTTTTGGAAGCAGGCTTGGTCGGCTCTCTCGATTACAAGATCATCGAAGCTGATCGAGCCGATGCCCTCTTCTCGTGGCTGAAGGACCACAAGTACAGCTACTCGGGCGATGAAGCGTCGCTCAACTTCTATGTCCAAAAGAAGTGGCTTTTCACCGTCATGAAGATCGACACGATGCAGATGAAGCGCAACAAGGACGGCACCTTCGCAGGCGAAGTTACTCCGACTCGCTTCCAGTTCGCGAGCGAGAAGTTCATCTACCCTCTCAAAATCACGCAGATCAGCGTCAAGGACAAGACCGAAGCCCTCTTCTATGTCCAGGCCCCGTTCAAAGCAGACTTGCAGGGCGACTTCAGCTACCAGATGACGTGGGTGCCGATGCTGCAAGCGGGCAGCGGATGCACGCCGGGCGGACTTCCTGGGGGCGGCGAACAATGGCTCAAGGAATTCGCACCCCAGCAGCAGAACCTAATCGCCAAGGCCAAGGGACTCGGCTTCCAGTTCGTCGCGGGACAACGACCGGCTCCAGGCAAGGGGGGCCGCATACCGACCACCATGGAGTGGGCTCGCAAGCTTTCCAAGAGCGACGTGCAAGTCCTTCGCGGCGAAGCGCCCTACAGCGAGAAGGTGCCGGATGTGGACGAAGGCTTCACGCAAGCGGACGTGAAAGACAACCAGCGGGCTCAGGCAGTCTTCAAGGTGATCCAGGCGAGGCTCAACAAAAGCCGACAGGAACGCCGGATCGGCTACCTGGTTCGCGAGGCGCCCAAGGAAGACGTCGCTGCCTTGACGCAGCTTGCCGGCCACATGCAGGAAGGCAAGTTCGTGACGAAGTTCCGCAAGATCTTCCTCAAGGACGAGATGAACGACGACTTGGTGATCGTCCCCGCTCGCTACGGCGACGCGGAAGACAAATCGGAGTACGAGGAGATCCTTCCGGTTTCGCCGCCGTGAGCGGCGTGCGCTGTGAATAAGCGAAGGCGGCGTTCCAACAGACGCCGCCTTTGCCTTGCGCTTCCTACGGATTGATGCCGACGACGCGATCCGATGGGCGGAGATTCTGCTGCCTCTGCTTTTCTTAACCTGAAGGCAGCGTGCTCAATCGCGTTTATTGACCGTCAGGTAGCCAAAACGTGCGGCAGCGGAAGAGCTGATGCTCGCCAGAAGCTTTTGAGACGATCTTGGTCGACGCGGCACAGATCGAGTTCCTCGAACAATCGCTGTTCGAGTTCGGCCGTGTCGTGCGGGGCGAAGTTCGACATTTTGTGCCACTTGACGTAACTCCAGATTTGCTCGACGGGGTTGAGCTCGGGAGCATACGGAGGCAGCAGTTCGATCTGGAGGCGAGGGTGGTCGGCCACGAGTTTGCGGATCGGTTCGCCTTTGTGCATGCTGCCTCGATCCCAGACCAGGATCACCGGGCCTCGAAGATGCTGCAGCAGTTGGCGAACGAACCAGGCGACCGCGGTCGATTCGAAATGATCGTCCGGGAGGGTGCTGAAGTAGAAACCCAGATGTCGGCCTTGGGGCGAGACGGTCAGAGCCGAGATGATCGAGACCTTGTCGCGGTGTTTGGCGCGATGCTCCAAGACGGGCGTTTCGCCCTTGGGAGCCAAGGTGCGGCGGACCAGCGGGCAAAGCAACGCGCCGCTTTCGTCGATGAAGACCAAATGGGCGCCTAGGCGGCGTGCTCGTTTTGAATGCACGGCCAACGGTGGCGGACCCAATGCTTGATGAGCGGATCGTCCCGCTCGCGAGCGCGTTTCTGGGGTTTTTGGGGAGTGATTCCCCGAGCGGTGAGCCACTCGTTGAGGTAACGGGGATGGTACTCGATGTTGAGCTTGCGTTGGATGACCTCGGCGAGGCGCCGGGCCGTCCACAGTTCGGTGGAGAATCCGAAGGACTTGGGATTCTTGCGAATCCAGCCGAGCACGCGTGCCTGCTGCTTGGCGGTCAGCCGGGAAGGCCGACCGGGATGCGGCTTGGAGGCGATGCCCTGGATGCCATGTTGCAGGTACGCATTCCACCACTTGCGGACCGACGCAGGATGGACGCGCAGAACCTCGGCCACGACGGCCGGCGTTTTGCCTTCCTTGACCGCAAGCACCGCCTTTTCGCGGAGCTCCTGCAGTTGGGAGGCGGAACCTCGTGTTCTCATGCCCAAATGTAGGGAGGTCCGACCGCATAAGAAAAGACCCAGCCGCACTTTGTAAATCTGACAATCAATAGCTCACGGCGTCACCGTCACCTTGAAGTACTGCTGAGTCTTCCGGCGATTGGCCGCAGTGAACGGCATGTCGCTGGCTTCGACGAGGATCCAGAGGTCGCCGACGTAGTTGGTGGCGGGGTTGACCACCACGTTCGTGCCTGAGATCGATGCAGCGATTTGATTCGCAGGCGGGCTCGTCAGGCGTTGCAACTCGGTGTAGTAAACCTGGTCGAACGTCGCGAGGAGTCGGCCATCTCCTTGGTAAAACTGCCCCGTGGGCTTGATGTAGTACCATTCGCCGCCAGCCCCGCGCAACCAGCGTTCGTTTTGGCCGGTCCAATTTTGCCACACGCCGCTCGCGTCCTGGTAGAGATTGACCCAGCGGTCCAGTTCATACGCCTTGCTCTGTGCCTGGGCCTGAGCAAGCAGGTTGGGGAAGCGGTGGTAGAGCGGCTCCAAAGATTCCAGGAACGTCCCCTGCATGCCGATTCCGGCCCACGCATAGAACTCGCCGCTCGGTTTGATGAAGTACCAGCGGCTGCCGAAATCGTTGACGTTTCCCTGGAACCAGCGTTCGCCCAGCCCGCCTGAGTTGTCGTATTCCGTCCCCGCGAACTGCAGTTGATAGAGAGTGTCGATCACATAGCCATGATTGCCCGCCTTCGCCGACAGGTAGACCGTATCGCCCGGATCGTTGTTGACGACGTTCGTCGGGACCGACAACGTGTCCTGACTCGTCGGCATCGTCTTCGGCGTGATCGCCGGGAGCGTCGGCACCGAGTTGGTAACCACGACGTTGAACCGCGTCGTGCCGGTGAACGAACCGTTGGTGCTTTTTAGCTCCACAACCCAATCTCCGACGTAGCCGGCGACCGGATCGATCACCAATTTCGGAGGACTGCCGCTCTGTGCCGGGGCGATGGATGCGGCGACTTGCGAAGGCAGTGCGTTGTAGAGACGGGTCGGTTCCTGGTGATAGATCGGATCAAGATTGGCGAGGAGTCGGCCGCTGCCGTAGAGGTCGCCGCTTGGGGTGATGTAGTACCAGCCCGCGTTGCCCAGCAGCCAGCGTTCGCCCAGGCCGTTGTAGTTCTCGTAAAGATTTCCGTTGTCGGTGCGTAGGTTCAGGAACTGGTCGAGCACATACGCCAGGTTTTCCGACGACGCACTGTGCAGCAATTGCGGGTAGAGCCAATACACAGGCTCAAGCGTCTTCAGCAACGTGCCCGCCGGGGCGCCGCCGTTGCCGTTCCACGCGTAAAGTTCGCCGTTGGGCTTGATGACGTACCACGGGTTGTTGAACTCGTTGACTTTCCCGTTCAGCCACTTCTCGTTCGTACCAGCGAAGTTCTGCTGGTAATTGCCGTTCGATGTCAGCGCGAAGTCGGCATCCATAAACCAGGCTTCGTTGCCGGCCTGGCGCAGTTGATAGACCGTCGGTTCGCTCAGGGGCGTCTCGACTTTGCCTTCCTGATACGACATTTCGCTGGGCAACACGCCAATGACGAAATCGCGATCCGCCGCGGCGTTGTGCGAATCGGTGGTGCGGACGCGAATTGTGTGGCTCGCATTCGCGTGATAGTCGAGCAAGCTGCCGTTGGCGACGCGGAGTTCGTTCCCCACGATCTTGAATCGGCCGCCCGCATTGTCGATGAGGGTGTAGGTGTGCGTATCCCCCTCGGCCCCCAGATCGGCGTCAATGGTAGCTAGAGAGCCCACGAGCGTATTGGTCGCCGACTTCTCGACGACGACTTGGCCGCTGCGGAATTGGATCTCCGAGGGCGCATCGTTGACAGGGTTCAAGGCGATCGCGGTCGTGTAGTCTCGGGCACCGCCGTCTTTGTCGATGATGCGGCCCTTCACGGTGCGCGAGGGAGCGACGTTGTCGAGGAAAGACGCGGGGACATTCGCGGAACTTTGCGTGCCGCTGCCCGCATAGGTTCCGTCGCCGAAATCCCACGTGCCGTTGTTGTCGTAATCGAAGGCATAATGGAAGCCCGTCGTCGTATCGGCGGGGGCGTAGTCGAAGGGATTCGTAAAGCTGACTGTGGCGGAGGTCCCTTCGTCCACGGGGCCGTTGTTGCCGAGCGTGGCCGAGGGAGCGAAGTTGTTGATCGCGACGGCTCCTTGGGCGATGTTGACGTCGCCGTTGCTGTTGGTGACACGGAGTTTGACGGTCCAGGTCAATGGGCCATCGAGGGCGCCGGCCTGGAAGGTGGGAGCGCGGCCTGTTTCGTCGCCATGCCCCGCATTCGCTCCAACCTCGCCGAAGATGCCGTCGCCATCGAGATCCCAGGCATAGGTAAGAGTGTTCGCCGCTTGGTTGGGGTCCGTCCCTGATCCGTTCAGCGCGACGCTGCTGCCTTCGCCCACCAGGTATGGGCCGCCGACGTTCGGGATCGGATAGCTAGGCGTGTTTTGGTAGCGCGCGAGACCAAAATTGCTGCCCGCATCCGAAAGGACAATGATTCGGCCGTTGGGCAGCAAGTCAACATCAACGAAGTTGTCGTTGTAGTTGGAGTTGAGGCCGCCTAGCGGAGTGACCGTGTATCCGTTCGTACCGAAAGTTGCATCAATTGTTCCGCTATCTGTGAGTCGAATGATCATTGAATCTTGATTGTGCCTGCCGACTATGATAATTCGCCCATCGCTCTGCACGATAGTTCCGATGGCTTCGTCTTGAATAGTGTCCCAATTGGACAAGAAATAGCCGCCGTTTGCAAAGCCGGTGTCTAGGCTCCCGTTCGTGTTGAAACGAACGACGGCAATGTCTGCAGTGTAGTTCGTGTAGTCGTTTATTCGGCTGCCGACGATGATTATCTTTCCATCAGGTTGGATCGCGACGTCCCTGACACCTTGGCTTTGGACATTCGGAAAGGCGGCGCCCGCGATGCCGTCGCCGTCAAACGATGTGTCCGGGGCTCCGTCCGCATCAAACCTCGCCACGAACATTCGATAGCTGGGGTTGTAAGTTGTCGAACTTATCACGATTTTTCCGTCGGGCTGCACCTTTAGATCGATTTCCCCCTTCACGGTTAGCATCCCGTTGAGCGGCAGTGCGATTCCATTTGCGCCGAAGGTCGAATCGAGGCTCCCATCGACGTTGAAACGCGCTAATATTGGCCTGTCGCCGTTCACAACGCCGGCGGCGATGATTTTGCCGTTAGCTTGAACAGCCAATGACGAAAAGCTTTCTTCCCCGCTTCCTGGGTCAAAGGTTACCCTTCCGTTGGATCCGAACGTTGGGTCCACCGAACCGTCTGCGTTGAGCCGAGCCAAGGCCCCCTGAACCGGATGAATCGCGGTGACGCCGCCGAGAATAATCTGCCCAGAAGCCGTGACCGCCATAGCGTATGCCCGTTCACGACTTGCGAAATCCACGACGGTCTTGCCGCCAGTTCCGAACGTCGTGTCGAGCGACCCGTCAGAAAAATACCGACTCACTACAAAGTCGTCGTTCGATCCGAACGCATCCTGCGTTCCCGCGACTAGGATCTTTCCGTCCGGCAAGATCGCCATGCGTGCCGGGATGTCGGCCGGCGACGATTGATCGATGTCATGTACAATCGCTCCCCCATTTCCAAAGGTGGGATCAAGGATGCCTGCGGCCATGACGTTGCGAGTTTCGAGGCAATCGAAAGAGAGGCGTTTCTTACGGGAAAACAACGATTCACCTGAGGAGCAGGAGTGGGCGGGCGTGGCGCATTGCTTATCCGTTGTAGCAAAAATTTCTCGCTTCCGTCAACTACCCCACATATCGGGTAGCTCGCTCGGCCGGCCCTTGATATGTCCTGCGTTCAACTTTCGGCCCGAGTTTCCGTTGCACGTCATGTGGGAGCCGGAGCACGCAGCCTTTGGCGACCGACAGGTGATACGCGATATTTGCAGCCAGTTTTTCGCATCGACTAGGATCGGGGCGACCTCAAGGAACGCCCCATGCCCTCCCTCAAGCACCGCCTCGACCGCCTCGACGCCCGGATCCCCAAGCCGCCCGAGCCGCCGCCGGAGGTGGGCGAACATTGGCGGCGAGTGAAGAAGGTGTGGAATGTGAACCTGCGTTTGCTGAACGGCGCGTGGCGGCAACTCGCCGAAGAAGAGCAGCAAGCGATCATGAAGGCATGGGAAGCTTGGCTCGACAATCGCACTGGGAAGCTTGCTCCTTGGCTCGGCTCGTTGGAGAAGGGAACGTCTAGGATGCCGAAGCTATCGCCGGAAGCCATGGCGGCCTTATGCCGTGCGTGGCTATCCCCGGAAGTGGGCTCTTACGTTCACGTCTGCCGCCAGTGCGGGTTGGCGACGCCGGAGCCCAAGTCGCCGCCAACGAGCGAATGGAAGTTGCTTCCTGGGCGAATTCAGGGCGTTGGGCCGCCGCCTTGGTACGATCTGCCGCGGTTCTTTGATGCGTGCCCGCATTGCGGGGCGAATCACCTCGACTTCGACTACGCGACACAGGTGCCGGACAAGAACTTGGCCTGGAAGAAGCTCGACGGCTACGCGGGGCCGAAGCCGGAATGGCGGTCCTGGCACAAGCAGGCTAAGCCGTCGCGAAGGGTGGGACGGTGAGACGATTTGTCCCACCGGTTTTTAGCGGCCTTGGTTGGCTACGCCAAAACGTAATACCTTTTGGCAAAACAAGTTGCGGGAGTAATACCGCCGCTTGAAGCCTGATTTCCGGTGGGACAAAAGGGCCGAAAACGTCCCACTTTGTCCCACTGAAACGGACCCAATTCGTGGGAACTGGGTCCGTTTTCGATCATCAATTGCAGCTCACGGGCGAGCCGCTGAAATCGCCATTGCAGGCTAAAGCTGTGCGGGTGAGGACGACGCTTTGCGGACGGGGTTAACCGTTCCAGTATCGTAGCCGTTCGGCCGACGCACGTCAGGTCAGGCGGCAATGGTGTGCGGCGGTTGGCGGCCGTGGGGAACCGTAGGCGGAAGTCATGGGGCGGGCGGGGGGCCAACGGTGCGGCAGCAGCGCGGCGATCGCTTCGGGATTGGTGGAGCGGTTGCGGAGATCAGGAAGGGGGCCGAACCGGTCACGCAGTACGCGAACGCGTCGATGCCGTTGCGGCGGCATCTCCACGTCAGGCTGAACAGGATCACGGCTGTCTCGTCTTGAGCGTGACCCAGCCGAAGGCCAGTTCGATCTATACGGCGGCGAAGCGATTGGCGAAGTTGGCCCGGCGCCTGAAGGGTGCCGTCGAGGCCCTCCTTGAGAAACCGGGTTCGCCAGCGATTGATGGCACAGCTGCTGGTGAACAGGACTGCGGCGATGACGGACTAAGAGAGGCCATCGGCCAAGAGCATGACGATATGAGCCCGCAAACGAAGGGAGTAATCGGGAGCTAACCTGGCCGAGTGCAACAAGGTCTTGCGAAGCGAACCACGAGGTCGGATACTGCCGTCCATGGCTTAATCCTCAAGGCCGGGTATATGATAACCCCTGCGTTGACTCAAGCCATTTTCCTTTTTCAAGCCGAACTCCGCTGGTCCTCAAACGGCGACCTATTTAGCGAGGAAGACGAGCGTGAATGTCTGATGGGGTATAAACGGTTGCCGGAGCATCTGGCGACTCTATGCGAAAAACATAAAGCCTTCCACAAGCCATACACTCAATTAGCTCAAAGGGGCGAGTGGCGCAGTCAATCGACAAAAGCACTCCCACTCGTCGATTGAAGTCTCCTATATCAGAGCAGGCTTCAAACGACGCCGAAAGCCCGGACGCCAAGTTGGACATCGCCCTATCGGAAAAAAGCGCAAATTCTGCATTATTCGGGAACTCACTTAGCCGAATTACGTGCCCGCAATCGCACAACATCTTAGACATAACTTCCCTCCTTCACTTAACGAGATTCGCAACCACATTGCCGCCGTGAACCACGATAACCTGCTGTATAGCATTTGACGTTGCAAGAGCATCGCGGCCGCCCTCGATCGCTTCAGATAGCGACGTAATGTCGGCAATATTAACAACGATACGCTCCGCCTGATTTGCTTTCTTAAGAATCTTAGACATGATAGCCAATCTATCCGAAACGGCCGTCTCTATTAGATCGCCCGCAACTATAATATCATCCGAAAGAACGAACCTGTAATCACCCTGTCTAACACGTCGCAGTCGCGACTCGGGCGCACCAAAAACTGCTTTAATCCCGGGAAGCCTGCCGGCCAAAGCCTCACTGTGAAGAAGCCGACCGTAAAGCGATTCGCTCTCAGAGGCGATGGGGTTAAGATTGATATAATCACCCGACCGCCCAGAGGCGATCGCCCTATATGCCTCATCGATGTCGGCAAATCGCCTTGCGCCACCTGAGGCGTCAGTTACCAAGACCCGTGCGCCACTTTCATTGACGAAGAATAATCTCCCGGTAGACGCCTCGAATACATAGTCAGCATTGTGAGCCCATACGAAAACATTTGAATCTGGAGCGGCAACAAAGTACGTGTGACAGTCCCGAACTCGAACGTTGTAAACAGTGGCGACTCTGCCGGTGTCAGTAACGGCCTCAACAGGAATCATTTCTCCGTCATGCGAGATCAAGGCGTCCCCTGATTCGATTTCCGCAGCACAAATCCAACCTTTGCTCACTACGTAGAAAGGATGCTCTCGCGTGGTATGAAGCTCCTTGCCACCCACGCGCATAGTAATGATAGGCGATACACGGCAAAAAGTCTCTTCAACGAAACACACTTGGGTTGCCGCGTCAACATCGTGTTCGTCCCGTGCGACGATCGCGTCTCCTACGCGGAACTCTTCGATCGGTTTGCTTCCGTCGGGAGTAAGCAGGGGCGTACCGGCCGTGAAGCAGGACGACTGAAAAACGGTAAGCGACTTGATCGAGCTTGGAAGCTGCATCTGCTTCGCGACATCGACCAACCGGCGGTCCAGGTCCACAAGCGCCTCGCTGAGCGCCACTTGAGCGTTTCGCGAAGCCGATCGAGCATCTCGATACGCTTGGGACCTGCGAAGATTGTATCGCTGAATGATCGACGTGCCGGCCGTGGATGCTTCCGCCTCCAGGGCCGCCAGAGTCCGCGTCGCCTGGCGAGCCGTCTGCTCGGAAGATCGGAAGCTCTCCGGAGCCAACAGCCGGATGTCGCGTATGCCGCTTTGAAGCTCCGTCGCGCGGCTCTGAAGCTGACTCAATTGGAAGTCATCGATGAAGGTGCGATCCGTCCGTCGAGACAAAGCGGAAATCGATTCGTTGACTTTCAAAAGTTCGGATTCGGTTTGCTCCAGAATCGACAGCCGCCTCCGAAGCAGGCGCCCGACCCCCGATGCGGCTCCCTCGAACGCCAACCCGCCGCCGATGCCGCCTGCCAGCCCCAGTCCCATACGGGCGAGGAACTGCCACTCCCTCGGTAGGTTCAGGCTGTCCGCGTAGCTGAGGGCGACCGACGAGCCAAGGTGCGCCGCGGTGAGCATTCCCACCCGACGGATGCCGCTCAAAATCGCGGCCCTGCCGGCCGAACTGCCCCCACCTGTGCCGATGGCGAGATAGGTTTCGAAAGCGTCCCACGCAACGACCGCGGGGTCGTAGCTTAGCGGCTTCATTCCGACGGATTGGCTGAAATCTCCGTTGATGACACCCCGAATAGCATCCAGATCGGAAGTCTGATCCAGGCTTCCATGCGACCAAGTGATAGCAACGTCAAACGCGACCGAAAATCGCCGGAACGTTCGATACATTGGCGCAAGGGCCTGCATGGCATCGATGATGAAGCCATCGATCTTTGGGCCAAGGTAGGGTTGGTAGACGATCTTGTACTCGGCAACGGCTCTGCGAAACGGCTCTTGAGATCGAGAGATCATCTCGAGCTTGAGGACGTTTGGAATCGCATCATATTGTGCCGGGTTGAATCCAATGCGCGCCGTCTCATTGCGAGCGCCAATTCTCCAAATGCCTGCCTCTTCAGATAGCTGATCGATAATCGAACGTTGATTAACGGTTAACCCCTGAACTTGCGAAGCGTAGCGAGATTGAATGTAATTCGCCATTTCTTCGATCCTTGCTTGAATCTCGACGCTTTGCGACGTTCTCGCGATCAAATTGAACGACATAAGGAGGAGATAACGGTCCAGCGGGGTCAGATAGTCGGCAAAATGAGCTTTGTCTTCTGTCGATCGATTCTTCCAGGTCTTAAGTTGTCCATAACCCATGGTGTTGATGAAATACTCGTCGCGCACGAGAACATCATCGTAGGCTTCGCGGTTGACTCCACCAGTGATGCCGAGCAAGGCTCCTTTTAGGTATTTTTCGTAGATGATCCTTGTGGAGAAAGGAGCAGTGATGACAGGATCGCCTCCTGGTCCCCGGACTTGTCCATGGCCCACGTGTCGAATGCCGTTCTCCCACCTGGGAGCGACGACTAGAGCGAGCGAAGCTAGAGCGGCTTCCTCGCTGGGATACTGAACCCGAGTGAGCTGCGAAAGAACAACGCTGCGTGCAAGATAGAAATCCGTGATCGAAGAGCTGAGGCCTTGAGACGTTCCCGGGGCGTCTTGTTCCGGCGGGTACTGAATTTTGGATCGCCACTTATCCAGGCCCCATGTGGCGTCCGAAAGAAAGGCGATGCGTTGCGCAACAGAGCCCGTATTAAGCTTGTACAGATCTACCGCCATTGCTCCTTGATTGACAGGCTTAGCTGTCGACGTGTCTAGCGATTGATAGGTGGCGTACTCGCCATACGTCGCTCCGCCATTGACCTGTCCCAGGAGAGAGTAAACCCTGGCGCAAAGCGGAAAATTGATCGCAGCCTTTTCGGCTGAATCGCGCAAATCGGGAACTGATCCCCGCCGCAGGTTCTCGAGAATCGCCTCGTCTCCCGCAATCTCATAATCAAGTGCGAAACGCAAAACCATTTGGTTCTGTGGTGTCAGGCTCTTCAGCCAAGCCTCGATTTGAGGTAGGCTAGCAACCCTAAGCCATGGAATGACCCGCTCCCGAAGCTCCCACTTCAACGCGTTCAGATTTCGATTCTGCTGCCTCCCGTTCGCTCCTCCGTTGTCGCCGAAATAGGCCAGGAAGATCGCCATCTGACTTGGATCGTTCAGCGCAAGCACCTGTTGGAATGCGGCTTGTTGGGCGGTGTTGTAGGAAAGCGACAAAGGTTCGGGTCGAGCTACGTTCCGCAGTGCTGCGAGTCTCGTCTGCGCTTCATTTGTGTACAGCTCCGACCAACCTGTGTTCGCCTGTACCCACGAGAATCCGGGCATTGTTTTCCATTTCGCCGCAACGGTCGTACCAATCGGATCGCCAGCTTCGTAACCCGGAAGGCCAAGCTCGACCCAATCGTTGTCCAGGTCAGCTAGCATCCAGCCGGCAACATCTTCAGCGGCTCGTTCGCGATTCTCTCTGAGCTTGGCGAAGTCGCTCGCGGAAAAGAACTCGTCCCAAGTCGTGGTTTCCGCGACTCCGAAAGCGCCTGCAACCTCGTCGCCGACTTCGGTGTCGCCGGTAGTGTTTCCCGGCGTCAAATCCCATGCTCGGCTCTTTGCCTCAAGCTCATTCCTCGCGAAGAACGGGCTCTCGGGGCTTTGCCATCCTGCCCAGAAGGATTTGATCGGCGCAACTCCTGCTCCCGTTGTTGGCCCAGCTTTCCCTGTGGCGGTCGGCGTCCAACTGGCTGCATAGGACGTCGCGGGCGCCGATACGAGCCACACGAACTCCGATTCTTCAGGATCTCCAGAGCCGGGTGACGCCGTAACGGTAACCGTTCGAGGGACTCCACTTCCTCCCCCCGAAGTCAGGATTCCCGATACGGCGCCAGCGCCGCTAATAGAGATGCCAGTCGGCAGGTTGGACGCTGAGTACGTGACGCCAGAAGACGCTGCCGATGGACGAACGGAAAACGAAACCGAGGCACCCGGAGAGTCTATTCGGTTCTCGCTCAAGATGAGGGCCTCGTTGGATACTAACATGTATCCATCCTCAGTAAACTGGAGCGAGCCTGAAGAATCTCGGCCTTCAATCGTGAAATCAATATAGCTCCAGCCCTCGACGGCATTGACGAGATCGAAATCTGTGGAACCGGTAATGAGCGCCGTTGCCGGGTCTACGGTCAGCCCGGCCGGTAATCCGAGTGCGGTATACGTCAAACTCGCAGGAGCGGAGCTTACATCGGGAGCAATCGAAACAGAATCACCTTCGGTCACGTGCCATTGTCCAACAGATCCAGCTTGAATCCCGTACACGCTCCATTCGAGTACGATGGAGTCGATAACTCCCGATCCCGCGGAAAGGGTAATCGTGCTGTAGGTGATCGCTTGCGTTTCTCCGGAAGGAACAACGCTCGCAGATATAGAACCAGAGAGCGCCCCAGTGGACGTGTTCAGGGAGACGCCAGCGGGCAAGTTCGACGCGCTATAGCTGACTCCGCTCAAGCCTTGCGTGTTGGCGGCAATTGCCACCGACACCGAATCGCCTTCGAACAGGATGATCGTGTCACGAGGCTCAATTCGATTGGGCGCACTGATCTCCCAATTAAACCCAATGGAATCTTGGGCGCCGACTGAATCGGTTGCGAAAATCGTCGGCGTATAAAGGCCTACGTCGCCAAAGGCATTGTCGCCAAAAGAAATCGTCCCTGCAATCGCTCCCGTCGACGGATTGATGCTAACGCCAGAAGGCAGGCCGGACGCACTATAGGTCAGACCGGGCGCAAATGCTGAGACACTCCAGCTTACGGTATCGCCTTCCGAGTCGAATTGGTCGTCAGCTACGTCGAGGCGGTTCGTATCGTCGATAGCCCAACGCATCGTAATCGTGTCTTGAGCGTATCCGTCATCGGCCACGATCGTCGCGAAATAGTCACTTACGCCTCCAGAAGTGACGGCGCTATAGGAGATTTCCCCGCTGATATAGCCTGTATCTGCGTTGATCGTGAGACCAGGAGGAAGCCCGGCGGCTGTGTAAGTCACTCCAGCGGTGACATTGCCGTTGCCTGCGTCGAACCAAACGCTGTTGCCCTCTGCTTCTGCCCAGTACCAAATCGGTTTCAGCAGATCTATTTGATCTACTTGCCATAAGAAAGTGATGCTATCGACGGCGCCGTCCGGATCGGAAACCGATATGGTCGCGGCATAAAGGCTCGTTTCCTCTGGCCCTGCAGCGCCAAGGGAAAGCGTTCCGGACAGCACACCGTACTGATCGATCGTGATTCCCGACGGCAGGCCGCTCGCCGTAAACGTCAGAGACTGCGAGTGCGGATTGGTGAAACCGACGGACACGTCGACTACATCCAATTCTGTTCCGAACTGGTCATCAACATACGTCAACCGACTGCTGTTCTCCACGAGCCAATGCAACGTATGCGTTTGGGATTCCGAACCTTCGATTACAGTTATAGTGGAGTCAAGCGGCTTCAGTCCACTCTCGCTCGCAAGTACGTTCTGATAACTTACCCAGCCATCAATTATCCCGGTTGCGCTGTCGATAGAGAGGCCTGCGGGCAAACTTGTCGCCGAGTACGTCAATCCTGTATACGTATTACCTGAGAAAGGGCGGATGGTTACCGATTCGCCTTCGCGTGCGAACCAAGCATTCCTCAGGCCGCCATCGACGGTCCATGCGAATGCCCGACTGTCGGATGCGCCATCCGGCCCGAGGACGTATACCATTGGCGCATAGGCTCGTTGAGATTCGCCGGGAAATGACAGTGTACCTGCGATAACCCCAGTTGACGGATTGATCGCGAGTCCCGAAGGGAGTCCACTGGCTGAGAACGTCAGTCCCCATTGGTTTGTCGGAATCGAGAAACTGACCGATTGGCCTCCATAGTCCCATCGGTTAGTAATATTTCCGATCAAACTACGGTCTACGATGTCCCACTCAAAGCGTAAGTACTCGAGGAAATCTTCGCCAACGTCCATGCGGATTTCGGGAAAGAAGGCTGCGGAGACGCCGTAGTCCGTGATGTCGTACGCGAGAGTCCCGTAAACTAATCCTGTGGTAGGGTTAATGCTGAGTCCGGTTGGAAGCCCTGTCGCGGAATAGGTCGCTCCACCAGCATGATGTTCGGTGAAGTGCATGGAAACTGTCGCCCCCTCGTTTGAGGTGACGAGCGAAACAGAGTCGAATGCGTCCGCGTCCCAGATCGACCAAATCATCTGCGTTTCGTCAGTCCCTCCGGAGGAGTCGGAAGCCCGAATGGTTGCGTTGTACTCCATAACTTCTGCCGGTGATGTCAAGCCGTACGCGATGTTGCCATATATCAGGCCAGAACTAGGATTGATCGTCAGACCGGTGGGGAGGTTTGAAGCAGAGAATGTAAGTCCGCTGAATGCGATGGAATGCGACAGCGAAATCGACTTTCCTTCATCCGTAAATTGATCGCGGAAGCTCGAAAGACGAGAGGTGTTGTAAACCAGCCAGGTTATACTGAGAGTTTGAGTCGAAGAGCCTTGCATTGCTGACAACGTTGCGTCAAATTGCTTTGAGCCTCCGTCGCTGGCATTTACTGCCTGAAAAGGAATAGTGCCATAAACAATTCCATTTGAAGGATCGATGGACAAGCCGGCAGGCAGGCCGGAAGCAGAATAGGTTAGGCTCGCGCCCGCAAACATGGCTGCAAATGATTCGGAAACTACGTTTCCTTCGCTATTGCCTCGACCCAAGCTGGCAGAACCGTATTCGTCAATGGTCCAAGCTAGCGTAGTTTGGTCGACTCCGCCTTCGGCGTCAGCAAGAGTGATGGTTGGGGTGAATTCCTTGTATTGGGACGCAAAGCTCGGGTCGAAGGCAATGGTTCCAAAAACCGTGCCGGTACTCGGATTGATGGAAAGGCCATCTGGCAAGCCATGCGCGGAGTAGGTAAATGATGCCGATCCAAAGTATGCGAAATCGGCGCTCACCTTTTCGCCGGGGGAGTTGATGATTCCTTCTGGACCCCCCAATCGATTTACATCTGAGATCGTCCACGCGATAAGACCCGTGGTTGATGAAGCACCATATTCCACGGTTATGGTGCTGAAAAGCTCCAGTGCAGACTCTTCGTTGGATGCCACATTCGAGTATGCGATGGACCCCGTGATGTTTCCAGTTGAAGGCACTAAGGTCAGCCCAGCGGGAAGTCCCGATGCTGTGTAAGTTGGAGCCAACGTCCCCCATGGGGACTGTACGTGAAGGGAAATGGAGGCCCCTTCCGGGCCCGCCCAGGCGCCAAACAGATTCATGGAAGGCACGCCAGCCACGTTCCATGCAAACGTGGTTTCAAGCATTCCATCGACACTGTCCACAACAGTGATCGTTGGGCGGTAATAGCCGATGTCGTTTGCTGCGGCCGCCGTCGATGCGATGGTGCCAGCGATTAGGCCTGTTGACGCGTCAATGGATAGACCGGAAGGAAGCCCAGATGCCGAATAGGTTAGCCCAGCAGAGACAGGATAGTTTGAACCTAACCCAAGGCTTACTGCTTGATCAAGACCGCTGAATTGATCCAGAAGGTGAAGTGTGAATCCGGGAAGAACGTCAAACTCAAATTGAAAAGTCTCGGAGTAGCTCCCGAAACTCGCCTCCACTATAGGAAAGTACTCTTCCACAAGGGTATAGAGCGGGCTCAAGGTTCCGCTGATCACTCCCGTGCTCGGGTTGATCGACAGCCCAGGTGGGAGATCTTGTGCGGCATATGCGATGCTAAGTGATACGGACGGGTTCCGCGCATTCAGGGAGACGTAGTTTCCGGCATTCGCAACGTAAGCAGGTCCAGCGGAAATCAAGGGTGTCGAAGAGGTTGTCCAAGCGAAGGAGCGAGAATCGATACCTCCAAGTCCGTCGTCAGCGGTAATCGTTGGAAAATAATCCTCCATACTGCCTGGCGCCGCTGCATCGAAGCGAATAGCTCCAGACAGCCATCCCGTGCTTGGGTTTAAGGAAATCCCGGGTGGTAAGCCAGTAGCGCTAAACGTCATGCTGGCCGAAGGAGAGGTGTGAACCTGAAAACTTACGGATGAGCCTTCGGCATCGGTTCGCGAGGCGATCGAGGTGATGCGATTGGCGTCTTTGATCTCCCAAGCGAAGACCGTATCTTCGCTTCCTGCTCCATCGTTCAGGTGGATTGTCGGATAATACCAGCGGGGTTCTTCCGGGTCGGTGATGCTGAATGACGGAGTTCCATAGATCAGCCCAGAACTAGGATTGATTGAGACCCCATCGGGCAGACCTTGGGCGGAATAGGAAAGCGAACCGCTTCCGCTCGTTGCTCCGGCCCAGACGCTCACTGACTGACCTTCCGAGTTTTTGAGCGAGCCAAGATCAGGCAGGCGGCCGCGGTCTTCGATGATCCACTCGACGAGCGCCCTACCTCCGTTGCTCGAATTGATCGTGGATTGAATTGTTGCCGGCGAACTGCCGCTGGTTGCGGCATCGGGCCCAATGTTCCCGAAAAGTACTCCCGAATAGGTGTCCAGGCTGATGCCTGAGGGAAGCCCGGTCGCGGAATACGTCAAACCGTAGGAGACGCTTCCCGAGAAGGGGCTAAACGAAACCGACTCGCGTTCCGCTCCGAAAAAGGTGCGGACGTCCGCAAAGAGCGGTGCGTCCGAAATCATGAACCAATAAGTTTGAAGGTCGGTTGCTCCCCAATTGTCTTGGACTCGAACGGTGACTCCGAACGATGCGGAACTTCCGTCGGCAGCATTCGTGAAAAATGGATGGCCGGAAATGAGTCCAGTTGCGGCATCGATCGATACGCCCGTCGGAAGGCCCGTCGCCGAATAGGCCAGCGTGTTTCCCAGAGCGTTGCTTGCCGCCATGCTCCAGGAGACGGGAGCACCTTCGTAATAGGCCCCCCAGCTGCCGTAGGGGAGGCGATTGAAGTCGGTGACGGCCATGGGGACTACGAGAGTGTCGCTGCCGGCACCGCTGACGGCCGCGGTCACCGAGATGGACAGCGTTGTGGTCGGCGTCGAATACATGCCGCCGTCGCTGGGGTTGTTCGGCACATGCTGCATCCAACCGGACAACAGCCCCGTTGCCGGATTCAACGTCAGCCACGAAGGAAGGTTGGAAGCCGTGTAGTTGGCCCCGCTGACGGCCGCCGTCGGCGCCAACTCCAGCGATACGGATTGGCCTTCGTTGCCGTACCAGTAGCTCCCCCATCCGAACAGCGGAACGTCGGAGATCGACCAATTGACAGACCGGAAGTCCGTAGCGCCACGGTTGTCCGTCAGCGTTACCGTCGCAGACGGATAGCCTGTCCCGTAGGTGACGGCATTGAAATTCACCGTCCCGGAGATCAGACCCGTTGCGCTGTCGATCGACAAACCCGACGGCAATCCCGTGGCCGTATACGTCAAGCTGCTGCCGGTCAAATCCGTTGCGGCAAACGGAATGGAGACCGCCTGGCCCTCGGCGTAGGAATACGCAGAGGCTTGCGTCGGCAGCCGGTTCACGTCCGAGACCGTCCAAACAATCGTCCCCACGTCCGTAATGGCGCCGTAATTTGCCGTCACCGTCGCGGTCGAAGCCGTCCAGCCTCCCGGAGACGGGTTGTTGATTTGATGCTGCGGACGTCCCGTGATCAATCCCGTTGCCGTGTTGAGCGCCAGTCCGGCCGGCAGACCGCTCGTGCTGTAGACGATCCCTGATGGAGCCGTGCTCGGACCGGCGTAAATCGAGATGGATGATCCTTCCGAGACGCCGAGATACTGGTTCTGCACCAAAGGCGCATCGCTGACTGAGAGCCAGATAGTTTGTTTGTCGATCGCCCCCCATTGGTCGCTCACGGTCACCGTTGCGGTGTACTGCACCGTCGTGCCCGCAGACGCCGCGGTGTAGTCCGCGCTTCCCCCGACGAGACCTGTTGCTGCGTCGATCGTCACTCCGCTCGGTAGGCCCGTCGCGGAGTACGCCAGCGTGTTTCCAAGAGAGTTGTTGGCGGCCAAACTCCAAGAGATCGGAGCCCCCTCGTTGTAAACCCTCCAGCTGCCGTAGGGGAGGCGATTGAAGTCGGTGACGGCCATGGGGACTACGAGAGTGTCGCTGCCGGCACCGCTGACGGCCGCGGTCACCGAGATGGACAGCGTTGTGGTCGGCGTCGAATACATGCCGCCGTCGCTGGGGTTGTTCGGCACATGCTGCATCCAACCGGACAACAGCCCCGTTGCCGGATTCAACGTCAGCCACGAAGGAAGGTTGGAAGCCGTGTAGTTGGCCCCGCTGACGGCCGCCGTCGGCGCCAACTCCAGCGATACGGATTGGCCTTCGTTGCCGTACCAGTAGCTCCCCCATCCGAACAGCGGAACGTCTGACACGACCCAGTTGAAATTCGCACTCGTGTGGGTCACGCCATCGAACACGGTGACCACCGGCGCATAAGTCGTCGATCCACCAAGAGAAGCAGCCGTGTAGTGAATCTTTCCGCCGATCATGCCGGAACTGTCAATCGTGAGGCCCGGCGGCAAACCAACGGCTGCGTACGTCAAGGGGTCGCTGTCGCCATCCGTCGCCACGATTTGAAGAAGCGGGCCGGACGCCCCCTCGTAGCTGTAGGGCGACGACGGTGGCGTAATCACCGGTGCTACGTTCATCAATTCGCGACGCTCCAGCGCCTCGAACGCGGGCTTCATCGAGCCTTTCGGACGACTACCATTACGAACCGCGTCCTTGTTCCGACCGAATAACGACTCGAACATGTGGATGCTCGTTTGATTTCGAGTGGGGAGGCAATTAAGACGAAATGACGAAGGGCTCAGTCGCCAAGGTGACGAACGCGATCCGCTACGTTCGCTCACTCCCTTGTAACTCGGCGATTCAGTTTCGCAAGGTCGGTGGCGGCGCCTTTTGCGGAATCCATCGCTGACGCAAGGGAGTTTTCACGCATCCATGCTGGACTTTTTTCATGTCCGGGACCACCATGGTTACGCCCTTCCGAGACGTGCTGCCGAGAAAACGTCGAACGACATTGCGATAGCCGGTAAGCCGAATGCTTAAAACGGAAGTGAGTAGAGCCGGACCAGTACCCGCGGTCAACCAAATTCTTAGGATTTGAGTGAGAAAATCGCGCCGCCCGAAACGCACCGGAGAAATGGGATGCCCTCGCCATCGAGCCCGCAGAAGGTTCTGTCGCCTGCCGAAGCGGAAGTCCAAATCGAGCGGTTTCTGAACGAAAACCCCTCCCATTCGGGAGCATGGCACCAGTGGGGACAACTTGGCATTCGCATGGCGAAACCGGATCGCGCCCTGGAAGGATTTCGCAAGGCCGCGGCGCTCGATCCTCATCAGCCCCTCTTTCGGCACGACTTCGCCTCGCAGCTGCAGGCTGTCGGCAAACTGGAAGAGGCGTTGCCCGAGTTCGAAGCGGTAGTTCGTCTGAAGCCGGAGTGCGGGGAAGCGTTCAATAACCTCGGCATTGCCCAAGTACGCCTTGGTCGGCGGGAGCAGGCTGCCGCCAGTTTCGCCCAAGCAATACGTTGCAAGCCTGATTTTCCTGAGGCCTACAACAACTCCGGGAACGTTCTTATCGAGCAAGGCAAACTGGCGGACGCGATTGCGCAGTTCGACAAGGCTTTGCAGTTCCATCCTCACTATCCCGACGCTTGGCACAATCGAGGAATCGCCTTGCTGCGGTTGGGGAAGCCGGACGAAGCCGCGAACTCGTTTGCGAAGGCCATCGAAAAACGCCCTGCCTATGCCGAGGCGCATTGCCAGCGCGGGATTGCGCTACGTTCGCTCGGAAAATTCGACGAGGCGGTTGCGTCGTTCCGGGATGCGATACGGGCGAAGTCCGATCATTCCGAAGCACGGCTGCACCTAATCGCAGTGCTGATGCAGGTCGGAAAAATCCCCGAAGCAGCAGCGGCCTGCCATGAGGCCTTGCTGTTCTACCCGGACCAGCCCGAACTTTACAACCACCTCGGCATTGCGCTGATTCGGCAAGATAAGCTGGACGAGGCCGTTGCGGCGTTTCGACAAGCACTTCGATTCAAGGCGGATTTCGCGGAAGCGATCAATAACCTCGGCAACACGCTGCTGCGGCAAAATCGCTACGACGACGCCATCGTTCAGTTTCGCGAGGCCCTGCGGATTCGACCAGACCTTCCGCACCCGCTGACGAACTTGGCCGGGGCGATGCTGCAAAAAGGAGAGACCGACGAGGCGATCCGCCACTACCGCGAGGCGCTTGAGCGGTCGCCTCGAGATCCGGAACTTCATTTCAATATTGGGAACGCGTATCGAACGAAGAAGGCTTACTCCGATGCCAGATCGGCATACGAGCACGCTGTCAAGATCGACGGGAAACATATCGGCGCTCGGTTGAATCTCGGCATCCTCGACATGGAGGAAGGCAAGTTCGAGTTGGCGGTTGCGGGGTTTCAGGAAACGATCGCCCGCAAGCCAGATCATGCCGAGGCCTACTCATGTTGGGGGGTGGCCTGCCTCCATCTGGGTCTTCTTGAAGACGCCATCGGTAAATTCGAACGAGCCATTGAGATCGACCCGAATCATGGCGATTATCATCTCAATCGCGCATTGACATGGCTTTCGTTAGGCGATTACGAGCGAGGTTGGCCCGAGTACGAGTGGCGCTGGAAACTCAAGAAATCCATGCCTCGCCCGTTTCATCAGGCAGCGTGGGACGGCAGCGAACTGCCCCAAGGCACGATCCTGCTCTACGCGGAACAAGGCCTGGGAGACACGCTACAATTCATCCGGTATGCCCCCCTAGTTAAGGCTCGCGTCGGCAAAGTGCTGTTCGACGGCCCGCCGATTCTGAAAGGTTTGCTGGCGTCCTGTCCTGGGATCGACGAAATCGTCGAATCGTCCCATGCCGCCGCAGGGAAGTTCGACGTGCAAGCTCCCCTGCTGAGTCTCCCTCGCATCCTGGGACATAAGCTTGAAGATGTGCCCTCAGCAACCCCCTACGTGTTTGCTGATCCTGCGGTGCAGCCTCGATGGAGGCAGCGAGCCGACAAGCTGGAGGGCCTCAAGGTCGGCATCGTTTGGCAAGGCAATCCGCAATACGCCGGCGATCGTTGGCGATCGATCGGGCTGCCGCTGCTGGGACGCGTGGCGGGTACGCCGGGCGTCAGCGTCGTAAGCCTTCAAAAAGGACATGGTGCGGAGCAACTGAAGGATTGGAACGGCGCAAAGATCGACGATTGGTCGGAGGACTTTTCGGCCGACTTCCGGGACGTGGCCGCCGCGGTAGCATCGCTCGATTTGGTGATCGCCGTCGACACCGCGATCGCCCATCTGGCAGGAGCCCTCGGCAAGCCGGTCTGGATTCTTATTCCCTTCAGTTCGGACTGGCGCTGGCTTCGCAATCGGGACGACAGCGTATGGTATCCCACGGCTCGCCTGTATCGGCAGAAGCGTTCGGGAGATTGGGAGGAAGTTGTCGCTCGACTGGAGAAAGATCTTGCTGCGCTTGCTTCGGCTTCACCCCGAAAACCGCTCCTGATCGAACTCGATCCGGAAGAAGCGGCGTGGGCGCTGGCGACGTTGAGCATTTTGCCTGAGGCCCCCGGCCGAATCGGCCGCCTCACTGCAATGAGGCAGAAACTGACCCACTGCCTGGGCGTCGATGCAGCAAGAGCCGTGATCGCCGCGGCCGATGAGCTCGCAACTGCTCGCAGTTCGAATGGAAGCGACGAGAAACGCAGGGAAAAGGAGAATGCGGCAGCGAGAGTGCTGCGTGAACGTCTGGCGGAAAGTTTCGCACAGGGTAGCGGTTATCGGTTCAAAGCCGAAAGGCCCATGGCTTGAAGGCGAAATGCATGATTGACGTCCGAGCGATGCATGACGTAATAGGTAGTGGCTTTCTTCGAAGCTCCGAAAGCACGGTTGCGAACAGCCTCGAAAAAGACGCGATCTGCGGACATTCCTTTGGAATCGATCGGAAGCGGGTGGCACCACTTCGGCAGCGCGTCTTCGCAAGCGAGTTTGTCGATGAGAAGGCTGCTCGGATCGACGAAACCGCCGAATTTCTGTGCGAAGACGCCTTCGTTCGGACCAACTGACTCCCAGATGTCGATCGCCAATGGAGCAAGCGTGACTTCGTCGACGTACCAGCGGAACGAAAAGGCCCACTGCTTTCCCTGAATAGCCTCCACGAGGCTAACTAGGTGCTCTGGATGCCACCAGTTGTCGTCGTCCAGGTAGGCGACATAGCGAGCGTTTGCGGCGAAGGATAGCACTGTCCGCAACGCGCCTCCGTCCTGAGCCGAATAAAGGCCGCCGTGCCGAACCGATGTGGAGTAGCCCAGAGGAAGGATCGTGAGTGCGCAATGACTCGGGCATTCCGAGCATAGCTGGTGAATCGTCGAAACGTCGCCGAGCGGCTGGTCGATGCCAAGCAAGATTTGGATTCGTCCGGCGATCTTTTGGCCAAAAATCGATCGAACCGCCCGCCCGAGCGACGGCCTTATCACCGTGGGAATGACGACCGCTACATCAAATGGACTTTGCGGAGAGTCGAAACCTGGGCTCCATGTCAGGGAAGCAATGTTCGGTCCGTTCAAGGATTCGCTCCTGGGAATTGATGTCATGACTTCAGCCGTCGCCAAGTTCGCACCGCGATTCGATATTGACTGGTTTAGTCGCCATATTCCGCTGTGGCAGATGATCCTTGCCGAGTTCGCAGGTCGCCCCATGCTTGCCTTGGAAATCGGCGTTTTCGAAGGCAGGAGCACTCGGTGGCTAATGGAGAATGTTCTCAGTCATCCCGACTCTCGATTGTTCTACGTCGACACATTTGAAGGAAGCCCAGAGCATTCCGGCATGCAACTGAACGGTTTAGAGCCTCGGTTCGCCAAGAACTTAGCAGAGTATCGCGCGAAGCTGGTTGGCTACCATGGACGTTCCTTCGACGGACTCCGACAGCTTCCGACATCGTACTTCGATTTCATCCACATCGACGGCTCGCACCAAGCTCCCGATGTTCTCAGTGATGCTGTCCTTTCGTGGCCGCTCCTCAAAGCCGGCGGCCTGCTCGCGTTCGACGACTATGAGTGGTCGGAATTCTCAGACCCGCGGCAGTGTCCGAAGCTCGCGGTCGACGCATTTTTAACCGTCCATCATGGAACCTATGACGTCGTGCATAAAGGGTATCAGGTCTGGGTGCGGAAACGGTGAGCGTACCAAGTCGGCGGCGTTAGAAATGTTCGCGCCAAGCCGCTGTCGTGGGATCAGTCAAGAGGAACGGGGGAGCCGCTTTGAATAGCAACGATTTCCGCGAATTGACAGCGTTCGCGAAAAGGCTGATCCCCGCTGGCCCGCCAAGGCTGCGCGGCGACGCGCTTATGGACTCCTTCCAACGCTCGATTGTGGCCTGCGAGCTAGTGTCGTTCGACATCTTCGATACCCTCGTCGTGCGGCGCGTCGCGCATCCCGCCGAGGTCTTCCTGCACCTTCAGCGTCATGTGATCTTTCGTGACCATCGATTCGGAAAATCGGTCGCTCGCCTGCGCGTCGAAGCGGAGAACGCGGCACGGCAACGTGCCTTTTCGCTTCGGGGTTCAGGGGAAGTCGATCTTCCTGAGATCTATGCTGAGTTTTGTCGCATGGCCGGTCTCTCGACAGAGGCAATCAGTTCTCTGGTTCATGCCGAGGAGACGGTCGAAATTGCTCTTTGCAGGCCGAATCCTCAGATTGCCGAACTTGTTCGTCGATCACGAATGGCCCAAAAGGAAGTGATCGCCGTCTCGGATACTTATCACCGTGGAGCCTTCCTGCATCGTCTGCTGGAAGCTGCGGGAATTGCCATGCCTCCGGGAAGCATCTATCCGTCCTCCGAGCATCGCGTGAACAAGCAAGGAGGTCAACTGTTTGGCGTAGTCTGCCGAAGCCGACGAGTTGCGCCGTCGAAAGTCCTTCATGTCGGCGATCACCCCATATCTGACCATCAGACGCCGCTGAAGTTAGGAATGCCCGCGCTGCTTCACGGCAACTTCGTGTCGCCGCATCCAACCCCCCCGCTCCAGGATGGCGATTCGGCATGGATCGAGTCGTCGGTCCGCGCCATGCGGGCATATCGCACCCGATGCACCGAAAAAAGCGACTTCTGGCGCGACTTGGGATACTGCGTTTTTGGGCCCTTCTTTTCTAGTTTCTGCCAGTGGTTGCATGATCGGTTTCGCGAAGACGGCATTCAACGCGCCTACTTCCTGTTGCGCGACGGCGAACTGCTCCATCGGGTCTACCGTTGCCTCTTCGACGATGAGAACCCATCGACTCGATTGCTGCATTCGTCGCGGCGCGCGATGGTGTTACCGACATGGACGACGGATCGGCCGTTCGCAATGGCGAACTTGCTGGTGACCTACGAACCTCGACCTGCGCGCGAGTTTCTGGATCGCCTCGGCCTCTCATCATCGAGCTTTACTGATGTCTTCCGGAATGCCGGCTTTCGATCGCCGGATGAGCTGGTCGATATTGCTCGCGACACGCGAATTCTTGCGGTTTTCGGGTCGGTCCGGGTGCAACAGGCGCTAACGGAAGCGGCTGAGGAGGAAAAGCAAGCACTTATCGAATACGTCAAGGACGAGGGAGTGTGGGACTGCGAACGAGCTGCCCTGGTTGATACAGGATGGAACGGAACAATTCAGAAAGCCGTTCAAATGCTGGCGAACGAAATTTCGCCAGGGCGTCAATTGCACGGCTACTACATTGGCACGTTCGAGAGAATCGCTTTCCAATCGCCTCCCGGCATGAGCGCGAAAGGATATTGGGTTCATGAAGGCAAGTCGCACCTAGCCGCGGATAAACTCAGGCGACTTTGCAGGATTTTGGAAATCGTAAGCGCGAACTCGACAGGCAGCACCGTACGCTTCCGAAAATCCGGCGAAAAAGCGACGCCTATGCTTAGTGCCAGTTCGGTTTCCCAAGAACAGCTTGACGCGATTGCGATGCTCCAAGAAGGGATTGTCGAGTTTGCAACGGATTGGAGGCGGCTTGGAGCTCAGCTCGGAAACGCATCTATTCCGCTTCCAGTCGCAATCGAGGAATGCGTCAGGCTTCAGGCGTTTCCAACGAAAGAAGAAGCGGAGAAGCTTGGCGATCTGGCTTTATCTCAAGACATGGGAACCTCCGCAGTCGTGAGTTTGGCGAGATTTCGCGACGAATCCGTCGCGTTGGAAGACATGTGGAAGGATTTCGAAACCTCGGCATGGAGAGAAGGGTTGGCAAATCGTCCTTGCGAAAAAGCGGCCACTATCAGAACGCTGCTGTGGCTCGGCCAGAATTGATGCTCGCGCCCCCACCGTAGGCAGCGAGAGACCCCTGATCGACCGCTTTGGAAAGGACAGCCTTCTCTCAAGGATCGTGGACGACCGAACTGATCCTCTTCAACGCGGACATTTTGAACAGTAACACGCGGGAAGCGGGATACACGCTCGGCGTTTGCTGGGATCTGTTCGTGCACCACTTTGGTAAGCGGAGCTTTGCCCATTGGGCGCCATCCGCGCCGGTTGCAAAAGCCGGATCACAACTCAGGAGGCGACGTCGCGTTTATGAATCTAACGACCCTGACGCTTGTGTTCCCCAACACGAAGGTCAGCCGCAGCGACTACCTCAAGCCTCGTTGCGAGAAGTATGTCGTCGGAACGGCGTCCGCATCGCACCTTGCTTCCAGCTGCGAGTTGTTTTCGTTCGTCTGCTACAGGTCTATGCTGTTGGGATCTCCGAACACGATCGGCAAAGCGTTCCTCGACCCCGGCCGAATTCACCTCCTGAAGGAACCGCTTCATCCGCAGCCGCTGGCGCATGAGGAAGGCGTCGAGGAGAGTCACTTTTCCAAACGATACTTTCTGTTCTTCCGCCTCCAAACGGGTAACGGCCGTTGGACCAATCGCAAGCTTTTCGGATTCCGAAGGAGTGATTTGCAGCACGATGCCGAGTGGCTGCGTTATCGTCCTCAGCAAGTGCTGCTCGATCCAAAGACCAGGCGCCCTTCGACTTTCGCGGACGCCGAAGACTTCGAGGCGAAGAATGGCTTCTTCGGCCCAAACAACGCGCGATTGACGCGCGAGCAGGCATGGAGCACCTTTTTCTGGCTCCTTCTGCGCCATACTTTCTATGTCGGGAGTCGTGCCACGAGGGGCGGACAGAAGGAATGCCTTCCGTGGGCGACCGACGATTTGGCCGCGATCTATCGAGGATCGAATTTAGTGAAGAAGGGCTTCTGAGATTCCCGGACCAGCGGTCGGCGCAGCACTCGGCTGAACGTCCATCGCAATAGGTTGCTTCCCCATCGTTTCCGCCAGAAGCTGCGCGAACCGGCCAAACAAGTTTGGCAAGTTGGCGATCGAGCATTCGTGTCGATCCGCACGTACCACGCTCCCGCAAAGTTGCATGAATTGCCACTTACGCCCGTTGGTGACGATTCCCAGCACTTTGGATACGCCACGACCGTCCCGTTGATTGCGATGGCATGCTCCTGCCATGCCGGCGATGCACTGGCCCCATCCTTCGCGAAGCCAGTCGCTGTTCTTGGCTTCGACGATCCCCACGATGGGTGCGTCGCGAAGATGTTGATTGGCGCCCTTGGTGAGCACGAAGTCGCACGTCCCGTTGAGTTTCTTTCCTTTGTGGGCGTCGAGTTCCATCCCCGAAAAGATCGAGAATGCCCGCCGCGCGAGAAGACGCATTTCAAGCAGCACCGGCGCGACGAGAAACTCCGACTTCGCCTTTTCGCTGCACACGCCTCGGGCGCCCACCGCCACCTCGAGGCCTTGCTGGATCAGCTCGGCAAAGCCAGGACGGACAGCCAAGGGGAAAGGCTCGCCGACATCTACGTGGTCCTGAACGGACACGCCGAGTTGCTGAGAAACCTTGGGGTATGTGAAATCGCGAAACGCCATTTGAGGGCCTCATATTCATTCGCAAGCCAAGAAAGGCCCGGCCAAGCAAACCCATATAACTCGCGATCGTATCGCACACTTCCTACCCCACAAATTTCCGGAATTCCGCCTTGGAGACCCGGCTCACGTTGTAGCGACTCCGATTGTTCTCCAAAACACGGGCTCGTGCATGATCCGAACGCCGTATTCGCGAGCTTTCTTAGCCTTCCCCGATTGCGAATGCGGGTCGGCGAGCACCAAGATGTCGAGCTTTTTTGTGACCGAACTAGCCAGTTCCAAACCTGCCGCCCTCGCCAGCCGCTCAGCCTCTTCGCGCGAGATGGGCTGTCCATTGAGGCAGCATTGTAGTTCTCCAGTGAAGCACACACGCTTGCCCGAAAATTTCGTCTCCTCAACATTAGATCGGACCGAACTGGGACCGGTCTCTGCAAGCCGGTTGGCGGCCTCGGCCAAGACCTTGTCCAGTTCGACGTTGCTCTGTCCAAGGAGCCGGGCGACGAGGTTGAGGTCGCGCCGCTCTGAATCCGTAACGATGCCATCAGCCACCGCAGCAATCGCAAGTTGATTCAGATAGTCGCGATGGGTTTGCTCGATTTGCTTCCTGCTAAGGCCCCATTTTTCCGCCATTTCTACGAGCGAGTCCGCCTCCGAATCATCGACTCGACGATCTTCGAGAACACGGTCGAGCAACGCACCGTAGGCCATGATCGCTCCATCCGATGCGCCAATAATGCTGGTGCGATCCGTTCTTTCGAGAAGCCGCTGCAGAAAGTTGGGCGGAGTCGATTGGCGTTGGCGGGCTTCATCACGCGTGACCGGTTGCTTGCCTCGCTTTGGAATTGAAGGCCAGCGAACCGCGGTTGACTGCTGGAGTTGCCTTGCCGCGGACGGGTCGTCCGCTAGCAGGGCGACAAGCAGGTTCGCCGCCGCTCGAGCGTCGTTCAGGGCGTGATGGAAGTCGGCGTTTGCAGCAACGCCGAAGTCACGGCAACAGTCGGACAGCTTACCTCCGCCTGCAAGTTGCATCGTGCAAAAGGAGGCATAGTCCGGAAGTCCGCAATCGAACCGGGCAAACTCGTAGTCGAGAAATTGTCGATCGAACCGCACGTTGTGAGACGCGATCGCGACTGTATCTTCAAGAGTTTCAAGTAGCAGCGGAGCGATCTCTTCAAAATGCGGCGCATCGAGAAGGTCCTCGGACGTCAAGCCATGCACGCTCGTCGGGCCGATGTCCCTCTCAGGATTGATCAAGGAAACGAACTCTCGAACAATTTTTCCTTCGCTATCGATGATCACGGCGGCGATCTCTACCACCCGGTCATGCCGCCACGGAAAAAGCCCGGTGGTCTCAAGATCGATCACAGCAATCGGCCGACCCAGCGTCTTCGTGGTCATTGTTCGTTCCTTTAACGCGACTTGAGGCTTCAAAAGCAGGGAAGCGAGTACCTTGCGTCGGAGTGCCTACGTGGGCAAATGCCAGGGACACCGGAATGCTAATACGCGCCGGGCCCGTTCCTTACGACGGACGTAATGGTAGCTGGCCCCTACTTGCCTCTCAAGAAGTTTCCCGAAGTCGGCATCGGTTTTCATTCATTGACGGCAAACAGACCCAAAACTCCCAAACTGGGTCCGTTTTCGACTTGCTTGTGCCCCAGACCGGAGCGAACGTGTCCCACCGGCCCGGTATCGAGGGCCGCAAACCAAGGGGCAGGGGCATGCATTTCTCGTCACACTGGAACGTGGACCAAACTCGGATTCTGACGCGGCGTGAACTGGCCGCAGTGCTGGCTGCGCCGGCGAAGACGCAGAACGCTCAACGCAACCGCATCATCGTGCGGCTGGCCTGCTGCTGCGGGCTGCGGGTGAGCGAGATCGGCAAACTGGCGGTGGGCGACGTGCTGGTCGAAGGGGCTCGGCCGCATCTTCGCCTCCAGAAGGGCTACACGAAGGGGAAGAAGGGCCGCAGGGTGCCCCTCTGGTGGGATTCGGGGACGCTGACGGACCTCAAGGCGTGGAAAGCGGTGCGAGCGACGCAGGGGGCCAAAGAAGGCGAACCCTTCGTCTGCTCGGTGCAGCGGAATCGGGTGGGCAGCGGGCTTCAGCGAGCCGCAATCCGGCGACGGTTTCTTTCAGCGTGCAAGGGGCTGGGCAAGGAACGGGTCGCGACGCTCACCATTCATCACGGGCGCCACACTTTCATCTCGCATGCCTTGGCCGGCGGCCGGTCATTGGCCGAGGTCAGGGATGCCGCAGGCCACGCGAATGTGGCCATCACGAGCGGCTACTTGCATGTGGCGGTGGATGAGGATGCCGCGGTCGGTGACCTCTTCGCCTGTGGAAGGAGGGTGGCCGATGAAGCCTGATCAAGCCGCTATCGTCGCCCAAACGCACGGCGCCAACGCCATCCTTCGGATGCTGGGGAAGCCGCCGTCCGAATTCGAGTTGCAAGAGGTTCCGCTCTCCGACATCAAGCCGTCGCAGTTTGGCGAGGACTACGACAACGCGTCCAGCCGGGAACTCGCCCGCAAGACGGCAAACGGTCAGCCGAGCGACCGGAAGCAGGACAACTGGCCGATTGCAGTGGATGCGGACGGCGTGATCATTGACGGAAACCACCGGCATGCGGCGGCAGCGATGAATGGGAGGAAGGCGGTTTGGGCTTTGGTGGCGAAAGGGCTGGATTGAGCGCCGTAGGCACGAGGCCGTTGAGCAACCACTGTTGGAGTCGCGTTCGTCGGGGCATTCTATTCGTCCCCCTCAAGAGCTTTTATCGCATTTTCTTGCCACGGGCTCACATCTTCCAATAATGCCCTCTTAACTTGCTTGGCAGGAAGACTTGAAGCATCGAGCCAATTCCGCCCAAGAGCTTTTTTAAGGCGAAACTGCTCAGAAATGTCTTGCCTCTCCATGATCTCGAACATGGCGGCGATTTGGTCCCGAGAAAACATGGGAAACAAATCCATCGCTTCCTCAATAGATCGCCGGTACTTCACAGCGTAGTTCCACAGGCTTTCAAAATCGACTCGCGTAGCAGACGCTCTGCGATCACAGCCTGCCTTCGTTTCTGTCGAGCCATCACTCTCGCCTTGTGGGCTGCGATGCGACGACATGTACACTTCCAAATCCTGCCATTCACTCCAATGCGGGGCGATACTTTCGTTGTTCTGGCACGCGTAGACAGGGTAGCCGTTCTCGTCTGGAGCCTTGATGACGAAGTGATAGACACTGACTGGGGGCTCTTGAGATTTGAGGTTGCTTTCCAATCGCGCCCAGTCGACACCACCGACCACGTCACAAACGCTTGCAATAGATTGTGGGGCAAGACCACTGGCAAAGACGCCCAGGGTGTCTTTACTAGCTAAAAATGGTCGTACTATTTCAGCGCGAGCGGGTGGAAGGTCTTGAATGGACCAATACCCAGGACCAATCAACGCTCGGAAGTTCTCTTCAGAAATGTAAAAGTTCGGTTTTTGCACTGTTAGACCCTTCAATCTGGCGAAGGAATCGACGTTGCCGAGCTTACAGATCTACTTAGTGTGGGCAAGTAGGCTGCCGAGGCAACATGCTCAAGACGCTCGAACTTGGTCCGCTCTTGCCACCTTGCCAGCGATCAGCGAACGCGTGACACTTGAACGTCGGCCAAACGCGGATTCTGACGCGGGGCGACTGGCCACAATGCTGGCGGCGGCGGTAAAACGCGGAACGCTCAACGGAGCCGCGTCACCGTGCGGGTGGGCTGCTACTGCGGGCTGCGGGTCAGCGAGATCGGGAAGCTGACGGTCGGCGATGTAGTGGTCGAAGGGGCGCGGCCTCACCTTCGGCTGCAGAAGGGGCACACGAAGGGGAAGAAGGGGCGTAGGGTTCAGCTTTGGTGGGACGCGGGGACGTTAGGGGACCTCAAGGCTTGGAAGGCGGTGCGGGCCAGCCAAGGGGCCACGGAAGGGGAAGCGTTCGTGTGCTCGGTGCAGAGCAATCGGGTGGGCCAAGGCCTTCAGCGGGCGGCGATAAGGCGGCGATTCCTTTCAGCTTGCAAGGGGCTGGGGAAGGATCGAGTAGCGACGCTTACGATCCACCACGGACGCCATACTTTCATATCGCACGCCCTGGCGGGTGGGCGATCATTGGCGGAAGTTCGCGATGCGGCAGGCCACGCGAACGTCGCCATCACCAGCGGCTACCTGCATGTTGCCGTGGATGAAGACGCGGCCGTAGGTGACCTCTTCGGAGGCAACCGATGAAGCGTGATCCCGCCGCGATCGCCGCTCAAACGCATGCCGCGAACGCCATTGTGTGTCACCCCGGCAGGCTGCGGTGCGACTTTGAATTGCGAGAGGTGCCGCTCGCTACTGGCGAGGACCGATAACACCTCCAAGGGCGGACACGGCTAGACACATAGAGGCATCGCAGAACAGCCGACGGCGACGAATGACCACCGGGGAGGAGAATGAACGTCGCAGCGGGGGCATTGGTCCGGTTCTGCAGCCTTTGAAGTATGGCCTCTGTAAAAACAGCCGCTGATTCCTGATACGAGTGCAGGTCATCCCACGTATTACCACTTAGTGACACCAAACCGGCGTCACCGGGCATCCGGTTTGGTAATGTAAAACTATGGTTCCCCCAGGCCCCTACTCCCGACCGCCCCTTGTAGAAGCTCTCTTGGACTTCCAAGTTGAGCTTCCGAAAGGCTTTGCGGCTTGCAACCTGGAGAAGTGCCAAGATCCGGTGAAGGCCGAGTACCCGATTTTCCAGCCCCTGAAGCACGCATTCGGGAAGTTTGAACTTGGCGACCAGGTGACCGCCTCGGCCACGTCGCAGGAGATCGGTTATCGCTTCGTATCGGCGGACGGGCTCCAACTCTTTCAAGCGAGGAAGGACGGTTTCACCCACAATCGTCTGGCGCCGTACCTCGGATGGGAGCCGTTCAGGACCGAAGCCCGCCGCCTTTGGTCGGTGTACCGGGAGGTAGCTAAGCCGGTCAGCGTAAAACGGGTGGCAGTGCGGTACATCAACCGAATCGACATCCCCCTCCCAGGGCCGGAACTAAAGGAGTACCTCCGCACAAGTCCGGAAGTGTCCCCCGCCTTGCCGCAGGGCATGGCCAGCTTCTTTATGCAGGTGACGCTGCCAGTGGACGAACTGAAAGGGC
>JAIEPT010000055.1 GCA_019748295.1 Gemmataceae bacterium | reverse complement strand
TCACAGGCGAGCCCGCGCCCCGAGACGATGCGTGCCGCGCCTCGGTGCCCCCACGGCTAGCCTCGACGCGCAGGACGCGCTCCCCTCTCCCGGAGGGAGAGGGGAGCAGGACTCGCGCTCCGCTGCGCGTCGCGGCTAACCAATATCAGATGGGCGGTTTCTTGTGCCGCCGGGCGAATTCGAGGACGGCTTCGACTTGTTCGGGGGTTTCGATCGAGCCGGGGCGAAGTTCGCGGATGCGGGCGATGGCGGCGGGGGCGGACATGTCGCGGAGCGTGAGCCAGCAGGCGAGGACCGCGCCCGTGCGGCCCATGCCGGCGCCGCAATGAACGCCCACGCCCATGCTCTTCGCGTGCGCTTTCTCGATCGCGGAGATGATCAGGTCGAACTGCTTTTGGCTCGGCGGCGTCATGTCTTCGACCGGCACATGCAACGCGAACATGCCGGCGTCGTTGATCCAACTCCGCTGCACCGGGTTCTCGGTCAACGAGACTAAAAGTTGCAGGCCTTGGTTGCGGAGCCATTGCAATTCGTCGGGGCCCATCGGGCGTGCGAACCCCGCCAAAAGCGGCTTTTCGACCCAGGAGAACGATTCCGGCGGCGGCATGGCGGCGTTGCTTCATGACGATCGGGGCGGCACGGCGGTCGATCCGCCACGCTTCGCATCGGATCATTGTAGTCGGCGACAGCCTATGTAGCCCTCTCGCTCCGCGAGAGGAAAGCGAATGTATGCCACGCGATCGCATGGCGCGCCGCCGCTTGACTCTCGCGGAGCGAGAGTGCTACAGAGGGCCCTTCAGCCGTCAGCCCTTAAAGGCTTTTGGCCATGCTTCTGCCGAAGCACGTTCGCCGTCTCGAAAGCCTTGGGATCCGCCTGCAGAAAATCGATGAGATTGGCGGTCGTCGTGCCTAACTTCTCCGCTGCTTCGGAAACGCGGGCATTGCACGCATCGATGGCATCGAGAATCACGCCGACCGCGGGCCAAAACCGGGGATCTTTCCGCCCCGCTTCCAAACGTCCCGCCGCGGTCGTCACCGCGGCAATTTCGCTCGAGGTTTCCGCGAACGGTTCGCGAATCTTCAGGAACAACCCCTGCCGCAGCCGCCGCAATGCCTTCGCCTTGTTCTCATGCTGCGATCGGCTCTCTTCCGCGATGACGATCATCCCCGTCGGCTCATGCCGCAGCCGCACCGCCGAGCTCGTCTTGTTCCGCTTCTGTCCCCCTGGGCCGCTCGCGCGATACGTGTCCACATCGCACTCCGCGAGAAGCTGCGAATCGTCGCGATCAACCCAGGGATGACGGGAAAGCGGTGTGGACATGATGAAATGAACAAAACAACCCCAAGCCCAGGGGCGAGCGCAGCGAGCTCCTGGGATCGGAGTGTCGGAAGCGTAATACGCTTACGGTCTGGAACCCAGGAGTTCGCTACGCTCGCCCCTGGGCTTGGATGTTGTCAAAATTTGCAATTCGAAATCTGAAATCTGCAATTTGCAATTTCTCCTTACGCTTCAAGCCGCCATGGCGCCCGATACGGCCGGCCCAAATGCCGATTCGCGGCTTCCGCGTTGTCGCCGATGAAACGTTCTTCGCGCGGATCCCAGCGCAGAGCTTGGCCCATGCGGACCGAGATGTTGCCGAGGTGGCATACGCTGCAGGAGCGATGGCCCACCGTCGGGTTGCAGATCGGGGCGCGGCGCGATTTCACGCAGGCGAGGAAGTTCGCCATGTGGTTGTTGCCGGTCGCCACCTCGAGCCGAGTGGCGTTCTGCGGCAACGCCTCGTCGATGATCGCCTTGTCGCTGGCGAACAACTCGCCGCGGCTGACGAAGATCCACTTCCCGCCTTCTCCTTCGAAGAGGATGCCGTTGTTGGGCGATTGGCCTCGCTCATTGCGGATGCGCCAGCCTTGCGGCGGGTTCGCACGGCAAACGAGTTCCGTCCCCGCCCCGCCGTCCGGGCCGTCGCCGTAGGTGTAGACGACTTCGAAATTCTTGTGGCAGTTGTAGCTGTTCGGCTGGTTCGAGGTCGGCGCCTCGGCGGTGCTGCGGATCGCGATGGGGCCGCTGTTGTCCATGTTCAGGGCCCACTGCGCGATGTCGTTGTGGTGGGCGCCCCAGTCGGTCATCTTTCCGCCGGAGTATTCGTACCACCAGCGGAATTCGTAGAAGCAGCGTTCGGGAACGTAGTCCACCTGCTGCGTGGGGCCTTGCCAAAAATCCCAGTTGAGGCCTTCCGGCGCCGGCGTCGAGCGGAACGGCCCGCCTTGCGGGTTGTCGCCGATCAGCGTCGTGATCTTCGTCAGCTTGCCGATGCGTCCGTTGCGGACCAGCTCGCAGGCCAGGCGGAATCGGCCATTGAACTCGGACCGCTGCTGGCTGCCCGTCTGCACGATCTTGCCCGTGTCCCGTGCGACCTTAACGAGGGCTTTGCCTTCTTCGAGCGTCAGCGTCAGCGGCTTTTCGCAGTAGACGTCCTTGCCTGCTTTCATGGCGGCAATGGCGATCAGTGCGTGCCAGTGATCCGGCACGCCGATGGTGACGGCATCAATATCCCGATTCTGCAACAGTTCGCGGAAGTCGCCATACACTCGGCAATCGCGGTTGCCGTTGGCCATATCGACGAGATCTTTAGCGAACTCGGCATTGGGCCGATCGACGTCGCAGACGGCGGTCATGCGGACGCCGGGTTGGCCCATCGCGGCTTGCATGATGTGCACGCCGCGTTCGCCGCGGAGCGGTTGGTTGGCGTTGCGGCGGGTGCGGTTGGTGCCGGTGCCGATGGCGGCCATGCGGAGCACATCGTTGTTGCTCGCGCGGGCTTTGCCGGAGTTGTCCTGGGCGTAGTTGAGATTTTCGTTGGCGAACCAGATGGGCAGACCGGCGGCGGTCATGCCGCCAAGCGATTTGGCGAGAAAGCCGCGCCGCGAAAGATTGCCGTGTTGCATGAGGGAAGCTCCTTGGGGTTGGATCGGAAGCGCCACGTGGATCGTAGCGCCCGCACCCCAAGGATGCAAAGGAAAAGTTTCCGCCGCGCTGTAGGGCACGCCCTCCGTGGCGTTCCGCGTGAATGGAAACGCACATCCCCCATGACGCATGTGCAGTCTTCCGCTTGCGGCTTAGCGGTCGGACGCCGCGGATCGCTAAGCCGCAAGCGGGATCGCGGAATGTGGACACTCGGGACTCGGACGCGTCCAGTTCGGCGGAACGCCACGGAGGGCGTTCCCTACAGGGCGTGATGCGATTGCAGGGGATCATGAACGATTCTTATATCGATCCGAGACGCGCTTCAGGAAACGAGTTTCCTCGTCGGTGAGCGAGTTTTTGCCGAACCGGTTGATCTTTTCGAGCAACTCGTCCATTCGGAGCTCTTCCGCTTCCTGCTGCTCTTTGTCGCGTTGCATCTTCGCGAGCCGTCGCTTCTTCAGCCAGCGTTGAATGAAACCTTGTTTCTTTTTCTTCGTTTCGATTGTGGAGGCAGCATCCTTCTCGAGGCTCGTGTAGCCTTGCGAAAAGTCGTAGCCGAAGAGCGATTCCTCGCCGCCCGTTTCGAGAGCGATATATTCCTGCTTGCAGCTCATGTAAATGAAAAGCGCGAGACCGAGGGCGATGCTTTCGTTCTTCACGACGGCATAAAGCAGGACGATGAACACGAACACGAACCCGACGCGAATCGACATCGCCATCGATGATCGGTAGCCCATGCGCGGCCAGAGGATCGCCTGCAGGATGCGGGCTCCATCGAGCGGCCAGGCGACGAGGAACAGGTTCAAGAGCGCCAGGAACCAGTTGATCCAGAAGACCTGCGCCAGGCCAAGGGTCCACCAGGTCATTCCGCTCGATGCCGTTCCCCAAGGGATGAGCGGGGACCAGCGCGTCGGGAACTCGAACCAAGTCGGCGGACGATATCCCTCGGTGGCAAACCCCAGCAAAAGGGCGGAGACGATGCAAAGGGCGATATTGACGAGCGGCCCGCCGAGTGCCGTCCACAAGTGGGCTCGCGGCGTGTTGGGCACATCGACGTAGGCGAGGCCGCCCAGAGGCCAAAGCAGGATCTCGCGGGCATCCCCTTCGACCGATCGAGCCGCGAAACAGTGGCCCAACTCATGCAGCAAAACCGAGACGAACAGCAAGCCCATGAGGAGCGAAACGTCGATCCAAATACCGGGCGTCGATTCGAAGTCTTTGCTGATTGCAAAGCGCAGCACCATGCCGACCATGACGACCGGCAGAAGCACATGCATGCGCACGGCGATGCCGAAGAGCTGTCCCAGCGGCAGGGACCATGAAAAGGGGTCGCGCATGAAGAATTCCTAGTCGAGCGTCCAAGCGTTTCCATCTTATCACCGGCGCCAACCCCCCGCAATCAAGGGGGCCTTCCGCATAGAGACGCTCGGCGCAGGCTTTTCCATCGAATTTCAGTCGTTCGGCAGGTAAAACAGTACGCATCTCTCGCGGAGCACTCGTCTCATGAAACGGCCTGCCATCACGGACGTCGCCAAACTCAAAGCGAAGTACAAGGAGGCTGCGGAGTCCGGCCGCAGTCAGTCCGCGTTGCGCCTGGCTCGCGACATTGCCCATGCCGAACCGCATATCGACCATCGCGAATTGCTGCGCGAGGCGATTCGGCTGCGCGCGGAGCATTTGCAGCGAGACAATCAACGGAGCGAAGCAGCGGTCCTTTGGCGGAATCTGCTGGCGCTCGGCGAAGCTCCCGGCATACGCGAGCTGGTGGCGGAGAATCTCGCTCGTTGCGGTTTCGCCGCGGAAGCAACTGGACTGCTCGCGCAACTTCCCGCCGATTCTCCCGCCCGGGTTCGTGCCCTTGCCAGCCTGGCCGACGGAGCCATCGAAAAAGGGCCCGAAGGAAAAACCCAGCTCCCCACGGAGCACCACGCCGGTTTCGACGCGGTGCTGAACGCGATCTCCCTGGCACATGCAGGCCGCGACGACGAGGCCCGCAGTGCTATCCAGTCCATAGGACTGCAATCGCCGTTCCTCGAATGGAAAGTCTTTTTGCGCGGTTTGCTCGCTTGGTATGCGAGCGACGATGCGCGTGCTCTTGAAGCATGGATGCGCTTGCAGCCCAACCGCCTGCCGTGGCGGCTTGCCGCTCCCTTGCGTTTCGGCATCGATGCCGAGTTTCGGCAAACCCAATCTCAAGCCGCGCAAGCCGCGCTGCAAAAGGCGGCGGATCGCGCGACCGGTTCCCGCGATGTGGAACTAGTGCGCATTCTTCAGACATCGCTGCAGAGAGACAAGAAGCTCAATGACGTGCTGCGAGTTGCCGAACCCATTATCAGCCAATGGCAGACGCGGCCCGAACTTGCCGAACCCTTGCGTCGAACGCTTGCGGGAGTCATCCTTCAACGCGGGATGCCGAACGACTTGCAACGCTTGGCCCATCGATTCGGTTTGGATATGGTCGAACCGGAATACGCCCGGCTGCTTGCGGTCGGATTCGAGCGACGTGGCCAACCCCTCGGGGCCATTCTGGGCTGGATATCGTATCTCCAGTCCGGCTCATGCGAAAAGTCGTTCGGAACGCGTCACGCTTTGGCAAAAGCCATGGTGTGGGAACACGTCGGCACACTGATCCTGGATCTTGACCCCTTGGACGTGGACGAAGACGACGAGGATGACTTCGACAAGCTCCCCTCCTTCGAGGATTGCTTTGCCCGCTCCATCGAATTGGCTCCGCATCGTCGGCGTCCGTATCTGCTGCGATTCGAAGCGTTGGCCGCGGAACCGGCATGGAGGAAGGAAGCAATCGCCGCGGGCGAAGCACTGATTGAGCAGTTCCCGGACGATCCCAAGACGCTGGAGAAACTCGGGAGGTTTTACCGCAGCTCGAACGCTCCTTCGAAAGCGTTCACGGCATTCGAGCGAGCCCTCGCTTTGGACCCGCTTAACCGGAAACTGCGGCATCTTCTGGGAGTGCTTTCGTTGCAGCGCGTCATTAGCGGCGTCCGCACGAAACTCGCCACCCAGCGGGCCGACCTCGCCAAGGCGCAGGAATTGGCGCCCGACTTGGCCCCCCTCGTCTTTGCTCGCCGCCATTTCCTCGAAACCACCAAGGGGGATCCTGACGTCGCGGCGGAAGCGCGAGAAAAACTGCTCGCGCTGCCGCACGTTCGGCTTGCGGCTCCGTTCCTCCTCATTGCCGAAGGCGAGCGATACGGAATCCCGGCGGCCGACACCAAGAAAGGCGCGATGGTGCTCCGCTCCCTCGCGAAAACCGGCGGCGCCCCCGAGGAACTGACTCTGCTCGCCGAGATGATGAAGATCGAATCCGAGCAATCCGCCGGCGATACCGCCTTGCAAGCGGGTTGGGCTATCTGCAAGAAGGCCGCGTTCGACGGCTGGCCGGAACGATTGCTGGAGCGATACCTGCTTGCTCTCAGCGATGTGCCGGCGATCAGCGCATTCGCGACCTACGTTCGGAAAGCCCAAAAGCTGCATCCCAAGAACCCGTTCCTTGTGTTGGCGGAATACGAAGCCATGTTGCGGGATCGCAAGACGAGCCCATGGATGCTTCGCGGACTCGGCGAGCGGATGGAATCGCTGTTCGACGAACTGCCCCGCGAACGGCAGCAGGAGTTTCTCGAACAACTCGAAGCACATAACCTGTCGCTTCAGGAACTACGCAACCTCGGCTCGCCCCGCAGTTTTCTGGATGCGTTCTTCGACTCGTTTTGAGTTCCCCGGTTTTCCTCTGCACTTCCGATCGCGACGGGCTTATATTCAGCTATTGATCGTCAGGCAGCAACTTCGCCAGGCAGGTCTTGCTCCCCTCTCCCTCCGGAAGAGCCGGAAGAGGGGTGGGGGTGAGGGGGTTTTTCGCATTGTTGCTTGGATGATGGATGGGTCACAGACCATGCGCGAGGAATCACATTGATCCATTGGGCAGAGGTTCTGCCCTCACCCCCAGCCCCTCTCCCGAACTCTCCCGAAGGGAGAGGGGAGCAAGACTCGCGAACGCTTTCGTCGCCTGACGATCAACCATCGGCCCCGCTCTCCTCTGCTGGAACTACTCCCTCCATGTCCTTCACGGTCGAGAATTTGTGCGGGTTTCTGATCCGGAGCAAGCTCATGACTCCGGAGGAAATGCGCGCCATGCACCAACGCTGGCAGGGGGAGTCGAAAGAAAATATCGGCTCCGTTCCCCACTTCCTCAAATGGTTGGTCGCTCAGCAGTACGTGACCGAATATCAAGCGGTGCTCCTCCAAAAAGGCCAGGCCGACGACTTCTTCCTCGGCCCCTACAAGATCCTCGACCGAATCGGCCGGGGACGGATGGCGGGCGTTTACAAGGCGATGCACACGCTGTCGATGCAGGTCGTCGCGATCAAGGTGCTGCCTCCGTCGCGCGCCAAGAGTTCGCAAGTGCTCGGCCGATTCGAGCGCGAGGCCCGGCTTTCGTTGAAACTCAAGCACCCGAACGTCGTCCGCACCTTTCAGGTAGGCGAGGCCCGCGGCCTGAATTGGCTCGTCATGGAGCACCTGGAAGGCGAAACGCTTGACGAAGTTCTCGCCCGCCGGCGTCGGCTTCCTCCTCCCGAAGCGGTTCGGCTCATTCATCAGGCGCTGCTCGGCCTGCAGCACATCCATGAAATGGGAATGGTCCACCGCGACCTCAAGCCCGCCAACCTCATGCTCGCCTTTCCGCTGTCCGGACCCAAGAGCGACGTGACCGATCTGGCGACTGTGAAGATCCTCGACATCGGCCTGGCTCGCTCGATGTTCGACGAAGAGGACAAGACCGAATTGACAGGCGAAGGCGTGTTGCTGGGGACGCCGGATTACTTGTCGCCGGAACAGGCCCGTGATCCGCACAGCAGCGATATTCGGGCAGACGTCTACAGCCTGGGCTGCGTCCTCTATCACCTGCTGACCGGCCAACCGCCGTTTCCCGACAAGAACATTCTCAACCAGATGATTCGGCACGCGACCGAGACGCCCAAGCCGATCCGCGAATTCAATCCGCAGGTGGCGGAGGGGCTCGAGCAGATCATCGGCTACATGATGGCGAAGGATCCGACCAAGCGCTACCCGACGCCCGAGCGGGCCGCGATGGGCCTGCAAGTGTTCTTGATGGCGGACGCGGCGCCCCCCGCGCCGATCGAAGAAACGCCGCAGCTTCGCCGCTACTTGACGTCGTTGGAACTCGACCCCGCTCCCGCAGCGGCTGTCGCCGCGCCGCCTGTCGCGATGGCTCCCGCAAAGCCGATGTCGAATCCAGCGGCTCCGGCAGCGGTCGCCCGTGTCATTCCCCCCAAGCCGCCGACCGCGCACGCGATCCCCGTGGCTCCTCCGCCGAAGCCGGAATCCAATGCCGGCATCCCGGCAGCTCCGTCTAAAGACGATAAGGCCGCCAAGCACGGCAAGCACAAGCGAAAGCTCAAACAGAAATCGGTTCCCGTCGGCAAACCGGCGGGCGCTCCGCCGGGATCTGCCGGTGCCATGTTCACCTTGGCAGATCCGGAGGACCACGCCGACAACATCGACGTGGAACTCATTCCCGACGTGCCGATTCCATGGAAGCCATGGGATTTCTCGCGCCGCGATTGGATCCTCGTCGGCTTCGGCGTGGCCACGACCGTGCTGCTTGGCCTATTCGTGTTCGGCTTGTCGCACCTATTCCGCCGCGGCGAACCGCCCGTGACGAACGAAACGCCCACCGACACGTCAACGGACGGCAAACCGAAGGACGGGCAATAGCCATGCGCTGGCGCGGACGACATTACCGAACTGGCGAACCGATCGACGTCGTCTGCAATCAGGACCGCATCCAACAAATCGAATCATCCGGCTCCGAACGACCCGACCGCGAAGCGCAATGGATCGCGCCAGGCTTCTTCGATCTGCAGATCAATGGTTGCCTCGGCATCGGGTTTGGGGCGCCGGACATTACCGTCGAGAAGATTCGCATCGTCGTCGACGAATGCCGGCGACATGGAATCGTGGAGCTGCTGCCGACGATCATCACCGGTTCGTTCGAGAATCTGAGCCGCGGGTTCGCCACGCTCGCCAAAGCGCGGGCGGAAGATCCTGCCTTGGCCCGCGCCATCCCTGGTTATCATCTTGAAGGCCCCTATCTCTCGCCGGAAGACGGCCCACGCGGCGCCCATCCCCGCGAGCACATCCGCAAGCCGAACTGGGACGAATTCCGCCGACTCCAAGACGCGGCCGAGGGGGGCATCCGTCTCGTCACCCTCGCTCCGGAGATCGACGGCGCGATCCCCTTCATCGAGAAACTGGTTGCTCAAAACGTGGTCGTCGCCATCGGCCACACCGCTGCCGGTTCGGCGGACATCGCCGCGGCGGCGAACGCGGGGGCGAAACTCAGCACCCACCTCGGCAACGGTTCGCACGCCGTGTTGCCTCGGCATCCCAACTACATTTGGGATCAGCTCGCCCACGACGCGCTGTGGGCGAGCATCATCTGCGACGGCCATCATCTGCCGGCGTCCGTCATCCAATGCATGGTCCGCGTGAAGACTCCGGAGCGAACGATTCTAGCGTGCGATGCCGGTCCGCTCGCGGGAATGCCGCCCGGCTGTTACCGCGATTGGGGACAGGAACTCGAAGTGCTGCCGGAAGGCAAAATCGTCGTGCCCGGGACCAGGTTTCTCGCCGGAAGCTGGGCGTTCACCGACCGCTGCGTCGGGCATGCCATCGAAGCTGCCGGAGTGTCGTTGGCCGATGCCATCGACATGGCATCAAGCCGTATCCACGAACTCTTCGCCATGCCGCCGCGCGGACTCGAAGCAGGCCACTCAGCCGAGCTGATCGCATTCGATTGGTCGCCGGGTCAGCCGCTGTCGATTCGTCACGCCACCTAAATCAGCGTGCGCAAATCGGCGGCGCGTTAGCGGCCTTTCGAATAAGAGCGGGCGTCGCGCATCCGATCAAAACATGCCAGTCGCCCGCACTAGCCCGAAGCGTCAGTTAGCGAGGGATTCACGTCGTCCCTCGCTAACATGACGCTTCGGGTTCGTGCGAAAGGTGCTGCGGCGAAATCGCGCACGCTGATTTAGAGTGGTCCTCACGCTCCGAGCTTGTGATTTTTTGCCGAAAACTCGAAACGACCCCTCAAAAACCTCGTGTTTCAGAGGTTTTTTTCCGGCGGTTCGGCAAAAAATCACAAGCTCTCCGCGTGAGGTCAGTCGCGATGCAAGGTCAGACAGACGTGGAAACAAGCTTATTGACTTGTTCGAAATGTCTTTTCAATGAACCCATTCCGACAAGTTAATAAACTTGTCGCCACGAAAGGCAGGGAGCGGTCTGACTTAACATCGCCGCTGACCTCCCGCGGAGCGCGAGGACCACTCGAATTGCCTTCCAGATCCGGCGAAGCAGGGCACACGCCACGCGCGCGGATCCTCATGCAGCGCGGGCGGCGTCGACGAATCGTCGCATCTTGTCCGAGTCTTTTTTCCCGGGCGAAGATTCCACACCGCTGGCGACATCGACCGCATAGGGCCGCACACGCCGCACGGCCTCGGCGACATTGTCCGGATTCAGCCCGCCTGCCAGGATCATCGGCACGCCAAAGTCCACGCCCTCCAGCAAGTGCCACGGCGCGGTTTGTCCCGTGCCGCCGAACGACCCCGGCACATGAGCATCGACGAGAATCGCCGCCGGCATCGTTTCCGCCTCGCGACAACGGCGGAGAAATGCGCGGACCTGTTCGACGCTCGCTGAATCGCGAACGGGGAACGCAGGAACCCATCGGCGAAACCCACGCCGTTCGCACGGAGTTGGCGTGTCCGCGTGATTCTGAATGGAACGCAACTCCGGATGCCGCTCGAATGCCGCGAGCACCTCGCTCCACGGCTGCTGCACGAAGAGCCCGACCGGTTCGACGAACGGCGGCAACTCGTCAAGCAGCGAAGGCAGCGTCTCGAATGAGACATAGCGCGGCGAACGCGGATAGAAGTTGAACCCCAGCGCATCCGCCCCCGCGCGAACCGCAGCCTCCGCGTCGGTTCTGTTCGTGATTCCGCAGATTTTCACTCGAAGCGACATGCTTCGCATTATAGTTGGCGACGCAATTTGGAGAGGCTTACAAGTTGCGGCAATCGGGCGGTTTGCCTCGCGGTTTTGGGTTGTAGCGGCTGCCCCGAAAATTCCGGTCGTTAACGTGCTGACGACGCGGGCAACATGGCGCATGGCGGAGTCGTGCAAAGACGGCGGGCCTATCGATGCGACATTAGTGGAAGGAGACATTCCGCCGATCGCGATCACGCGGTCCGGCTTGTCCGCAGGAGGCGGCGCCCACCGTGAAGAAACTGATCATCCTCCTCCTTTTGGCCGGCGGCAGCGTGGCTGGCTGGCTGCACTGGCAGAAACGCCAGCAACCGCCGCAACTCAGCGAAGCGAAGCTCACGCTTGCCCCGATGCAGCAGGGCACGATGCGCGACGTCGTCAGCGCGACCGCCGTCGTCCACGCCAATGACATCGTTCTCGTCGGCAGCGAAATTCCAGGGACCGTCCTGCGGCTGCATGCGCGCGTCAATCAGGTCGTGGCCGAGGGGGCATTGCTGGCGGAACTTGACGACCGGCGCGTTCGCCTCAAAGTCGAGGAAGCGGACAACGGGCTTCGCCTGGCCCAGGCCGCCGTCGCGCAGGCCCAGGCCACGCGGGATGGGGCCGACGTTGCCTTGCAGGTGCAGACGGAACTGCAGAGCAAAGGCGGCTTCCGCTCCGACCGCGACCAGGCGGAGATGCAAGCGAAGGCGGCTCAGGCGGGACTGTTGGCCGCAGAAGCCAAAGCCAAGGCCGCGGAGACGGCTCGCAAGGAAGCGTACCTCGCGCTCGACATGACCAAGATCAAAACGCCGACTTCGAGCCTCCCCGGCAAACGCGAGTTCCTCGTGTTGGAACGCAAAGTTTCCGAAGGCCAGGCCGTCGGCCCGCAAGCGGGGCCGTTGTTCGTCCTGTCCGGCGACCTGCATTGCGTCGAAGTCCATGCCCAGATCGGCGAAGGGGATGTTGCGAAAGTCCGCAAGGGGCTCACGGCTCGCTTCACGGTGACGACCTACGCCGAAGAGGACGTCGAATTCGTCGGCGTCGTCCGCGAAATTCGGCCGCTCGCCAACAACCTCAAGGGCCAAGTGTTTTACGACGCGGTCATCGAGGTCGAGAATCAGAAGGATCCCGCGAGCGGCGAGTGGCGGCTACGCCCCGGCATGACGATGTCGCTTGACGTCGTTCGCAGGGAACACAAGAACGCCTGGAAGGCGCCTTCCACCGCCCTCAACTTTCGGCTCGACGATGCGTTCGTCGTCCCCGCGGCGAAAGCTCGGCTCGACGAATGGCGCAAACGGCAGGATGTCGATCAGTGGTTCACGCTGTGGACGTGGGACGAAGCAAAGCAATCGCCGTGGCCCTTGTTCGTTCGCGTCGGCGGCGTGGATCGCAACGGCGAATTGGGCCTCAAGGACACGGAAGGGAACGAAGTGCTCGAGTGGGAGTCGGGCCGCGAGCCCGCCCTCGGCAAATCGCCGCCGCGGCTCATCATCGGCACGCCCCCCGCCCGAGCGCCCGGCTTCTTCGATCAGCCGACGAACATCAAAGTCTCGTAGCCTTTCGGCGGGTTAGCCGCGACGCGGAGCGGAGCGCGGATTGCGTGCCATGCGTTCGCAATGTTCACTGCCCGCGCTCCGCTGCGCGTCGCGGCTAACCGGTGAGGAACCACGCAGCATGGATGTGATTCGCCTCGAACGCGTCGAAAAGGTTTACGGCTCCAGCGGAGTCGAAGTCCGTGCGTTGCGCGGCATCGATCTTTCGATCCGCCGCGGCGAGTTCGTCGCCATCCGCGGTTCGTCCGGCTCCGGCAAATCGACGCTCATGAACATCCTCGGCTGTCTCGATCAACCAAGCACGGGCCGATATCTGCTCGACGGCGTGGACGTGAAAAGCCTTAATCGCGCCCAGCTCGCTCGCATTCGCAATCAGAAACTCGGGTTCGTCTTTCAGGGCTTCAACCTGCTCAAGCGGCATTCGGCGATCGAGAACGTCGAGCTTCCCTTGATCTATCGAGGCATCCCCGCGGACGTCCGCCGGGCCAAGGCGTTGCAGATGCTGGAGATCGTCGGCCTCAAGATGCGGCTGGATCACCATCCCAATCAAATGTCCGGCGGCCAGCAACAGCGAGTCGCCATCGCTCGTGCATTGATCAACGAGCCGCAAATCCTGCTGGCCGACGAACCGACGGGCAACCTCGACTCCGCGACCGGCAAAGAGATTCTGCGCGAGTTCCATCGGCTCAACCGCGAGTTGGGCCAAACGATCGTGATGGTGACGCACGACGTCGTCATCGCGGAACAGGCGCCGCGCGTCGTGACGATCTTCGACGGCAATATTCGAAGCGACGTGACGAATCCCGGCCCCCACACGCTCGAATTGGCGAGCGGCCGGCGTTAGCCGGCTGGTGGAGTGTCCGTAAAAGTCTCGTCACGTATTGCAGCGACGTTTTCGATTCGCGGTCAGCAAGTCAAGCGACTTGCAAGTTCGCACTACCAGCCGGCTGACGCCGGCCGCTCGCCAACTGAGGAAAGCATCATGGGTTGGCTTGCCGCTTTTCGTCTCGCGTTCGGCGCCATCATGGTGCACAAGGGGCGCTCCGTGCTCACCAGCCTCGGCATCGTCATCGGCACCGCCTCCGTGATCGCGATGGTGAGTGCCGCCAACGGCGCACGAAAGAAACTCGACGAACGCCTCGACAATGTGGGCCGCAATTTGATTCTGATCCGGGCCGGCACCCGCAACGCGAACGGCACCCTCGCCGATTTCAAGCCGCTTACGAATGACGACGCCGGCACGTTGCGCCGTCAGGTGAAGTCCGGCGTCAACAGTTTCGCGGAAGTGCAAGCCTCGATGCGCGTCGTTTCGACCCGCACCCGACATACGCCGACCATGATCACCGGCACCGTTCCCGATTTCGCCAAGGTCCGCATGTGGCCGTTGGAGCATGGCCGATTTCTGACGGATGAAGACCTCAAGAAACAAGCAACGGTTGTCGTTCTTGGCGCCACGATCCGCGACAAGCTGTTCCCCGATCTTGCCAACCCCGTGGGCCAATCGATCCGCATCGATTCGATGAATCTCCGCGTCGTCGGCGTGACCACGCCGAAGGGTCGATCCCCCATCGGCGGCGATCAGGACGATCAGGTATTCATCCCCGTAAGCACCTTGCAGCGTAAGCTGGCGGGCGGCGTCGAAAACCTGAGCCTGATCCTCACCTCGGTCACCGATCTCACGCAGATGGATGCGATCAAGAAGGACGTGTCCCGAGTGCTGCGCGAGAAGCGGCGCTGCAAAACTCAGGATGACTTCGACGTCAGCAGCGTGCAGGAAATGACCGAGTTGGCCGTCATCATGACGCGGACGATGCAGGTGCTGATCGCCGTCATCGCGTCGATTTCGCTGCTGGTCGGCGGCATCGGCATCATGAACATCATGCTCGTCTCGGTGACCGAACGCACCCGCGAGATCGGCATCCGCATGGCGATCGGCGCGACGCCGCGCGATGTGCTGGTGCAGTTCTTGATCGAGGCCTTGATGCTTGCGCTGGTTGGCGGATTGATCGGCGTATCGATCGGGCTTGGGGGGGCCGTGCTGATGGCGTTCGCCGCCAAATGGCCCGTGTCGGTGGACGGCACGATGGTGAGTTTGTCGTTCGCGGTATCAGCGGGCGTCGGCGTGTTTTTCGGCTACTATCCCGCGCTCAAAGCATCGCGGCTCGATCCGATCGACGCCTTGCGATATGAGTAGGTCTTTTTGGAGAGGACGAGGCCTCCGCTGCGAACAACTGCCGAAGACAAGCTGCGACGGACGTAATCTGCTGCGTAGCCCCGTTCACACGGGGCTTTCGCGAAGCGTCTAGGTCCGCCGTTGACGGCGGGTTTCTGGGCGGAAACGTCGCGTATCGAGGCCCGTTCACGGGCCTTCTCGCCGTTTGGCTTCAGCCGTTTTCAAGCGGTCCATGGGCCGGCGGCTCAAGCCGACCGCGAGAAGGCCCGTAAACGGGCCTTGAGGAATGCTTGTTTCGCCGCTCGTGACCCGCCGTCAACGGCGGGCCTACTAGACGCTTCGCGAAAGCCCCGTGAACGGGGCTGGGAAGGCGATGACGTCACACGACAGTTCCCTTCAACCGTTGTGCACATCGGAGGGGCGAGGCTCCTGCCGAGCCGCAATGCTTGGAAATCAGCAACCGTTTCTGCGTGAACTTCAGTTTGCGAAGCGGCAAAGTTACCGGGCGGGCGCGGCTCGAACGCTGAAAGCGTTCTCCAGCAAACCCCAGGGTTTGCGACCATCGGGAGCTATTGATCGTCAGGGTGCGAAAGCGCCTGGACTTCTTGCTCCCCTCTCCCTCCGGGAGAGGGGCTGGCGGTGAGGGCAGAACAGCAAACCTCGGAGGCGTGCGGTTCAATGCAACAAAGACCCTCACCCCCAGCCCCTCTCCCGGAGGGAGAGGGGAGCAAGTGCGCATTCGCGGAGGATCAATAACCCTGGGTAAAATCAGCCGCCACATGCGATGGAACTCTGAAAGAGTTCGCCAGGATGCTCCGCCCACGGCGAACATTTCCGAAGCACGAGGCGTCCTGGCGAGCTCTTTCAGAGCTCCCGTCCGCGGGTGTCTTGGTTTCCCAGGGTTGGCTCCCGATGGTCGCCAACCCTGGACTTCGCTGGAGAACGCCTTCAGCGTTCGGCTCCTGAGGCAGATGCGGGAAATCGACTCTTGGAAATCGACTCTTGGAAATCAGCTCTTGGAAATCAGCTATTCGACGTCAGCTCTTGGAAGTCAGCGTCACGACGCCGTTCCAGCCGGTAGGCGGCTGGTGATTGTGCTGAATGATGTTGCCTAATAGAAAATCCTTGCCGCGATCGCGTGCCGGCAGCGCGTGGAGCAGATCGTACGCTTTTTCCCACTGGCCGGCGACGAACGCATCGAGCGCGAATTCGTAGCTGCGCAGATCGTCGTCGGAGAGCGGCGATTCCGCGGGGCCGGGCAGCAGTTCCGCGACCGTCAGCGGCGTGTCGAGGCCATAGGGCTGAACGACCGCCAAACGGCGACTGCGGCAGATGTCGCGCGAGAGGCGTTCCGTGGCGGCGCTAGCCGTCTTCATGTCCACCAGGATTGGGGCCCGCAGAATCTTGGTCATCCCTTCGAGCCGCGAAGCGAGATTGACGACGGGCCCGAAGACGCCGATCTTCGCCTGACCGGAGGTGCCGATCTTGCCCGCGACCGCTTGTCCCGTGGCGAGCCCGATGCCGACCTGGAAGCCGGCGAGCGGATGGTCGGGCCGCTGAGCGGACGCTTCGACGAGGCTGCGGATTTCGAGCGCGGCGAGGCAGGCCTGCTCGATCTTGTTGGGCATCGGCAACGGCCAACCCCAGAAGCCGAGGGCGGCATCCCCCTGGAAGTCGGCGATCACGCCCCCCTTGTCGAAGATGCTTTTCGTCATCACTCCCAGCGCTTTGCTGACCCTTTCGAGCAGCATCAGCAATTGCTGGGCTTGATGCTCCGCCTGGCGCGAGAAACCCCGCAAATCGCAGAACAGGACCGACACTTCCTCCTCACGCGCCTTGAGTGCCGTATCGGGGTCGGAGTTGGAAATGATGCGGACGACCGCGGGGGAAAAGAAGGTGCCGAGGCTGCTCTGCCTGCGTTCGAGTTGCTGCACCTGGCGCAGCGACGCGAGGATGGCGCCCACCAGTTCGGTGAACTTGAGGTCGTCGCCCAGTTCGCTCTGCTCCAAGGGAGCCATCAGCGTGCCTGCCGCCTCCGAATCGAATCGTCCCGTGAGGTAAAGTCCCCACCCATTGCAGACGTCCCCGCGCAGCGGGCAGCAGTATGCCCAATCGAAGCCTTCCACCCCTTGCGTCGCTTGAATCTCCGTGTCGCCCGCATCCGACTTCCACATGTGGACGATCGTTTGTTCCTGCTTGATGATGGCTTCGCGCGCCAGCTGTCGGCTTGGCTTGAACTCCGCCATCGCTCCGGCTCGCGATTCCCAGTGCAGCACTTGCACCGAGTTCTCGCGTTCGCAGTCGATGGCGACCAGCGCCGCCACATCGGCCCGCCGGACTCCCGCGAGCAGCAACTCCGTCACGCGGACGTAAAGCTCTTCGTCGTCCGTCGCCCCGGAAATCACCTGCGGCAAACGAGACAGCACGTCGATCTGATGCCGAGCATTGCGGAGCGGCACGCGTTCGAGTTCCGGCGCGGAGATGGTCCGCGTTTGCACCGGGGCTTCGTCCTCGCTGCGGCTGCTGCCGGGCGTTTCGGGACGCACGTCCTCGAAGGTGAACGACGTTTCGCCGATGACGAAGTGTTGGCCTGGATTCAGCGTGAAGCGATCCTGGGCCGTGCCGCCGAAATAGATGGGATTGGCGGCCTCGGGAACTCGCTCGACGACGAGTTTGCCCGATTCATGGATGAGTTTCGCGTGACGACGCGAGACGAAAAGGTCCCACGTCACCGAAAAGAGCCCGCTCGCGCGGCCCACGATCACTTCTTCGCGATCGGGCAGCGAGCGACGCCAGCCTTCGCCGGCATGCGAGCGTTGAGCACGTAGTTCCGCCATGGAGCTATTCTACGGAGCGTCGGAAACGCACGTTTGCCTTGCCGCCCGAAGTCCGCGACAATCGAGGCTGGAGGACCGCCATGAAAGCCGTCGAATTGCACGCGCCATTTGGGATCGATTCGCTTCAGGTCGTCGATCGTCCGGAACCGCCGCTCGGGCCTCGCGAGGTGCGGGTACGCATGAAGGCATGGTCGCTCAACTACCGCGACCTGATGATGGCGAAGGGGCAGTACAACCCCAAGCTCAAGCTGCCGATCGTGCCGCTCTCCGATGGGGCGGGGGAAGTCGTCGAAATCGGCCCCGGGACGACGCGATTCGCGGTCGGCGACCGCGTCGTCAGCCTGTTCGTCCAACAGTGGATTGCGGGCGAGAAGACGGAAACCATCCGCCGTTCCGCGTTGGGCGGCGGCGGTTTGGGAGTCGCGGCGGAACACGTCGTCTTCCCGGAAGATGGCCTCGTCGCAGCGCCATCCCATTTAAGCCATGAGCAGGCTGCCACGTTGCCCTGCGCGGCCCTGACCGCTTGGCATGCGTTGGTGGACATTGGCCGAATCAATGCAGGCGACACGGTGCTGACGCTTGGAACTGGCGGCGTTTCGCTCTTTGCCTTGCAATTCGCGAAGATGCATGGCGCTCGCGTTATTTCCACCACGGGCAGCCCCGGCAAGATCGAACGCTCACGGCAGCTCGGCGCCTCGGAGGTCATCGACTACAAGCAGACTCCGGAATGGGCCGAAGCGGTACGCCAATTAACGGGGGGCCGCGGCGTCGATCATGTCGTCGAGGTTGGCGGAGCAGGCACGTTGCCGCAATCGATCGCGGCCGTCCGCCTTGGGGGGACCGTGACGCTCATCGGCGTCCTCTCCGCGGCAAGTCAGGGGGGCTTCAATCCGACGTCGATTCTCATGAAGGGCGTGCGGGTGCAAGGGATTTTCGTCGGCAGCCGGGCGATGGCGGAAGCCATGCACCGGGCCATGGAACACCATCGCACCGAACCCATTGTCGATCTCGTCTTCCCCCTTGCGGAGATCCGCGAAGCGATGCGCTATCTCGAAAGCGGCCGGCATTTCGGCAAAGTATGTCTGAAAGCGTGACGCCGGTTAGCCGCGACGCGCAGCGGAGTGCGGACTGCGTACCATGCGATGATTGGGTGCCCTGTCCGCGCTCCGCTGCGCGTCGCGGCTAACCATGCCACCCCCGTTGTGGGGCGGTCTCTGACCGCCTCACACGGCCCGACCGAAGGTCTCCATCATCCGCCCGAACGCGTCACGCCCAGACCGCTGTCAGGGGACGTCGCCCTCGGCGGGGTCATGGAGACCTTCGGTCGGGCCGTGTGAGGCGGTCGGAGACCGCCCCACAACGGCTAACCATGCCGATTCATTTCTTCTTCGGCATCGGCGGCGTCAGGTCGAATAAATCGCTTTTCGCGAACTCATCCCATTTGCGATTCAGTTCGTCCGCGCTTGGCATGCCCGCATGAATGTAGAGGCCATAGCGGAGCGACAGCGGCTTGCCGGCTTCGATGGTGCGAGGGCCGTCGAACGTCAGCGAGGCGCCCATCCAGCCGTCGTTGCGGACATGGAACACGGAGGGATGATTCGGGTTCTTCGGATGATCGAAGATCGTGATGCCCTCGATGATTTTGTCGGCCGCGGGCCCTGAATAGTCGCACCACTTGGACGGCTTCCAGAACGCTTCCTTCTCGTCGATGCCGCCGGCCGCATTGCGAATGGTCCCGCCGCCGTCGCGAACGCCGATGGTTTTCGTCATGCGAACGCCCAGGAGGCCGAAGGGTGTTTTGCCGAGGGTGGCGGACTCCGGCGCATCGAGCCGAATGTCGAGCAGCAGCATCCATTCTCCTTTGTCCATGGCCACCACCGCTGTGCGGCGGCGTTCGACGAGGCGAACCTTCCCCTCCTTCTCGTCCATCCAGCGATATGTCGCCAAGACCGAGGCATGGCTGTCGGCGTCCTCGAACTTTTCGATCTTCTCATGCACGATCTTGCCCGCGCCGAAGTCGGCCCAAAAATTCGTCTTGTCGATGTCGTGATGCGAAAGCCAGATCGAATTGTGATGGCTATGCCCCCCGGGATCTTGCGGATGCCCCATGCGGGTCAGGTGTTTGCCGCCCGGGCCGATGACGGGGAAGACGAAGGGCCGGCGCAGATGCGAGCCGAAATGGAGTCGAGCGATCTCCGTCCCCTCGCGCTGAAACGAAATCTGCGCCTCCGGCAACGGCGCCGCCTGCATCTTGGGAACCGGCTTCGGCTCAGCAGCATTGAGCAACGTCGGGATGACGCACGCTGCGACAAGGAGCGGGAAACGCATGGCGATCACCTCGATTAGGGGAGTGGAGGAACGCCGCGAGTTTAATCGATGGAATGAGGAAAGCGAAGGGAATCGAAGGTAAGAACGGCGACGGACGTAGCCTGCTTCCCAGCCCCGTTCACGGGGCTGGGAAGCCGATGACGGCCGTCCCAGCTTTTCTTCGGCAGTTGTGCACAGCGCAGGCCTCGCCTCCCAATCCTCGGCTAGTTCCGGTAACGGTTTCGAAACAAGTTTTTAGTTTTTAGCGAGATCAGGGCTGTTTCCGAACGCTAAGCCGCAAGCGGAAGCACTGGGGTTGGGAAACAACGTCTTATGCCTAAGGCTTAGCGCGGACGAGCGATGGTCAGGGTCGAATCGGTCATCGACATGACGACGCAGCGGTTGCGTCCCGTTTTCTTCGCTTGCGAAAGAGCTTTCGCGGCGAGCTCCTTCATCGCATCGAAGTCCGAGGTAACGCCTTCCTCGGCCACCGCGACGCCGATGCTCACGCGCACGGAAATTGCTTCATCTTTGAAGCTGAAGGACGCGGCCTCGACCGTGGTGCGGATACGTTCGCCGACGACGAAAGCGCCTTCGAGATTCGTCTCGGGAGCGATGACCAAAAACTCCTCGCCGCCGATTCGGCCGAGCAAGTCGACGGTTCGCAGCGAACTCGTCAGGGTGCGCGACAGATCGACGAGCACCTTGTCGCCGCCCGGCAGCAGATACTTGTCGTTGATCGCCTTGAAGTGATCGACGTCGATCAAGCCCACGGCCAACGGGCTGGGATAGCGGTCGCGGCGACGCAGTTCGCGCTCGACCAGACGATCCATGGCGCGGCGATTGGGCAAGCCCGTAAGCGGGTCGGTGAGGGCGAGCTTCTCGAGCATTTTGTTCTTCTGCTCGAGTTCGTGATTCGCTTCTTCGAGTTCCTTCGTCCGATCCGCGACGCGCTGTTCCAGTTCGGAGTTGAGCTTGAGGAGGCGGTCGTTCACTTCGCGGAGTTCTTCGAGCAGCTGTTCATGGCTGCGTTCGAGGAGAAACGTGCGGGCGGCGCTGAGGAGGATATCGCGAAGCTCTTCGGTCTTCCATGGCTTCGAGATGTAGCGGAGGATTTGGCCGCGGTTGATGGCATCGACGGCTTCTTCGAGTTCGGCGAAGCCGGTCATCAGCAAGCGGACGGTCTTGGGATGGCTCGTGCGGACCCATTCGAGAAGCTGCACGCCGGACATCCGGGGCATCTTCTGGTCGGAGAGAATGAGGTCGATCTCGCGTTCGGCGAAGAATCGCTGCGCAACCTCGCCCGACTCCGCGGTCAAGACCTCGAAGTCCGGATTCAGCAAAGCAGCAAGGGTGGCGAGGATGTACGGTTCGTCATCCACCACCAGCAGCGAACATTTGATCTTACCCACGATGCTCCCGCGGCGGAAAGGGGCAGCCCAGCACAAACGGAATCCCCTTCAAAAGTACCTCATGCACGCCCATTTGACAAATGAACCGTTGCAGATCGTGGATTTCTCCATGCCGTTGCAGGTCAAGATCGCCTACATCATGGGGGCTCTCGAAGTGGTGCGAACTCGGTTTCCTTTTCGACACTCCCCTTTCGTGCTTGTTCCGATCACATCCATCCGCCTGCGTGGGAAAGGTCGGCAAGCTGGGCGAATCTCGTCGCGTCCAAGCACGACAGTTCTTCCGACTTGCCCCATAACCTCCGGCAAATTCGGCTTGTTTTGACTGCTTCTCCTCGGATATGTCGCCCGATGAACTCCCGGGGGCGGTGCGCGCCGCTCCTGCCATCCGCACGGATGTTCTTCGATTGGCAGGGAAGCCGATGAAGTTCGTGTCGCGTCGCTGCCTTCTGTTGCTCCTCGCAACGGCGACGTGCGCGCTCTTGCCCGCATGCGGCAACCCAAGCTATTTTCCTTATCTCATCCCGCCCGGCCGCGTCAAGCCGACGCACGCCAAGCCGGGGGGCGAAGGCTATTTCGCGAATTTCGATCCCAAGGCCCAACGACTCGAAGTCCGCCCCGGCGACACCACGACGCAGGTGCGGACCCAACTCGCCCTGCTCGCCACGGTTTACGACGATCAAAACCAGCCGCGCCGCGAACGACGTGTCGAATGGATGATCGAAGGCGTCGGCAATCTCATCGAAGTCGACGAAAGCGGCTACTTCCACAACCGCGGCTACAAGACCAGCAACAAGCACGGCGTCAGCTACACCGCCAGCCATGAGCATCGCATCGATCGCGGCAACGCGCCGAAAGACGACGACTTCATGGTCCGCCCCGGCCAAACCTTCGCCGTCATCAGTTCGGCGGTCGAAGGGGACACGCACATCACCTCGTACGCTCCCGGCATCAACGATTGGGAAAAGAACAAGGTCTACACGACCATCCGATGGGTCGATGCGACTTGGGAATTTCCTGGGCCGAAAGTCGCTCGCTTCGGCAGCGAGGAAACGTTCGCCACGAAGATCTTCCGCGCCACCGACCGCCAACCGCTCGCCAACTATCGCGTCCGCTACCGGATCATGGATGGGCCGGCAGCAGTGCTGTTGCCGTCGCGCTCGCAGGAATACGTCGCCATCAGCGACCTGAGCGGCAACGCGACCGTTACGATTGCCCAGCTGCAGCCGGCTCCGGGCATCAATCGGATCAGCATGGAAGTCATTCGCCCGCCGGACCCGACGGCTCCTTCGGGGAGCGGCGTCGTGCTGGCCAAGGGCGAAACGCAAATCGAGTGGATCGCGCCGCAGGTGGTCCTCAACTATCAGGGCCCGTCTCTCGCCGGCGTCGGCAGCGAAGCCACCTATACCGCCTCGATCCAAAACGTCGGCAAGATCGAATCGAAATCGATGACCGTGACGGCTGCGGTCCCCGAAGGAATGCAGTTCGTCCGATCCACGCCTCCTGCATTCACCAATGGCCAAGAGCTGGTGTGGACCCTCGGCACGCTGCCGCCGGGGCAAACGCATACCATCCAATCCGTCTATCGCGCGGTCCGACCTGGCAATGCGACCAGCACGGTTTCGGTGGCGACCGAAGAAGGCCAACGCGACACCAAGAGCGTCGCCACGCAAATCGTCGCCGGCGCGCTCAAGGTCTCCGTCAACGGCCCGCAGAACGGCGTCGTCGGCACGCCCATCAGTTTCCAAGTCACCGTCGCCAATCCCGGCGATGCGCCGCTCGAAAACGTCACGCTGGTCGCCCAGTTCGACGAAGGGCTCGAACACGAATCGAAAGTCCGCACGATCAACCAAAACGTCGGCACGCTCGCCCCACGCGGCTCCTCGAACTCGACTCTGGTCCTGACGCCGCGCGTGCCCGGCAAACGGCTGCTGCGCGTCATCGCCACCTCGCAAAACCTCAGCGACACGGCTGAAACCAGCGTCAATGTTCAGGCGACGGCGATGAACGTGTCGATCGACGGGCCTCAGAAGAAGTATGTGGGCCGCAATGTCGAGTACTCGATCAAGGTGAGCAACCCGACGGACGCCACGCTTCAAGGCGTGATGGTTCGCGATCGGTTGCCGGCCGAGTTGGAATTCGTCGAAGCCTCGCCCAGCGGTCAGTTCGTCAACGGCGAAGCGATCTGGAACCTCGGCAACCTGGGCCCACGCGAAGAACGCACGCTGAAACTCGTCGCCAAGGCGAATCAGATCGCGAAGCAGGCCGTGCAGATCGTGCAGGCCAGCACGGAGAGCGGCCTCAAGCGAGACGCCCAGGCCATCCTTGAAATCTTCGGCGCCCCCGGGCTGCGGCTCGAAATGATCGACCGCGGCGATCCGGCCCCCATCGGCGGCAAGGTGCAGTACACGATCGAAGTAACCAACACCGGCACCACTCCCGCCAATGGGGTCGAAATCCGCTGCCTGGTGCCGCCGCAGATGAAAATCCTGAGCACGAAGGGACCGACGAAGGAAGCCATCCAGGGGCCAAACGTGCTGTTCGAGAAGTTCGACAATCTGCAGCCGGGCCAAAAGATCGGCTTCGCCATCGAGGTCGAATGCAAGGAGCTTGGCGACGTCCGCTTCCGCACCGAACTGCGAGCTTCGTCGCTCGAAACGCCGGTGATCGAGGAAGAAAGCACTCGCATCTACGCTCCGCTGGCGCCGGGCGGCAACCCCGCGGGCCCAGGCCCGATTCCCGCGCCGAATCCCAATCCAGGCGTCGTTCCGCCGCCTCCCCCACCACCGCTTTAGACCAATTTGCAGATCGACGTAGCGACGAACGCTGCGTTCCGTAGGGAACGCCCTCCGCGGCGTTCCGCCAAACCGGACGCGTCCGAGCAGCCGCGCGCCCCATCCGTGATCCCCGCTTGCGGCTTAGGGACGCTCAAATCATTGAATCGTCACCGTCAACACCTGTTACGACGAGTTTGGAGTCATGCCCCGCTGAAGCGGGGCACTACGAGCTTGTAGCACTACGAGCTTGTCGTAACCCGCTTTAGCGGGTTGGAAGCTGACGCCGGTTAAGCTCTGCTCGTCAATGCTACGCGACGCGACCCAATCATTTGAGCGTCCCTTAGCGACCCCCGGCGTCCGATCGCCAAGCCGCAAGCAAGCGAGGGGAAAACGACTGCTATTTGCATGACGAACAATCGGACGCGTCCAGTTCGGCGGAACGCCGCGGAGGGCGTTCCCTACAGAATGCACCGTTCGTCGCTACATGAATCTGCAAGCCGCTCCAGCGTTTCGTAATTGGCCCGGCAATCGTAAGTTGAATGCCGTAAGCTTAGATTGGATGCTGCGTCAGCACCGTTTCCACGCCCTTCTCTACGTTGAGGGCGTGCCGCACGTGCGAACCCTTGGCAAACGCATCCCGATTGCCGCTTCCGCCGGCGCTTGGCTTCCGGTAGCATCGTCACGTCTCTCCCATGCTTTCCGGGATGCGTTTCATGCTTCGTCCGTTGACCTGTTCGCTGGCCGTGTTTCTTCTTCTCGTCGCCTTTCTCTCCGCTCAGAATCCGGGCGAGAAGAAGCCGGATCCCAAGGGGGAGGTCGAAAAGAAGAAGAAGGAACTCGACCCCTTCAAACCGCTCAAATTCCGCAACATCGGCCCCGCGGCCGGCGGACGCGTGAGCCGATCGTGCGGCGTCCCCGGCGATCCGGCGACGATGTACGTCGGTTCCGCGTCGGGGGGCGTGTGGAAGACGTCCGACGGCGGGCATCACTGGAAGCCGATCTTCGACGATCAGCCGACTTCCTCGATCGGCTCCATCGCCGTTGCTCCTTCGGACACGAACGTCGTCTACGTCGGCACAGGCGAAGCGAACATTCGCGGCAATGTGCAGAAAGGGGAGGGCGTCTTCCGCTCGACGAATGGCGGCAAGACTTGGCAGCATGTCCTGAAGATCAAGGGCCAGATCGGCCAACTCGCGATCGATCCGCGCAATGCGGATGTGTGCTTCGCGGCCCTGCTCGGCAGCCCCTTCGGCCCCGGCCCCGATCGCGGCGTCTATCGCACCACGGACGGCGGCAAAACCTGGAAGCAGGTGCTCAAGAAGGATGCCGACACCGGAGCGATCGACGTCGTGCTCGATCCGACGAATCCCCGCATCGTCTTCGCCGCGCTTTGGCAAACGCGCCGCACGCCCTGGTCGCTCACGAGCGGCGGGCCCGGCAGCGGCATCTATCGCTCCGAAGACGGCGGCGATACCTGGAAGGAACTCGAACCAGGCGAAGACGGCCTTCCTGATGGCCCCTGGGGCCGAATCGGCCTGGCGATCTCCCCGTCCAATCCCGATCGCATCTACGCCTTGATCGAAGCGGAAAAGGGCGGGCTCTATCGCTCCGATGACGGCGGCGAGACCTGGAAGCTCATCAACAAGGATCGCTACCTTCGTCAGCGTCCCTGGTACTTTTCGGTCATCACGGTCGATCCGAGCAACTCGGACGTCATTTGGGCCGGCAGCGTCCGTCTGCTGAAAAGCACCGATGGCGGCAAATCGTTCAAGAACCAGGTTGGGCCGCACCATGCGGATCATCACGACATCTGGATCGATCCCAAGAACTCTTCGCGGATCCTCGACAGCCACGACGGCGGGCTCGACGTCACGCTCAACGGCGGCGGCAACTGGACTCTCGCCCTGCTGCCGATCGCCCAGTTCTACCACATCAGCACCGACACGACCGTTCCCTATCGCGTCATGGGAAACATGCAGGACCAGGGGACCGCATCGGGGCCGAGCAACAGCCTCGCCACGGGCAGCATCCCGCTCTCGGATTGGCACCAAGTCGGCGGCGGCGAGACCGGCTACTCCGTCGCCGATCCACGCGATCCGAACATCGTCTATTCCGGCGAGTATGCGGGCATCCTGACGCGCTACGATCATCGCACCAAACAGGCGGCCCACATCAGCGCCTATCCGACCAACCCCTCGGGCCGTGGGGCCGGCGAGCTGAAGTACCGCTTTCAGTGGACCGCTCCGCTGCTGATATCGCCCCACGATCCGGACACCATCTATCACGCCGCCAACGTCCTCTTTGCCACGAAGGATGCGGGCAAGACGTGGAAGGCGATCAGCCCCGACCTCACGCGCGACGACAAGAAGAAGCAGATCTGGACCGGCGGGCCGATCACCGGCGACAACACCGGGGTCGAGTACTTCTGCACCATCTTCGCCATCGCGGAGTCGCCGAAAAAGAAGGGCCTGCTTTGGGCAGGCAGCGATGACGGCCTGGTCCACGTCTCGCTCGATGGCGGCGGCAAATGGACCGACGTGACCAAAAACATCCCCGGGTTCCCCGAATGGGGCACCGTCGCCTGCATCGAAGCGTCCCGGTTCGAGGAAGGGACTGCCTACGTGGTGGCCGAGGCGCATCGGCACGACGACGATCGGCCGTATCTTTGGAAAACTACCGACTACGGGAAAAGCTGGAAGAGCCTGACCGCGAAGCTGCCCAAGGACGATTACCTCCGCGTCGTCCGCGAAGACGCCGTTGTTCCCGGCCTTCTCTGGCTCGGCAGCGAGCATGGGCTTTACGTGTCGCGCGACGATGGGGCGACCTGGGACAAGCTGAAGTTCGAGTTGCCGACGGTCGCGGTCAGCGATCTTGTGGTCAAGGGGAACGACCTCGTCGTCGGCACGAATGGCCGATCGATCTACATCTTCGACGACGTGACGCCGATCCGGCAATGGTCGTCGAAGATGCTGACGGGCGGGCCGCATTTTTTCCCGGTCCAGAAAACCATCCGCTGGCGGATCGGCGGCGATTCGTATGTCCCCGAGGACAAGGTCGCAGGCGACAACCCGGCGCAGGGAGCGGTCCTCACTTACTGGCTCGACAAGAAGCCGAAGGCGGACCTAGTCCTCGAAATCGCCGACGAGAAGGGGACGCTCGTTCGCCGGATGACCAGCAAGAAGGTGGAGCCGGATTACGAGGAGGATCATCCGGATCGCCCCTGGTCGCTTTTCAAACCGACGGTGCTGCCGGATGAACCGGGCCTGCAGCGCGTGGCGTGGGACCTCGAATGGTCCGGCCCGAAGATCATCCCGAACGCCAAGAACGATGCCGGCATCCCGTATCACGGCCCGCTTGTGTTGCCGGGAACGTACGTCGCCAAGCTGACGATCGACGGCAAGACGTTGACGCAGCCGATCGAAGTGGTGCTGGACCCGCGCGTGAAAATCGCGGCCGGAGATTTGGAGGAACGGCATCAGCTGGGCCTCAAGATTCGCAGCGAAATCTGGAAGCTCACGGACATCGTGGTCGGCATCCGCTCGCTGCGTTCGCAGGTGGTGCAGCGTCTGGAAATATGGAAGGACGAGCCGAAGGCGGAGAAGGCGTTGGCGTTCGCGAAGGAGTTCGAGAAGAAGCTCGACGCCCTGGAGGAGAAGCTGCACAACCCAGAAGCCGAGGTCTTCTACGACATTCTCGCGATGAAGGGGGGAGCCAAGCTCTATTCGCAATATGGCCTGCTCTACGACTTCGCGAAATCCGCCGACGCCCCGGTGACGCAAGGCATGCGCGAGGAATCGGCCCGGCTGACTGGCGAATTGAAAGCCGGCAGCGAGGAGTGGAACGGCCTGCTTTCGCGAGAGCTGGTTCGATTCAACGAACTCGCGCGTGAGTTGTCGCTCCCCGCCGCGTTGCCGCCGCGTCCGGGCGAGTTTCCGCCGCATCTAATGAAACGGCGACGGTAATTGTTTCGAAGCAGGCTATCCCGCCACGCAAGTTCGTAGCGTCCCGCCGTAGTGTCCGTAGTGTCCCGCTTCAGCGGGGCCTTTTCGGGGGGGGGTTGGGTGACATTTCTACTGGTCCGATCCCTCTGAGGCCGGCCCGTATTGGGCGTCGCCGGTCGCCGCGAACGGACACATATTTCCCTCATACGCCGACGGAGCCGTCACCGTCCTGAAAGGTGGGGCATCGACCCCGGAAGTAGTGGCGAACAACCCCGGACTGGGCGAAACCGCGGGAGCGACCCCCGGCGATCGCGGACGACACGTTGTACTTGCGAACGAAGGGGCGCCTGTATGCGTTCTCGGAGAAGAAGTGATCCGATTGGCGGTAGAATGACCCCTTTAATCCAAGAAGGGAGTTTCCGGTGGTTTCATTTCATCTCACTGGCAAGGCCTTGTGGAACCGCATGGAGCGTGCCGTGGAAAAGATCCAGGAGCGATTGGAACGAACCGCGGCGACTCTGGAACAGGCGGGTGTGCCGTATGCCATCATCGGCGGCAATGCGGTTCGCGCCTGGGTGGCCCAGGCCGACGAGGCTGCGGTTCGCACCACGCGGGACGTGGACATTCTGTTGCGCAGGTCCGATTGGCCCGCGGCAGTTGCCGCCATGGAGCGGGCGGGATTCGTCTTTCGTCATGTCAAGGGGATCGACATGTTCCTTGACGGGCCGGGCTCCAAGGCGCGCGATGCCGTGCATGTTCTTTTTGCGGGGGAGAAGGTAAAGCCGGAGGATCTTTTGCCGGCGCCTGACGTATCCGAGGCCGATGAAATCGCGCGGCATCGCATCCTTCGGCTGGAAGCGCTGGTGCGGATGAAGTTGACGGCGTTTCGCCGAAAAGACCAAATGCACCTTCTGGACATGATCGATGTCGAGTTGGTGGATGAGTCGTGGTGCGAGCGATTGCCGACCGAGTTGGCGTCGCGGTTGAAAGAACTCATCGATGACCCGAACGGTTAGTCGCGTCGTTTCCAGTTTTCGATTTTCGATAAACGATAAACTTGTTTCCGCGGTCGTCTGACCTTGCGTCGCCGCGGACTCACGGGGAGCATGAGGACCACTCTCCGGCTAACGCCGGCCCTTTCCACTGCTTCAGCAATCGCTCGACTTGCGGCCCGATATCGCTGCCGTCGCCTCGGTTGTCGATGATCGCATCGGCATGGCGGCGTTTCTCGTCGAGCGGCATTTGGTTCGCTTCGCGGCGGGCGAGTTCGGCTTCCGTCCAGCCGCGATGCTTCATCAGGCGTTCGACACGTATTTCGCGGGGGACGTCGATGTACGCGATGTGGTCGCAGCGGTCTGCCCAGCCGGCTTCGAGCATCACGGCGGCGTCGAGCACGACGAAGCGAATCGCGGGATCCGATTCCGCCTTGGCGATTTCCTGCGCGACCCGTTCTTCGATGTAGGGGTAGGTGATTGCTTCGAGGGCCCGAAGTTCCATCGGATTCGCGAACACGATTCGGCCGAGAGCGCGGCGATCGATTTTGCCGGACGCGTCGAGCGTTTTCTTGCCCCAGCGCTGGACGACACGGTCGCGCAGATGCGGTTGCCGCAAGGCTTCATGGCCCAGGGGATCGGCCGCGATCAGGTAGCCGCCGTGGCGCACGAAATCGGCAGCGACGAAGCTTTTGCCGCTGCCGATGCCGCCGACGAGGCCGATCACGGGTTTAGGCATGCCATCAGTCTTTCGCTTCCAGGACCGGATGCAGGGCCGTGTCCTCGTGGTCGCAATCGATCAGGATGTTATGGGGACCGGGAGCCGAGGCCCGAGCGCCGAGCCAAGCGAAGACGGTGACGACGCATAGGGCGGCGAGAAACGTTCCCCACTGGGCGAAGGCGCTGGTCAGCACGGCGTCTGCCACGTCTGCCGCTGGGAACGCGTTGGGTTCGGTAGCGGCTTGCTCGATGGCCCACCACGTCAACCCGATGCTGCAAGCCGCACTGACAAGGGCCCCCAGGCAGATGGTGACGGATTCGGAATTGCGATGGCGGAAATTGAAGCCGAGCACGAGCCAAAAGAAATACGGGGCTCCGCACCAGAAGCGAAAGAAGTTGTCCTCCCACGCCGGATGCGGATGGGCCTCCGCGTAGGGGAGAAACATGGAGAGAAAGCCAACGGCGCCAACCAAGGTGGCGACGGCTCCAGTAAGCCAGGCGGCAACGGACCACTTCATCGCATTTGCCTCTCTGGGCACGCCGTGGGGTAGATGGTATTCTTCGGATTCCCCCTTGTGTTTTCAACCGCAAACCACGCATTTACCCAGGACTTTCATCAAACGCTCAAAGGCAATCTTGTCTTATCGAGCAGGTAGTGGCCGACATGCCACTCGTTCCCCTCGGAGTAGGCGAACAACTCGGCACAGGCCATCAGGAAGATCCGCCAGCGATTGAGGCGGACCGACGCGTCGCCGCCATACATGGGGCGAAAAAGAGCTTCCAACTCGTCGCGATGTTCGTCCAACCGCCGCAGCCAGGCTTCCAGCGTTTTCGCATAGTGTCGGCCGTTCACCGCCCAGGCCTGCGTCAGCGACATCGTGTCGGCGAAATGTCGGAACCAGTCGAACGACGGCATGATGCCGCCAGTGAAGAAATGGCGAGCCATCCAGTCGTTGTCGCCATCCGCATCGAACGAATAAGCGAGTTGACGATGCACGAAGAGGTGGACGAAGAGCTTGCCGTCCTTGCGAAGCCAACCCGCGACCCGACGAAGCAGCGCGTCGTGATTGCGCATGTGCTCGAACATTTCGATGGACAACACGCGATCGAAACGGCGGTCGGCATGGAAGTCGTTCATATCGCAGGTGACGACTTGTACGCGATCTTCGAAGCCGCGCACGCGGGCTTGCTCGTCGAGGTGTGCTTTCTGCGTGCGCGAGTTGGAGACGGCGAGGACACGCGCGGCCGGATATTGTTCCGCGAGCCAGAGGGACAGCGAACCCCAGCCGCAACCGAGTTCGAGAACGTCCATGCCGTCCCGCACGTCGGCGCGATCGCAGGTCAGGCGGAGCATCGCGTCCTCGGCAGCGGCGAGATCGTTGATGCCGTCGTCCCAATGGCAGCTGCTGTATTTCAGCCGCGGGCCCAGGATACGCAGGTAGAAGTCGCTCGGAACTTCATAGTGTTGCTCGTTCGCTTGCGTCACGGCGTGCGCGATGGGGCCCTGTTTGCACGTCGCAACGAACGCCCCCTTGCGCCGAGAGGCTTCCTCCGCGCTCCGCCCCTGTTCCATCCGAAGGCGGTCGGCGAGCAGCCGGCGGATCCCCCAACGCACGGCCATGTCCGGCACCCAACCTCGTTCGGCCCAATCGATCGCACTCACGGCGTTTCCTTTCGCGGGAACCAGGGAATGAAGGGGGACGTCGTCCGCTGGTACTGCCGATACGCTTCGCCGCGGCTTTGCAAGAGATGCGCTTCCGTGGCGCGAATGCCGGTGACGAACAGCAGAAAGAACAGCATGAGCGCGGGGCCGATCAACGTCAGCCACGCCCACGGATGGCCGACGGCAAGGACCACGTAGGTCCACCAATGCAGCCACTCGAAGAAGTAGTTCGGATGCCGCGAGTAACGCCACAGGCCGCTACGGCAGACTTTTCCGCGCTGCGCCGGATCGGCTCGGAACGCCGCCAACTGCCGATCCGCCATCGTTTCGCCGACCACGGAAATCAGCCAGATGACGCAGCCGATCCCATCGAAGACATCGCCCAATGACCGATCCGCCCGCATGGCGATGGCTAAGGGCATGACGAACAACAAAGCGAGCAGCGACTGAGCCTGGAAGAACAGAAAGAAATAGAAGCCTGCTCGTGGACCCCAACTTGCGCGGAGTCGAACGTAACGCCCGTCTTCCGGTTTGCCGATGACGCGGTCGAACAAGAGGTGCGTCGCCAAGCGCAGCGACCAAACCGCTCCAAGAGCGGCGACGAACCAGGGCCGAGCGTTTTCCGCGGGAGTGGCGGCGGCGAACCAGATCGCGAGCAGGCCAAGCCCCGCCGACCAACCGACATCGACCATGCTGGCGTCAAGCCGAATGCGTTCGACGATCCACAGGGCGGCGAACAGCACCACCATGATGACCGCTGCCCAGGCGTATTGGGAACCGACATCGAGGGGCATAGGAAATCCGGGAAGACCACGAATCGCGGAAGATTCGTAGCCGTCTTCCCGAGGATTTCAATCATGAACGTTTAGCGGGGAGCCGAAGGCGACCGGCGTATGGCTTGCCGCTCTCAACGGTTAGCCGCGACGCGCAGCGGAGCGCGGACTGGGCGTCACGCGATCGCTTGGTACGCAGTCCGCGCTCCGCGTCGCGTCGCGGCTAACCCGCCGGGTCGCGGCGAAATGAACGCCGAGGAGCGGCTCGCTAGGGTTCAAGCCAGTAGACATCAAGCCGGGCATTGGCTCGGGAGAAGTGGATTTTCTGCCGATTCGGAAATGCTTCACATTCGCCGTCAGCAAACGACTCTTCGAACAAGTTAATAAACTTGTTCCCACGAAACCAAAAACGCGAACTCTTCCCCTCATCGGCGGTCGGCGATTGCCGAGAGGGGAGGAGTTCGCGCGGAGTGCCGAAGGGTCACATGTTGGCGCGTTTTTCCTCGACCAGCGTGCGGACGCGTTCGCCCAGGAGAGCGACGTCGAAGGGCTTCTTGAAGAACTCGTTGAAGCCGTAGGCCGACAGTCCTTCGGGATTGGCTTCGTCTTCGCTGGCCAAAGCGACGATCATCGTCGCTTCGTAGGCCGGGTTGCGGCGAAGATTGCTGGCGATCTGCAGGGCTTCCGAGCGGCCCATGGCGAGATCGATGATGATGCTGTCGGGATGGAAGCTTTCGGCCTGAATGCCGGCTTCGAAACCGGAGTGGGCGACTTCGAACTTGAAGTCGTCGTCTTCGGGAAGGATTTCCTTGAGGCGGTCGATGAACAGCTTTTCGGCGCCGATGATGAGGACCTTGTGCAGGCCTTCTTCTTCGAGCTCGCCCAAAGGCATGCCGTGTTCTTTGAGGAACTTGATGAGGTGTTCGCGGGGGATTCGGCGGTCCTGGCTGCCCGGGATGCGGTAACCGCGCAGCCGGCCCGAATCGAACCACTTGCTCACCGTCCGCGGCGCGACTTTGCAAATCTTCGCGACCTGTCCGGTGGTGAAGACTTTTTTCATGGCAGGCACTCCACTATGTGATGACGTCGTCGTCCCCGGCCGACACGGGGAAACCTTGGGGGAAAAACGCCTGGCCCTTGGAGCAGCGCGGGTCGGGGGGACCTGGTTCGGCCGACGACCCTGGCATCTTGCCGGGGGTAGGCGCGGCGCGGCTTCAAGGCGAGGCATGCATCCGGGGGTTGGGCGGAACGCCGAGTCCTTCGCGGCGATTGCCTGCCCCCTGGGGTTTGCACCTCGGCTACTTGTTGTTTCGGCAGTTGGAAGCGCCAACCTGAGAAAAAGCCCATAACTTGGGGAATCTCTGCTGAATCCCCCCCTTCCTCCTTCTGTTTGATTTGCCCGGAAGGGTCCAAACATGCCGAACCGCGCTGAACCGCCGATCCTGCCATGCACGGCGAAGTGCGCGGAAACCCCGAAATGGACGCCCTTTCGGCGCAGGGGGGGTGGCGATAGGCCCGAGTCACCTATGTATTGGGAGCGATCGGCGGGACGGGCGCGGGCGGTTGCCGTCGCAGTTGGCGGAGGATGCGGTATCTCCGGTGCATGTTTGGCCGAGTCTTCCGATTGCGAAAGATATGAGGCCCCAAGTCCGTAACGACTGGCTTCCGCTCACGCCGCTGCCGATCGCCCCTTTCAATTCGAAACGGAAGGCCTTAGTATGGGGGAACCATGCGTTCATGGTTTTCTCATCGTTACTTCGAGGTGCGACCCATGCCAAGGCGTCAAGGGTTTACGTTGATCGAACTGCTGGTGGTGATCGCCATCATCGCCGTGCTGATCGCATTGCTGGTTCCTGCCGTCCAAAAGGTGCGCGAAGCGGCGGCCCGCACGCAGTGCCAAAACAACCTGAAGCAACTCGCACTCGCCGGGCACAGCTTTCACGACACCTACAAAGCCATGCCCTACGGCCGGCGCTACGACATTTGGGACACCTACACCTGGAGCGCAACGATCCTGCCCTACATCGAGCAGGGGAATGTCTTCAAGGGCTACACGACCCTGCAGCAATACGGATACAGCGCCGTCCGCCCCGGCCCGAACAGCCCGGCGGGCGACGTCGCCAGCATGCGTGCCTCGCGCCACACGGTAATGTCCGTGTTCCTCTGCCCCAGCGATAACGGGCCGTCGCAAAACGAGACGACCACCCTCGAGTGGGGCTTCATCCGCGGCAATTACCGCGGTTGCACCAGCACCGGCGATATGTATGGCACGGCCACCGACGGAACGACCGGCCCCTGGGGACTCGGCGTTTTCGGCGTCATCTCCGGTCAAAGCGACGATCCAGGCGTCGGCGTCAAGTCGCGCGGAGCCCGCATTGCCGAAGTAGAGTCGAGAGGTAGCGCGGTGGTTTAGGGGCGGCCTATCCGTCCGGCCCTTTCGGGTGCCGGGGCCTCAA
>JAIEPT010000009.1 GCA_019748295.1 Gemmataceae bacterium | reverse complement strand
TCGGCGGCATGGGTGGAGCGAACGGCGAAGGAGTTGGGATTGCAAAGCACGCTTGTGGCGCGAGGTCGGCCGAGGAAAGAACTGGACGAAAAAGGGTCCTGACACCTTTTCTGTTCAAACGGAAGCGGAGCTGGAGGCGTTGCGGCGATGCGTCCAACGCGGTCAGCCGTACGGGTCGGCGGCATGGGTGGAGCGAACGGCGAAGGAGTTGGGATTGCAAAGCACGCTTGTGGCGCGAGGTCGGCCGAGGAAAGAACTGGACGAAAAAGGGTCCTGACACCTTTTCTGTTTCCTTTTCTGTTTCCCGAAAAAGGGTCCTGACACCTTTTCTGTTTCCCACGCAGGCCAATGGCCGTTCGTCCCAGCGATCGTCCGGCACCGCGATCACCGCGGACTCGATCACATCGGGATGAGCCATGAGGTGGTTCTCCAGGTCCACCGACGAAATCCATTCGCCGCCGGACTTGATGACGTCCTTGGCGCGATCCGTGATCCGCATGTAACCGAGCGGATCGATCGTGCCGACGTCGCCGGTGCGAAGCCAGCCGTCGTGGAAACGGTCCGGCCCTTCGTTCTTGAAGTAGCTCGCCGCCACCCATGGGCCTCGCACTTCGATTTCGCCTAGCGACTGCCCATCCCAGGGGAGCACCGTTTCGCCGTCCGCCACACGCATTTCGACGCCCGGAAGAATCCGCCCGGTCCTGGATCGCCACGCGATGTCTTCGTCGCTTCCGACGACGCAATCTTCCGGCGGATGTGCCACGGCAGCGAGAGGGCTGGTTTCCGTCATGCCCCACAGTTGCACGAGCCGAGCGCCGAGCCGCTGCATTCGTTCGACCAGACTCCGCGGCACCGGCGAACCCCCGCTCACGCACAAGCGGAAGCTGGACAGATCCGCGAACGGCACATCGGATCGGCCCTGTTCCAGATGACTTGCCAAGCCATTCCAAATCGTCGGCACGCCTCCGGCGAACGTGGGCCGTTCCAGGGCGATCAGGCGAGCGAGCGGTTCGGGCTGCACATGCCTGCCTGGCAATATGAGGTCGGCGCCGACCCACCATGCCGCATGGGGGATGCCCCATGCGTTCGCGTGGAACATGGAAGGAATCACCAACGCTCGATCGCACGCCGACAAGGAAAATGCCGCAGGCGAGGCTGCCGCCATGGAATGCAGATAGACGGAACGATGGCTGTAGACGATCCCTTTCGGAGCGCCCGTCGTCCCGCTCGTGTAGCACATGGCCGCCGCCGACGATTCGTCCACATCCGCAAGTGCGGAGCTTGGGTTCTCCGTCGCCAGAAGCTGTTCGTAATCGTGAATCCGCAACGACGGCAAGCGGTCGAGTTCCGCGTCGGCGACCTTTCCGCCGCGTGCAATGACGATCAAGTGCCGCACCGACGGCAGCCGCGGAAGCAAGGGGGATAGAAGAGGCAAAAGCGTCTCTTCCACGATGATCGCCCGATTCTCGGCATGCCGGATGATGTACTCGATCTGTTCAGGAAAGAGCCGAAGGTTGAGCGTGTGCAGAACGGCGCCGATTCCGGGGACCGCGAAGTAGGCTTCAAGGTGTTCCTGGCAATTCCAGCAAAAGCTCCCGACGCGGTCGCCGGGATGGAGGCCAAGCCTTTGCAGAGCCGCAGCGAACTGCCGGACTCGCTGCGCGATCTTCCTGAACGAAGTGCGGCGACATGATGCGCCATCGAAGCCGACGACGTGCTTGTGCGGAAAGACGCTTTCCCCATGCTCGAAGATCGAGCGAATAGTAAGCGCGCCAGGCTGCATGGTCGAGCGCATGAATCTCTCGCCTTCGGAGGGGGTGTGATCTTCGCCTTAGAGTAATCGCTCATGCGCCAGCGCGGCCACCACAAACAGCCAGTCCTCACGACCTGCGAACATCGCCCGTCGGAAGAGAAAAGGTGTCAGGCCCGGCCCCGACACGCTCCTGCCTCATTCCCGTTCCATTTCGCGAACGCCGCCACCAACCTTGCATCCGCCCAACGCGACTCCCCCATTCGCATTACGCCGCCCGCCGGTTCCATTTCGGTTCCATTCGCCCTCCCGCCCCCTGCTCCATTCGTCCGACGCGAACGTGAAAAACACGGCCGAAACGCTCGCGAAGAACTTCGATTGGCCCGGCAAGGACGGCAAGCCGATTCCGCAACCGCCGAAGCTCTCCGCGGAGCATCAGGCGCTCAATGACCTTGGCCGCAAAGAATACCAATCGCTCTGCGGCAACTGCCATCATCCGCTCGGTTACGGCATCGCCGGCTCGGGTCCCCTCCTCGTCGATTCCGATTGGCTGCGAGGCTCGGAAGAGCGTCTGGTGCGCATGGTGCTTCAGGGCGTCCGCGATCCGATCAAAATCAACAATGAGGTCTACAACCGCGACGGCGCTCAATCGATGCCCGCCATGGCGATGGCCCTCGACGACCAGAAGATTGCCGGCATCCTGACGTACGTCCGCCGCGAATGGGGCGAGTTCGCCAAACCGGTCGAACCGGCGACGGTCACCCGCATTCGCGCCGCGACGAAGGATCGCGCCGAACCGTGGACGGAGTCGGAGCTGTTGAAGATCAAATAGTGCGAAAATCGTTTGCGGGCAGAACACGCATTTCCGCAAAGAAGTTACGCCGCGACCTCGTCTTCCGCTTGCGGCTTAGCGATCTCAGGGCTTTTTCCAAACGCAAAGCCGCAAGCGGAAGACGCGGTTTCGAACCCGCCTTATTGCTCTTTCCGCAGTCGAGATTCCGAATCGATACGCCAGCGTTCCGAGGCGCCTTTCGGAAGCCGCCGTTCGAGAGTCGCCTCGTAGCGGGACGATGTCGTTTCGAGGCGAGGAGGATTGCTGTCCCATCCTTGCGAGGGCAATTCCAGGTCCTTAAGGGCGCTGGCCCAACGGCCGTGAGCCTTTCGGTACTTCGCCTGGGACTCGTACACTTGGTGAAGAGTTTGCCGAACTTCGCGCGTGGGATCGGGACGAAAGGGGACGGAGCCCGGCTTCGCATCGCTGAAGAGCAATTCGCCCCATCGCTCCGGCATGTGCATGTTGACGGCGCCTTGGGGCGACCAGACCCAGTTGACTTCGGCCGTCCCCGCTTTCTTGCGATAGCGCCCCTCCCTAAACTCTCGCTGCCACTGGACGCGGGAAAAGTTGATTCGCCAATAGTCGCCGTCTTTGGGAGGCACTGGGCACGATGCAATCTGCTTCAGGCCTTTCCACGGCCAAGCGATCTCGATGGTCCAACCGCGATCGACGTCGCGATCATCGTTGATCGTTCCCTCCACATGCACCGCCGTCTGCAGTCCTTCGATCTCCCAGGCATCGATCGCTTTGCCGCCGTCTCGATACGGTTTGGTGAGCAGAAGATCCCAGGTCGTGTTCAGTGCGTTCATCTCCAGTTCGCCATAGAGATGGCCGTCGCCATCCGGGTCCAGGAACACCTCGAAGTCGTTGTCCTCGTGGAAAATGTAGGAGTCATGCCGCGTCAGCAGGGCGCCGACGTGAGGTTCCTCCAACTCGGCGGCAATGTAAAGCGCCTGGTCGTCCCAGAGCATTTTCACTCGCGTCCGCAGTGGCGGCTTCGGTTTCTTGTCCCCTTCAATGTCCACGAACTCGTCCGTCCAGGGGGCGTCAGCCCAGCAAGCTTCCAGCTTGCCGTCGATGACGATCGGCCGATCCGTTCGATGGCAAACATAGCCCTTCGGCAACGAAGGAACGATGCGCGCTGGCGGCGGATTCATCGCACGAACCGGTCGTGGCGCAACGGGAAGCTTGACCAGCACCAGAGCGGCGGCGACAGCCAGCGCGCACGCCGCGACCATTCGAGGCAGATGCATCATGACCAATTTCTCACCGTTCTATTTGAGATCAATGGTGATTTCCGCGTCGAACATGAGCTCGGGATCGCCTCGTCCCGCCAGTGTTTTCAGCATGGCTGCAATGGTTCGCGGAGCCGTTCCATTGAAACGCGTTTCGCCGCCGCTTGAGACTTCGATGGGTTGATCCAGATCCGCCATGCGATCGTCAAGACGGACATGCAGCTTCGAAATCTTGTCGCTCGCTCGAACGACGTCGATCTTCTGCCCTTTTCGCTGCGCTACGACTTCGGCCCCGGCGAATGCGGCATCCTTGGGGACGGCAAGCCAATAGGAGCTTTCGTGCGCTACGCCTGTCTGCATCCAGACGATCCGCTCAGGGATGGGATTGCGAGAGAATCTGGCCATCCAGGGGAGGGCGGCCTTGTCTTCGAGATTCATCCAATGCCCTTTGCCTTCGTGGATTTTCACGAAGTGCTCGTAGCCCGCCGGGTCCTCCTTGCGGAGCTGCGCCAGCCGATCGCCGTATTCGCGTCCCACCTTGTTGCGGTTGTAAGCGCCGTCGTTCGCTCCAACTTGTAAGGCGAAGGGAACATTGCGGAGCGACAGCAACGACACGCCGTTGGGATGGCCCGCCATCATCGCCGCGGCCGCCCAGCGATCCGCCATGCGAGGCGCGATTTGGTAGACGCCGTCGCCGCCGGCGGAGTATCCGAGTACGTACACACGGTTGGGATTCACGCCTTCCAGAACGATCAGATCTTCGATCAATCGGCCGAACATCCGATCGATGTGGCCTTCATGCCAGAGGTTCCACGTGTTGGTCGGCGCCCGGGGCGCAAGGTAGATGCCTTCTTCGATGGAATAAAGCTTCTTCTGGTTTTCCCATTGTTGGTCGTTCACCTGGGCTGGCGCGCCTCCGCCTCCGTGCAGCGAAATCCACAGGCTGCGGCCGTCTTTGGGCTTGGCGCCGATGGTGCGGAAATAGAAGGGCATCTCGAGCTTGCCCTCGCGAATCACTCGTTTCCGAATCTCCTCGCCTCGCTCCTTCGCGAGCTTCGCGGCATGCGCGTTCCAAATCAGTTCCCGCGCCTTCGCCGCATCGCTTTTCGAGAGAGCGAGGCTTGAGAAGTCCTCCTTGGCTAGGTCGGAGAGCGATCCGTCGGAAACCTTCAACGCCTCGGCCAATTTCCTGATCGCGTCCATCGACTTGGAGGAGTCGGATTTCGGGGCGCCTACGATGAGTTCGAGATGCTGGACCGCGCCGGCCTGCGGCGTCTTGACTGACGTCGTGACGCCTCGCGCGGAGACTAGGTACTCGCGTTTGGGCGCTAACTCGAAGGTTAGGATGTCGTTTGCATCCGCTGTCTCACCACGCGAAGTTCCTTGCTTGGTTTCCTTCGCATCGCTTTTCGCGACAACTTGGACCGCAACCGCGAGACGCTTCCCGTTTGCGTCGAGCATGCGGACGGCCAAGCGTGCGACGTCGGCGCGGACCGAAACTTTTTTCGCGTATCGATCGGTGACGTTCTCCGCGGGGACCTCCTTGTTGTTCATCGCCCAGACGAGCGGAAAATGAACGGAGCTTCGCTTGAAGCTTGCGGCATAGATGGCGTGCTCGAACGAATCACGTTTCGCCTGGGACGCTTCGCCCACGAACCATCCGCGATCCAGGCCCTTCGGATCCGCCTCGCAGGCGCCGGTAAAATGCCAGTCGCCATCCCAGATTTCGACCCACGTGTGATTCCCCCGCTTGTTGGACCATAGCGGAGTGCCGACCAGGCGAGCAGGCACGCAGACCGCACGGCATGCGTCGCTCAGCACGATTGAGAGCCCGGTGCATGATGCCTTGCCAAGTTCAATCGATTCCTTCGGCCCTTGATTGGGGGCGCGGCGTTCCGTCGAGTATTTGAGCTTGAGCTTTCCGAACAATTCCAAGTTCAGCTTCTGCGCGGCCTCCGACGGCGTTCGGCAATCCTTGATGATCGGCATGCACAGATCGAAGAACTCCTTCCGCCAATCATCCCGCTTTTCATCGACGTTCGCATAAGGGAGCACGTCGTTGAAGAAGATCTCTTCCGGCACATCCTTCCCCCACGGCGTCGCCTCGCGGGCACGATAGGCCAGGCTGACGTTCCGCACCAGAAATCCGGCGGTCAGCGATCGCAGATCCGCCGCGGTCATATTGCGTATCAGAAAGACCAATCCTTTGCGCTGTTCCGCCGGCACAGCGGCCAAGGCTTTCTCCAGTTCGCTTCGATTCCCTTTGGAACGAACGAGCGCGGACTCCAGTTCGGAGCGATCTCGCTCCTCCGCTGGGTTCGCCGCAGAATCGGCGTAAGAAAACGAAAACGCAAGAACGGCGAGAAAGACATGAGCGGTCACGCAGGCGTTCCTTCCGAGCAAGAAGGGATCAGATGCTCTGAATCTATCGTCGTTCGGAACTCCGAACAAGCGAGCGAACACTCTTAGGCGCGGCAAATTTTCTGTACGGACCGCGAACGCTGAAAGCGTTTTCCAGCAAAGCCCAGAGTTGGCGACCCATCGGGAACCTAACCTGGGTAAACGCCGAAAAAAGACCGTGAACCCTGAGGCGTCCTGGGGAACTCTTTCAGAGTTCATCGCTGGTGGACGGCGTCGAACCCAGGGTAGGCTCCCGTTGGTCGCCAACCCTGGGCCGCCGCCTTTATATGCCGCATTACGACGCCGTGATTGCGTGCTCCCTACTTTGATCCGGCGGCTTGATTCGCAGCACCAGCAAACCGCCGCAGAGAAGAGCTGCGGCGAGGACGAGATAGCCGTAGGTGTAACTGCCGGTCGTGCTTTCGATCCACCCGACTGCGTTCGGCCCGAACATGCCGCCGAGATTGGCGACCGAGTTGATCAACGCGATGCCGCCCGCCGCGGCGGGGCCGCTGAGGAACATCGGCGGCAGCGTCCAGAATGTCGGCAGCATGCTCTTCATGCCGACCAAAGTCACGACTGCCGCTGCAACGAAGACCCATCGCCCGTCCACATAGTCGTTGAGATTGCCGGAAGCGGCGAGCGAGGCCAAGGCCCACCCGAAGGCGGCGAGCAGCGCTGAGCAGGCCACATGCCAACGCCGCTCGCCGGTGCGATCGGAGTGTCGTCCCACGAGCACCATGCACGCCATGGCCGCCGCGCTCGGCGCCGCGGCGAGCAGGCCGAGTCGCGATGCGGACCAATCGGGAAATTGGCTCTTCAAGAAGCTGGGAATGTAGAACGCGAAACTGTTGTCCCCCATCGCCACCGTGAAATAGACGGCGATCAGCAGCCAGACGCGCGGGTCGAGAAAAGCATCCGCCAGCGAATGCTTGCCCCCCGCGGCGCGGGTGACCCGATCAACGCGAATCAGATTCGTCAGCCAGGTTCGCTCTTCGGGCCGCAGCCACTTCGCATGTTCGGGTTTGTCGGTCAGCACCCATAGCGTGACGAAGCCCAGTGCGATGGCCGGAATGCCTTCCAGCAAAAAGATCCACTGCCAACCGTGCAATCCGCCGACCTGATCCATCGAGTCGAGGATCCAACCGGACAGCGGATTGCCGATGAAGCTGGCGACCGCGCCGCCCAGCATGAATTGGGCGACTGCACGTGCTCGAATGCGCGAGGGGAACCATTCATTGAGGTAGTAAATGATCCCCGGGAAAAATCCCGCCTCCGCCACGCCAAGAAGTGCTCGCAACGCGGCAAAACTCCAAGGCCCCTGCACGAACATCATCGCCGCCGAAACCAATCCCCAACTCACGAGAATGCGGGCGATCCAGGCGCGGGCCCCGACGCGCATCAGGATTAAGTTCGCCGGCACCTCGAAGAGCAGATAGCCGACGTAAAACACGCCAGCGCCGAACGCGAACGCGGCTTTGTCGAGGATCGCGTAGCGTTCGTCATCCACCATCTGCAGCTTGGCGATGCCGATATTGTTGCGGTCGATGAGATTGACGACGTAGAGCAGAAAGAGAAACGGAATCAGCCGCAGCGTCGCCTTGCGGAAGACGGCCGCTTCGTCGATCGGGGTAACGGCAGACGGCTCGGGAGAGGCGAGCATCGACATTCGGCACCGTGGAGGCATGGGCGTGCATTTTCTCCCCTCTCCCCCCCGGGAGAGGGGCCGGGGGTGAGGGTTTGCGACTCGGCGCTATAAGAACCTGTTCCGAAACCCGGCGGAGATTTGGGAGGGCGAGGCGCCTCGCCCGCCTCGCCCTCCCAAATCTCCCCCGAGTTAGGAAGCGGCCTCTCAGCCAAGCGAGAAAGGGACCTTCGCCCCAGGCCTCTCCCGAAGGGAGAGGGAGGAAGACTATCGCCTTCCGCTTGCATCATTTCAGAAGTCGCGAGCGTACCCTGCCGTCCAACCGCCGTCCACTGTCAAGATGTGGCCCGTCATGTAGCTGTTCTCCGGATCGGCGAGGAACAGCGCGGCGACGGCGATCTCATCAGTGGTCGCGGGGCGGCCGAGCGGCACATGGTCGAGCATTCGCTGCACGCTGTCGCGGAACTTGCCCCCCTCGCCATAGAAGAGTTTCCGGGTTCCTTCCGTAAGCGTCGAGCCAGGAGCGATCCCGTTGACGAGGATGCCGTCGGGGCCCAGTTCGAGCGCCATGGCTTTGGTGAGATTGACGACGCCCGCCTTCGCAGCCACGAAGGCGCACTGCAAGCGAAGCGGAACCAGGCCAACGATCGACGCGAGGTTCACGATGCGGCCGGATCGTTGCTTCTTCATGACGCGGGCGGCGACACGGCTTACCTCAAAGACGCCGTTGAGATCGACATTCAGCAGGCGGTCCCATTCTTCGCGAGGGAATTCGTCGATGGTGACGCGATGGGCAATCGTGTTCACGCCGGCGTTATTGACGAGCAGATCCAGCTTGCCGAACTCGGCGACGATTTTGCCGAGGACCGCTTCGATTTCCTTCGGCTGCGTCACATCCATCCGCAGGCCGATGCAGCCAGGATGGGCTTTCGCGGCTTCGGCAGTCTTTTCCGGATCCAGATCGGCATAAACGACCCGGCTGCCGTTAGCGGCCAGGCGATCCGCGATCGCCTGGCCGATCCCCTGAGCGGCACCCGTGACGAGGCTCACGGTCCCTTGCAGGTCGCTCTTCATCATGCTGCTCCGTTTCGGCTCCCCTCTCCCTCCGGGAGAGGGGCCGGGGGTGAGGGCGCGACATGGCGTTCTGTGAGAAAAGGCGCCCTCACCCCAACCCTCTCCCGGAGGGAGAGGGAGCCAGAGACACCCTCACCCCAACCCTCTCCCGGAGGGAGAGGGAGCCAGACTATCGAGAGTCGGCGTCGGGGCTTCGACGAGTTTCGTCAGCGTTTGCAGGAACCGCGCCGCGGGGGCGCCATCGACGATGCGGTGATCGAAGGTCAGGCTGAGCGTCACCTGATCCCGAATGGCGATCTGATCATCGACGACGACCGGAACCCGCCGAATGCGGCCCATGCCGAGAACGGCACACTCAGGAAGATTGATGATCGGAGTAAAGGCGTCGATCCCGAATCCGCCAAGCGAGGAGACCGTGAACGTACCGCCGCGAAGCTCCTTGCCGGAGAGTTTGCCGGCCCGGGCTCGCTCAATCAAATCACGCGATTGGACGGTCAATTCCGCGAGCGAGATCTTCGCGGCGTCGCGGATGACGGGGACAAGCAGACCGCCATCGGTGTCCACGGCGATGCCGATGCGAATGCCTGCCGAGGGAACGACGCGATCGTTTTCCCAACGCGCATTGAGAGCGGGATGCCTTTCGAGAGCGGCCGCGCAAAGCTTGACGAGAAGATCGGTATACGAGGGGACCGCGGATCCATTCGCCTTGCAACGATCGCGGAATTGGACGAGTTCGGTTGCATCCACGGTTGTCACTAGCGTGACAGGCGCCGTCGCCTTTTGACTGGCGACCATGCGTTCCGCGATGAGCCGACGAGTCGCATTGCCAAACGATGTTCCCGCTTCGGCAAGGGCACGCACATCCTTCTCGCGAATGCGCCCGGAGTGGCCGGAGCCCTTTGCTTGCTTCCAATCGACGTTCAGTTCCTCGGCCACACGGCGAGCGCGGGGCGAACTCGCGGGCCGTTCGCGCGGCGTCGTTTCGATGGCCGGCGAGGCGATCGCTTTGACGACGGCGGGTTCTGCTGCGGCAGCGACAGGCATTGGCGGACTGTCCGCCTTTGGCGGCGATTCGCCCGGTTGCAAGAGGTAACCGAGCAACGCGCCGACGAGAACCGTTTCCCCGGGTTGCGGTGCGTTCGCTGGAATGTGCAGGGCGCCCGCGTCTAGACACTCAACGTCTTCCGCCGCCTTCTCGCCCTCGAGCGTGAACAGCGAGTCGCCCACGCGGATGGTGTCTCCGTCGGCTTTCAGCCAGCCGACGAAGACTCCTTGCTCCATGTTCCAGCCGAGCCGCGGCACTGTGATCGGAATGGCCATGCTCGCTCCTACTCGGCAACCAGGTCGCGGATCGCTTGCGTAATCGATTCCAGATTCGGTACGACTGCGGCTTCCAGCGACGGACTGTACGGTGTCGGGGTATGCACGCCGTTGAGCCGGCGGATCGGCGCATCAAGGTCGTCGAAGCCGCGATCGCTTGCTTGGGCCGCAATCTCGGCGCCGATGCCGTAGGGTCCGAACGCCTCATCCACGATCAGCAGCCGCCCCGTCTTGGCGACGGACTTCAGGATGGTGTCGACATCCAGCGGCGCCACCGTCCGCGGATCGATCAATTCGACCGAGACGCCTTCCTTCGCCAAAATGTCGCACGCCTTTTGTGCGTGGTGCACCATCAGGGCCAACGCGACGACGGTGACGTCGGTCCCTTCTCGCACGATCGCAGCCTGGCCGAACGGGATCTCGTAATCACCTTCCGGCACCATCGACTTCGTCGAAAGCAACTCACGATGTTCGAGGAAGAGGACCGGATCGTCGACGCGGAGAGCGTGATGCAGCAAGCCCTTCGCGTCATACGCATTCGAAGGCACGACCACGCGAAGGCCCGGGAAATGGGCATACATCGGGTAGTAGTTGCCCGAATGATGCGTCGCCGCCGAGTGGCCGATGCCGATGCAGCCGCGAAGCAGGATCGGCATCTTGATTCGGCCATCCGACATGTATTGGATCTTGGCGATCTGATTGATGATCTCGCCGACCGAATCGAGGACGAAGTCGGCGAACATGAAGTCGATGACAGGCCGGGCGCCGGTCATCGCCGCTCCGCCGCCCAGGCCGACGAAGCCGCGCTCGGCAATCGGGGTATCGCAAAGGCGATCGGGGCCGAAGCGATCGTAGAGGCCGAAGGTGGTGCGGAAGTTGCCGCCCCGTTTGCCGATCCCTTCGCCGAGAACGAAGATGGCGGGATTTTTCTCCATCTCGTAGGCAATCGCGTCGAGCGTTGCCTGCATATACGTTGTCTCGCGCGTCGCCGCGTTGGCAGGCACGGCGGGCACTTGTCGCGGTTCGGAGTAGACGTGGGTGGCGGCTTCGGACGCTTTCGGCGGCGCCGACTTCTCCGCCGCCGCGTGTGCAGCGAGAATCTCGGACTGCATCTGCTCTTCAATGCCGGCGAGTTCCTTTTCGCTGGCGACTTTCTCGGCAAGCAAATGTTCCCGAAGCCGTTTGATGGGGCAACGCGGCTTCCAGGCTTCCACGTCTTCGCGGGTGCGGTATGTGAAATCACCCATCCCTTCCGCATGCGGACGTGTGCGGTAGGTCTTGCATTCAAGCAGCGTCGGCCCGCCGCCCGAACGAGCACGCGCGATCGCTTCGCCCGCGGCTGCCCGGATGGCGAGCACATCGTTGCCGTCGAGTTCCGCGCCTGGCATGCCGTAGCTCGCGGCTCGGCTCGCAACCGTCGGATTGCCCGCCGAGTAGCTGAACGGCACTTCGGTGGCGAACTGATTGTTTTCGCAGACGAAGAGTGCGGGCAGCTTCCAAATGCTGGCGAGGTTCAGCCCCTCGTGAAATGCCCCGTTATTGACCGCGCCATCGCCGAAGAACGCAACGCCGACGGCGCCGTTCTTGAGCAGTTTCGAACTGTATCCCGCTCCGGCCGCCTGAAGAATGCACGGCCCCACGATGCCGCTTGTTCCCATCATGCCGACTTCGGGGGAGAACAGATGCATGCTGCCGCCCCGCCCGCGCGAGCATCCGGTCGCTCGGCCATACAGTTCCGCAATCAGTTCCTCGGGCGTCACCCCCTTGGCGAGAGCATGCCCATGACCGCGATGCGTGCTGAAGACGGCGTCGTTCTTGTCGAGATGGGCACACACGCCTACCGCGATCGCTTCCTGGCCGACATAAGTGTGGCAGGCGCCATGGACGAGTCCGCGCTGATGCGACTTCGCGAGTTGCTCTTCGCAAAGGCGAATCCGCAGCATCGAGCGATACAGTTGCAAAAGCGATTCGTGGTCGAGGGACGATCGGCTCATGAGAGGTCTCGATCCCAACCGCGTTCCTGTTGCCAAGGAGAAGTTCGGCCGTCATCGCAGCAAACGCGTCTGGATTGGCGACTGGTTTATCGAATGGAGTGAATTCGGGTAGCGCTCAGCGGACCCAAGCGGTCCGGGCAAGAGCATCGTCCGCGGAGCGACGAGCCGGCGGGGTCCAAGCGTGCGGATTTGGGGTCGGAGCGGCGATGGCGAGAGATCATGCGGCGATAACGCTGCGACATGGTCTGCTCGATCGATGCAATCTGGAGGCCGCTTCCCGTCCAGCCCGCGCGTGTGGGGAGTACGTCCGGTGGTGTGGGAGGACGGAAGCAGTAATGCTCCCTCCTACCCGATCGTGTTCCATGCGTGCGCTTGCTCGCACGAGGGGGATTGCTACATTTGCAGGCAAACGATCTGCGAGGATACGACGATGAATGCTCCCCAATGGCTGACGCAGCGACTCGGTTCGCTCAAGCTCGGCACCGATAACCGGACGTGGTATGTGATTTTCGACGGCAAGCCGCACTACAAGCTCGCCACCATCCCCGCCGGTAATGCGTTCAGCTGCTCGGTTCATCAGACCGAGAACGGGGTGCGGATTCCAAGTGAGGCAATTCAACCTAATTCCGACGCGGCGCTTGCGGGAGGTTTGGAGGATTTGCGCAAATCGCTGGGCTGGGAATAGCCGTTGAGCGCGAAGGTTTCTTCACAATGGAGGGTTTTTTGCCGTTCGCGGGACGTGCGCAGGCAAACCTCGCTTGTGAGTTCGAAACGAATTGGTATACTCGGCACATGCCCTGAACTGGGCAGACCTTGGTTCAAGGACGAATCAAAGTTTCCTCGGACGGGATGTCCATGCAGACTCAAGCCCTGCTTCTGATCCTGTCGCTCGCCGTCGGCCAACCCAGCTCCTCTGCCGAGTGGGTTCTTTCGCCTCACCTTACCCCCGGTCTCGAACTCACCTATTCCGGCGACGTCGTTGAAGAGTCGCTGCTTCCCAGCGTGCAGTTCCAACGCACCTGGCGCGTCGAATCCACGGTGCTCGTGCTTGAAGGGACCGGCAAGAGCTGGGACCTCGCCGTGATGACGGTGGTACGTCAAAAATCGCAAGACAGCGAACCGCGCCGGGCGCCGTCCTCCGTTCGCCTCGAATTCGTGAAAGTCGATGCGCGTGGCCGCATTCAAGGCCCGGCATTGCCCAAGACGCCGGCGCTGAGTGGCCCGTCCACCATTGAGGCGAACTGGTTCGTCGAAGCACCGACGACCCGCGTGGGCCGAAACAGCTTTTGGGAAGCGGCCGAGGAAGGCCGATTGCCTCGCACCTGGCAAGTACTCGCTTCGGAAGTCGCAGGGGGCATTGCGTGCGTGAAGCTCCAAGGCCAGCAGCAATCGGATGATTGGGACCGCCCTCGCGCGGATCAGACCGCATGGCGTCGGCGGGACATTGTTTGGCTCTCGCAGCAGATGGGCGTTGCCTGCAAGATCGAACGGACGATCGAAAAGCGCGATCCGGCTCGACGTGAACCGACCAGTCGCACCGTGGCTCGTTTCGATTTGGACAGCCCCCTCCGCTATCCGGGCAAGCTGTTCGACGACCGCAAGAAAGAGATTCTCACGGCCAAGAAGTTTCAGGACGACGCGCAGGTGCTTCTCAAGCAGCCGGCGCAAAGCAAGTCGCAGATCGATTCGCTGCTGAAACGCGTTTCCTACCACATGGAGAACGCCGCCCCCACGCCTTATCGCAAGGCGATCCAGTCTCTCGAGACTCGGCTCATCGCGGCGAAGAAGGGGGAGATTCCGCCAGAGGAGCAAACGGAGCCGAAGACGGGTCCGATCTCCGCGATCGCGGTTGGGCAGAAGGTTCCCGATTTCGTCACCACCGACCTCGGCAACCGCGAGACGGTGCGACTTTCGCGCCTCTTGGGTCGGCCCGTGTTCGTCTTCTTCTACAACCCCGGCGCCGAGTCGAGCCGCGATGTGCTTCGCTTCGCACTCAAACTCAATGCCGACCACGGCGACAAGATTCGCCTCATGGCGATGGCGGCGACCAGCGACCCCAAGATCGCCCTTCAGCAACAGGCCGACATGAAGCTGCCGTTCCCGCTGCTCGACGGCAACGGCATGCATCTGACCTTTGGCGTTGATGCGACCCCTCGGCTGGTGTTGCTCGACAATGAAGGCGTGCTCCGATGCGCGTACACCGGCTGGGGTGTGCACATTCCGCAAGAGATCGAGCAAGAACTCTCTCGCTGCCTTACGAAATAGCCACTTGTTCAAGCGCGTAGAATGGTTCGCGGCGAAGCTCCGTCGCTTCGCTAAGCTAAGCTAAGAAGCTATTTCAGAACCGTCTGTACAAGTTTCCCGCTTGCGGCTCAACGAGACCGGGGCTTTCTCCGAACGCTAAGCCGCAAGCGGAAGACAGGGTTTCGACACGACATGGCGAACCCAGCTAAACGCGTCTCTGATAATGTTCCCGGCGATTACTTCGTCGATTCCACCTGCATCGATTGCGATACCTGCCGGCAGATCGCGCCCAGCACCTTTGCGGAGGGATATGGGCACGCTTTCGTCCATCGACAGCCTCAATCGGCTGCGGATCGGCGAACGGCGCTGCACGCGTTGGTGTCGTGTCCGACGGGTTCGATCGGAACGATCGGGGCCGATGATCCTCGCTCGGTGATGGCCGACTTTCCGCTGCCGATCGAGGGGAACGTGTTCTATTGCGGGTTCAACTCGCAGAAGTCGTTCGGCGGCAATAGCTGGTTCGTGCAACATCCGCAGGGCAACTGGCTTATCGATTCGCCGAAGTTTCTGCCGCAGCTTGTGCGGAAATTCGAGTCGCTGGGCGGCATTGCTCGCATCTTCCTGACCCACCGCGACGACGTTGCCGATGCCGCCAAATACGCGGAACGTTTCGGCGCTCAGCGGATCATTCATCGCAACGAAGCATCCTCGCAGCCCGGCGCCGAAGTGATTCTGGAAGGCAACGAACCGCAGGAGTTGGCGCCTGGCTTCGTCGCCATCCCCACGCCGGGCCACACCTTGGGCCATTGCGTGTTGCTGGTGCAGGATCGATACCTCTTCACCGGCGACCACCTGCACTTCGACCGCGACGGCAAGAAGCTGGAAGCCTACCGCGACTACTGCTGGCATTCCTGGCCCAAGCAAACCGCATCGATGCGCCGGCTCCTCGACTGTCGTTTCGAGTGGGTTCTGCCTGGACACGGCCAAAGCGTGCATCTGCCAGAGGATGAAATGCATCGTCAACTCGCGGAGCTGACGGAACGGATGTCGGCCTAGTGCCTTGTCCAGAGTAAATCTTGGGGTCTCGGTCGCCTTTACACCAACCCGACGCGTAATGACGCGTCGGGCTACTAGTGCGAGACTGCAACCCAAGATTTAGTCTGGATAACGCACTAGATTGCCGCTCGCCGCTTCGGTTTCGCCGCCAATGCATCACGCAAGGCGATTACCGCCAGCTCTTTCGCTTTCGCCTCCACCTCGACGGTCGCATCCAGCGTTCGCCAAGCTTTGGGGAAATCGTTCACATCAATGTAATCGTGATGCCGCGAAGGCTGCGGCCCCTCCCAGCCTTCGATGGGACTTGAAATGTGAAACATTGGTTCGCGGTTCCACGTCTCGATCGCGGCTTCGGTCGCCTCTTCGATCGTCAGGCCATCCTTCAAACAGCGGTGGTGATGAACGTCATAAACGAGCGGCACACCGGACGCCCGACAGATGGGCAGAAGATCGGCGGGCGTGTAGGTTTTGTCGTCGTTCTCCAAGCTGAGCCGTTGCCGGGCTCGGGGCGATAGGCGATCGAACGCGCGTTGCAGCGTCGGCAGCGCCGTCGGCTTGTCGCCGAACGCCCCGCCGCCGTGGATGTTGATGACGTCGGCTCCCACCCATTCGGCGACTTCAGCTTGATATTCGATCTCCGCGATCGAGGCGGCGACTACTTCGGGACGAGCGGAGTTGAGGACGACGAACTGGTCCGGGTGAAAGCTGAGGCGAAGCGAATGCTCCTTGGCGAAGTCGCCGCACTCGCGAAACTTCGCCACGATGACATCCGCGTGCGGCAGTTCGGCGATGTCGTACCCCGCTCCCGGATGCGTCTTCACCGGCAGAACCTGGCTATTGATGCGAAAGCCGCCGATGCCGTTCGCGGCACAGAATGCGAGAGCCTGTTTAAGAGCGTTGGCATTTGCCAAGCAGAGAGTCGAAAGCTTAGCAAGCGATTGCGCACGCGGTAGCCGAAGAGCCGCGGTCGCCGTCGTGTTGGCGAATTTGATCGGTTGCTCATGAAACGAGCAGCAGAGAGCCAGTCGCATAGGCCGCCAGTGACGTCGTTGCGGTAGCGGATGCCCCATATTAATTTAGCGATGCGAGATTCCATCGGTAAGAAAAGCGCCCCGCAGCTTCGCAATTCGCTGCCTTGGCATGCATCATGCTCCGATATCGTTTCCCTACCGTGCAACTGCGGGTCTTATTCGTGCATCTTCCCGCCAAGCGAAAGTTCATGTCATGATCGCCGCTGCTTCGGATATCGCAGAGTTCAAGCTGACGGACTTGCTTAGCGGCGCCGGGGCGACGATCGGCGTGATCATCGCGGGCGTGATCTTCCTGCAATTTCTCAGCAGCAAGTACAACGAACTGCTGAATCGCTATCACACGCTCACGTCGGACTACCGAAAAGGGGGAGCGGCCGAAACACGGCACGGAATCTTGCAATCCCAAATCCGCTTGTTCCGCCTTCGCATGCGGCTCATCAATTGGGCCTCCTGGATCGCCGCGGGCGCGGTGAACTTCTTCATCATTGCGGTGATTGCCGGCGGGATGAGCATGGTCTTCCCGGAAGCGGGTATCGTGAAATGGATCGGCGCCTGCGGGCTGTTCCTCGGGCTGATTGCCATCGCCGCCGCCGTGTTCGTGAAGTTGTACGAAAGCGTTTTGGCGCGCCATGACGGGAACGACGAAGCCGGCGACCTCGACGACCCGGCCAAGCGAAGCGCGTTCTGACGTTTTCGCGGCATCGGCTTCGATGCCTGATCGAGTCATCACGGTTCGATGGGGTTCACGCTCCAGTTCATCATCGCCCCTTCGACCACGACATGAAGCGAGAGACGCGTCGGTCTGCCGCCGATGTTCGCGTGAACGATGCCGTCGAACGTTTTTCCGTCCGGCGAATTCAGATCGATCCGTTCGATTGAGGCGCCGTTCAGTTGCGGGTTCTTGCGCCATTCCGCCAGAATCTGCGGACGCACTTCCTTGGCGATGTCTTCCGGCGCGGGTTGAAAAGTGGCGAACGCAACTAGGAAAACGGCCCCGACGAATGCGATCAATCCGCCGAAGCCGAGCAGCAACGGCATGCCCCAACCCTTGCGCACGTAGTCCTCGCCGAAACGCTCGCTAACATATGCGGCCTGGGTGCGGCCGACCGACATGAACCAGCCGATCAGAATGGCGAAACCGGCAATCCGCATTCCCGCTTCGAGGGCTTTCGAATCCGGGAGGAACATCGTGCCCACGCCAATGCCCAGGAACGCGAAACTCGCTGCCGCCCAAGCGAAATTGGCACGAGCCTTCCCCGTTTCGCCAAGCGTCTTCCAATTGAGAGCGTGAAGAATGGCGCCAAACGCCGGCGAGAGCAGCAAACTCCACGCCCCAGCCGCATTCGGATTCCAAAGGCGAGGCCGAGCGTATTCGTCGAGGCGGATGTCGAGATCGTCCATGGCCTACCCTTCTGCACAGCGATCAACTGGCTTTCCACCACTCGCAAACGTGGGAGTCTTGGGTCAATCGACGATCAGCGGCAATGATTGCATTGGCGCCTAACGTTCAAGGCTCTGTGCAGCGGGATCAAATGGCGCAAAAAGGCTAAGCCGGTTGATTCAGAAACCGGGAGGCAAAGCGATGCCCAGCAATCGGCAGATTCCGCGGACCGTGCCTCGCTTGATCGATGGATGCCGCGGAACGGGCGCCAGGGCAAGCGTTGCAGAATTGATCCAGACGTCGTGGCGGCCGCCGGGGTGATCAAGATGCATTTTTGGGAACGGAGATGCCGCTCCAGGGCACGACGATTCACGGCCGCCTCCTTATCCGTTCTTGGAGGCAGCCAGCAATTGCCGGCTCAATTTCGCTCTTGCCTGTCGAAGCGCGTCGGCAACATCGCGGGCGTTCTCGAACGCCTCTTCGAGAGTCTCCGCCTCCGTGAGCAATTCCGGATCGAAGGGAGACGTGACAACATACCCGCCTTCTTCGGCGACGCTCAGATTGAGCACCAAATTTCCGTCGCTCACAATGTAGTCGTGCTTCTTTTTCATGTTCATCCTCCGCCGATCTGCCTTCAACGCCGTAGCGAGGTTCATCTGAATAGATCCACAAATGTTATCAGGCCGGGGATCCGCCACCACGCACGGAGTGTCCCCGGACGGCGTCTGGGCGTCGAGTCCGCACGAGCCGCCAACACAATCCCGCCGCGATGGCCGACCCGAGACCGGACGCCACCCCAACTATCAGACCGAGCAAATAGATCAAATTGCGCTCGGCTTCACGTACGGCCTCACGCGACGGGTTGTCCGGCGTCCCAATTCCCTGCGTGAGCGTGCCGAGCGTGGCGGTACGCGGGACCGCGTCTAAGCCCACGTACAAGACGCCCGCGGCCAGAGCGAGGGCGACGCCCAACATTAGCGACCGCAACATCCCGACGCCCTCCTGCCGCTAAAGGTTAGGGATCGCAAATGGCCGCGATCCGGTTCACCTTTTCGTTAGGGCCGGCAACTTGTTGGGCCGAACTCTACTCGTCGCCGCCACTCCATCCGAAGATATCGAACTCGCCCAAGAGACCGGGTGGCCAAACAACTTGATGCTCGATGTCCGGGTCTGGAACCTTCGGCACCACGATGGTGCGGGCAATCACAACATTTGCGGCCAAGCCTCGCATTTCGATCTGTTCGACGATCACTCGCAGCGCTTCCGAAATTCGCTCGACTGGAACGATGGAACGAAAAAGAACAGATTGAATGCGCCGCCTCCCGTGTCCCTTCCGTCGAACATGCCGAGGCGGCGAGATTGAAGTATGTCGTCGATCGCAAACGCGAAGTCGTCTCGGCTCTCGATTTCGCAATCATCGCCCCAAAAGCTGGTCAGCCGATACTGCACCATCAGCATCGTCGCTGAGCAAGAGCGGTCTCCCGAGGTGGGCCGAACTTTGAAGGATCGGCCCAGAACGACCAAGGTGTTTCCATCGGAAACACTCCTCGAAGACAGGGTAGCGTGCTGGCCTCAAAATCGGAAGCGTTCCGCGGGTAAAAGTTCGTGTCTTTCGAGAAAGGGCGACGTCGCCAAGTGGCGGGGGAACCCAAATGGAACCGAAATGGAACCACGGATCATCGCAAATTTTTTTCGAGCAATAGGTTTGTGAAACCGCATAGCGCTCGGATCGGTAACCGAAATGGAGCCGGATCGCGGCACGGATTCGACGGCACATCGGGCGAGTTGCGACATAATCGCCCTTCGCCGTTCCGCCTTCCTAAGATAGCCCCATTGATCTTCATTTTGCGGGCGAGGTTGGCGTGGCGAAGCATATTTTCGTGACGGGCGGGGTGGTGAGTTCGCTGGGCAAGGGGCTGACCTGTGCCTCCATCGGCATGCTTCTGGAACACCGCGGGCTGCGGGTCCGTCTCCAGAAGTTCGATCCCTACATCAACGTCGATCCTGGAACCATGAGCCCCTATCAGCACGGCGAGGTCTACGTGCTCGACGACGGGGCCGAGACCGATCTCGACCTGGGGCATTACGAACGCTTCACCAACGCACCGCTGACGCGCGACTGCAACTTCACGACGGGGAAGATTTACCTTTCCGTCATCCAGAAGGAACGCAAGGGCGATTACCTGGGCCGAACGGTGCAGGTCATTCCGCATGTGACCGATGAGATCAAGGCCGCGATCCGCAAACTGGCGGCCGACGACGTCGACGTCATCATCACCGAAGTGGGCGGCACGGTCGGCGACATCGAAGGGTTGCCGTTTCTTGAAGCCATTCGTCAATACGCGCTGGATGTGGGGAAACAAAACGTCCTGTACATCCACCTCACGCTGATCCCGTATCTCAAAGCGGCCGGCGAGATGAAGACGAAGCCGACGCAGCATTCGGTCGAACGGCTTCGCCAGATCGGCATTCAGCCCGACATTCTCATTTGCCGCACCGAGCGGGCGATCGCGAAGGAGGAGATCGACAAGATCGCCCTCTTCTGCAACGTCGAATCGAAGGCGGTCATCGAGGAACGGGACAAGGAATTCAGCATCTACGAGGTGCCGATCAGCCTCGTGCAGAACAAGATCGACGACCTGATCGTCGAGAAGCTGAACCTCCGGGCCAAGCCGCTCGACATCGAGGATTGGCGCAATCTGCTGCATCGCATCCGCAATCCGCAGCATGAAGTGACCATCGGCGTGATCGGCAAATACATTCGACATGCGGATGCCTACAAGTCGATCTACGAATCGCTCGATCATGCCGGCATCGGCAACCAGGCGAAGGTCATTCTTCGCAAGATCGAAGCGGAAGACGTGGAGCGGGACGGAGCCGACCGCGCCCTCAGCGGGTTCGACGGCATCCTGATTCCGGGCGGGTTCGACTACCGCGGCAGCCAGGGGAAGATCGAAGCCATCCGTTGGGCTCGCGAGCAGAAGATCCCGTTCTTCGGCATCTGCCTCGGGCTTCAATGTGCGGTCATCGAGTTCGCCCGCAATGTCGCCGGGTTGCCCGAAGCGAACAGCACCGAGTTCGATCGCAATACGCCGGACCCGGTCGTTTGCATGCTCGACGAGCAATATTCGATCACCGACAAAGGCGGCACGATGCGGCTTGGGTCGTATCCGCAGGTGCTGGCCGAGGGGAGCAAGGCTCATCAAGCGTACCAGGCGTTGCTGGTGCACGAACGGCATCGCCATCGCTACGAGTTCAACAACCGCTACCGCGAACTGTTTGCCCAGAAGGGCCTGCATGTGACGGGAACGAGCCCCAACGGTCTGCTTGCTGAGGTGGTCGAACTACGCGACCATCCCTGGTTCCTCGCCGTGCAGTGCCACCCCGAGTTCAAGTCGAAGCCGACAAAGGCCCACCCGCTGTTCCGATCGTTCGTGCAGGCCGCGATCCAGCACCGCGAGGGCCGCAAACCGGGGCGATCGCAGTGACGCCGGTTCGGCGGCGATGCACGGTCAGGCGACCGTGGAAACAAGTTTATCTAACTTGTTTGAAACGCCTTCAAAAGCCAACCCGACAAGTTAAATAAACTTGTCGCCACGAAAGGCGGGTTCCGGCCACCAAACGGCGTTTTGTTTCCGGCGGCGGGTTCGGGTAGAATGGAGGCATCGAGCATTTCTTTCGGCCAACCATGGAGGACTACATGGCACTTACGGCCGCACAGATCGAGCAGCAGAAGGCGCAGGCGGAAGAGCTTCTTTTCTCGGGCCCCGATAAGTTCGGCTTCGGCAAAAGCCTGTTCTTCGGGCGATTCCAGGCGCCTCTCGTTTTCCCTTATCCCGACATCGACGCCAAGGATCGGCCTGAAATCGAGCGTTCGCTCGAAGAGCTGCGCCGCTACGCCGATTCATCCATCGATGCGGCCGCCATCGACCGCGAAGCGGATATTCCGCGCTCGGTGATCGATGGCCTCGGCGATCTGGGCGTTCTTGGGATGACGGCGCCCAAGGAGTTCGGCGGGCGAGGCTATTCGCAGTTCGCGTATCTGAAATTCATGGAACTGATCGGCGGCCATTGCTCCTCCACGGCCGTCTTCGTCAACGCGCATCACTCCATCGGCATCCGCGGACTGTTGCTCTTCGGCACCGAAGAACAAAAAGCGAAATGGCTGCCTGATCTCGTTGCTGGGCGCAAGTTGGCGGCGTTCGCCCTCACGGAACCGGAGGCCGGGTCGGATGCGGCCAACGTGCAGACGATGGCGACGCCGTCGGCAGACGGACAGAGTTACGTGCTCAACGGGAACAAGCGTTACATCACGAACGGCGCCATCGCCCAGGTGCTGACGGTGATGGCGCGGACGCCAGTCCCTGGTTCAAGCGAAACGAAGGTCACCGCGTTTTTGGTGACTCCCGACATGCCGGGTTTCGAAGTCGTGGAAGCCCGCATGCCGAAGTGCGGCATCCGCGGGACGGCGACGGCGAAGCTTGCGTTCAAGGACATGGTGGTTCCAGTCTCCAACATTCTTGGCCCGCTCGGCAAGGGGCTGCGCGTCGCGCTCACCGTGCTCGATTTCGGCCGAACGACGTTCGGGGCCAGTTGCACCGGGGCAGCGAAGACGTGCCTCAAGGCGTCCATCGAACATGCGAAACGGCGGGTGCAGTTCAAGGAGCCGTTGGCCGAGTTCGAGTTGATCCAGAAGAAGATCGCCTTCATGGCGGCTCACGCGTTCGCCATGGAAGCGATGACCGCCAATTGCGCGAGCCTCATCGATCGCGGCTTCGAGGACTACATGCTCGAAACCGCGATGCTCAAGGTCTTCGCGACCGATCATCTGTGGACGATCGTCAATGACACGCTGCAAATCTACGGCGGGCAGGGCTACTTCAACGACGAGCCGTATGAACGAATGATGCGCGACGCTCGCATCAACCTGATCGGCGAAGGGGCGAACGAGGTGCTCAAGGCGTTCATCGCCGTCGTCGGCATGCGCGGCGTGGGCGAATCGCTGAAGGGCGTGCTCGACAACCTCAAGCATCCGATGAAGAACTTCACGTCGTTGCTGCGATTCGGCGGCAGCCAAATTGCGGCCCGCTTCAGCTCGCCGGATGTGCCCGTGAAGTCGGACATGCTGGCGAAACCGGCGAGCGAACTGGGTTCGATGGTCGGCGATTTCGGCATCGCGATTCAAAACACGCTGGCTCACCTTCGCAAGCAAGCGATCTCGACGAAGAACGGCAAGCCGGAAGAAATCGCCATCATGGAGAAGGTGCTGCGCAGCCAGCTCATGCAGGAACGAATCTCCGACGCCGCGTGCGACCTATACGCCTCCGCGTGCACGATCAGCCGGCTGGATTCGATTCTCGCGGGTTCCTCTGCCGGCACGGCAGCCCGCGAGATCCAAGCGGGCATGCACTTTCTCAGTGTCGCCAGACGCCGCGTGAAGGCGAATCTCGGGGGGCTATGGGATAACATCGATCCGGACATTCTGGCGACGGCGCAGGCGTTTTTGAAGTAAGGTCCGTCGGTCGTGGAAACAAGTTTATTAACTTGTCTGTTGTTTGAGAATTCCCCGAAATCGAATCCGACAAGTTAATAAACTTGTCGCCACGAAAGGCAGGAGCGGTCTGGCAACACATCGCCGCTGACCTCACGCGGAGCGTGAGGACCACTCTGAACCTCAATCAGCCCTTCTGAGGGCGGCGTTTTTTCGGCGGTGGAGTTTCGCCGTTGTCGTCGGGGTCTTGGCCGATGGTGCTGTCCCCGCGGTGAGTGCCGCCGGGTGCGATGCCGCCTCCCGTGCGTCCACCGCTCGCGCGACGGCCGGCCGGCGTTCCTCCGACGGCTCCACCGGAAATTCCAGCGTACGGCGTCGCTCCGCCGACGCTTTCGCCTTCGTCGTCCAGTTCGTCGGTTGGATCCGGCAAAGGCCCGGCTGCGGCGGGTTCGTTGACGTCGATGCCGCCGTATTCCTCATCGACGGAGCCTTCGTCCGCTGCCCCATGGCGTGGGCCAGCTCCGCTTCCGGGTCGGCCGCCGCCGGGATGGATTTCGCGGTCCGCGGCTTTCGTCGTGGCGCCGGGCGGAATTTCTTCGTTTCCTGTGTTTGGAAACTGGAGCGGCGGCGAAACGATTTCTTCGTCTTGTTGTTTCTTCTTGCGAGGCATGGGCGTCCCTCATGAATTGTCGTGAACGTAGAGCTGGTCGCAAATGCCGCGCCCGGTTTTCCGTCCATCTATTGTTCGAATACTGTCTGAGTGCTTGCTTTCTGCCTCATTTCCGCCGACAACAGACGAAAACTCTCACTCTTTGGAGCCGCCGATGTTGCGTAGATCGATGATCGTTGCCCTGTCCGTGTTCGCCCTGGCCGTGGTGGGCTATCAGGCCTTCGGCCAACGTTTCCTCAACGGCATCGAATGGCCCACGCCGCCGGTGGTGACGCCCGGCAAAGAGGATCGCGACCCCCCGTCGGATGCGGTGGTGCTTTTCGACGGCAAGAGCTTCGACGAATGGGGCGGGGCCAAGGACTGGAAGGCGGATGAGGACGGCGGCTTCACCGCGAAGGGCGCCATCCAGACGAAGAAGGATTTCGGCGACTGCCAGCTTCACCTCGAGTTCGCCTCACCGAAGCCGGCGAAAGGTTCCGGCCAGGGCCGAGGCAACAACGGCATCGGGCTCATGGGCGGCCGTTATGAAATCCAGGTGCTCGACAACTACGAGAACAAAACCTACCCCGAAGGCCAGGCCGGTTCGGTCTACAACCAACGCCCACCGATGGTGAACGCATCGCGCAAGCCGGGCGAATGGCAGAGCTACGACATCGTTTTCACGGTGCCGCGCTTCGACAAAGAGGGGAAGATTTCCAAACCCGGCAACGTGACCGTGATTCATAACGGCGTGGTCGTGCAGAACCACACCGAGATCATCGGCTACACCTACTTCGATCGCCCGACCTCCTACTCGAAGCATCCCGAGAAAGGTCCGATCGTGCTGATGTACCACGGCGACCCCGTCCGCTTCCGCAACATGTGGGTGCGCGAGTTCAAGGAGCTGGAAGGCAAGCCCGGGAAAAAAGGCGTTGAGGGGAAGTGATGATAAGAGCTTCTCCGTGGGCGGGTGTTCCGCTCACGGAGAGTTCGCGTTTTGCCGGCATGATGGTGCGCTCGATCAGAGCGACCGATTCGCGTCTCTCCAGGCGAACAGTTGTGCGATGCGGTTGAAGGTGGGCATTTTCAATGTCAGCAGTAGCACGCTGCGCAAGCAAGTGTTCGCAGGTTCCCGGATGGGAAGATAAACCTCAGGCCAACTCGCGAGCCCTCGCGGTCTTCTCCGCCTCGTTGGCGAACGCCTGGAGGTCCTGCCCCTTCAATACGGCCGCGAGCAGGTCGGGCAGGCGGTCGGGGGAGCAGCCGAAGCAGGGCATGCCCATGTTGGTCAGCTTCTTGGCGAGGTCGTGATTGTACGACGGCTTGCCGTGATCGCTGATCGCGAGGAGCGTCACCGCTTTCAGTCCGCCCGCGATCAGTTCCTCGATCCGCTTCTCGAATTTCTTCTGATTCGGGCTGGTGTCGTAGAGGTCGGCGAGCAGGATGTACAGCGTCTTCGCCGGCGTGTGCATGAAGCGTTCGCAATACGTCGTCGCCTTCCAGTAATCTTCCGCGCCGCCGAGCTGAATGCCGAAGAGCAGATCGACGGGATCGTGCATCTCGGCCGTGAGATCGACGATGTCTTCGTGATTGAAAGCGACGACATGGGTCTCCACGGCCGGCATGGTGGCGAGGATGGCGCCCATGACTCCGCCGTAAATCAACGAGGAAGCCATGGAACCGGATTGATCCATGGCGATGATGACGTTCCACTCGTTGCGGCGTTGCTGCCGGCTGAAGAAGCTGAAGTGCTCCGGAATGATCGCCTGCAGGTCCGGGTTGTAATGCTTCAGGTTTTGGCGGATCAGACGGCGCCAATCGAGGTTGGCGAGGCTGCGAAACGGGCTGTGCTGGTTGCGATTCAGCGCGCCGCGGACAGCCTGATGCATCCGCGATTCGAGCCGTTTGCGCAGCTCTTCGACGACCTTCCGCACCAACTCGCGCGCGGCCGCCTTCGCCTTCTCGGGCACCAGGCTCTTGAGCGATAGGATCATTGACGCGAGATCGACGGAGGGCTCGATCTGGGCGAGCATCTCCGGTTCGAAGAGAAGCTGCTTGAGTCCGCGTCGTTCGATGGCGTCTTTTTGGACAAGCGAAACGATGTCGGTGGGGAAAAGCCGGCGCACTTCGCCGAGCCAGCGGGCCACCTTGGGAAACGTGCGTCCTTTTACGGCGCCATGCCTGCTTCCGGGTTCCCTTTCCCACTCTTCGCGCGTGAGATCGATGCCGTCGTCCGAATAGACCGCATCGAGCGCATCATCCATTGAAGCCAGGTCGCCCGAGAGCAACTCGCCGGCGTGTCCCATGCGATGCGCGGGGGGAGCGAGCGCTTCCTCGGCCGATTTGCCGAGGATGAGCCGCCAGCGCTGGAGTTTCTCGATCGACATGGCTCGTCCTTACATCGCCGCTGACCTCACGCGGAGCGTGAGGACCACTCTCACAAATCGCCGAAATCGAACTCGCCGAGATCCTTCAGAGTTTTTTCTTCGTCATCCGTGAGCGTCTTGGCGATCTCATCGTAAGCCTTTTCTTCGTCCATGCCCCAGAAGTGGGCGAGGTTCTCGCAGATCTGATGCTTCTCGCGCGGGCTGAAGATGCCGAAGGCCCGGCGAAGGAAGACGAGGGCCCGCTTGAACTGCTCGTCGTCGAGCGAATCGATGTACCCGGCGAGCGCTTCCCACAGAGCTTGCCGGGCCAGCAACGAATAGCGGTTGCGCTTGGCAAGCCCCTCGAACCATCCTGCCCCGAGGTCGGCAGGAACGCCGGGGGATAGGCGGCGCGATACTTCGCGAACCAGGGCTTCGTTGTCGATCAGGTTCCGTTCCAGGAGCGTGGCGCAGGCGAAACCGGAGAGCAAGGGGTTGCGGTCGTCCGCGTCCGCGAGGGCCTGAAGGCGTTCCAGCCACAGCGGTTCCTCGACGCGGTCGTGGTGCTCCAAGCTCACGCGATTCAGTTCCTCGATCGCAATCACCATGTCCTTGGCCGCATCGTTGTCGCAGTTGGCGGCGGCATGCAGGGCGAGCGACCCGGAGACGAAAAGCTCCTCCATCAATGGCAACAACGGCGATGGATCGAATCGCCGCACATCGCCGTAACGCGCGGTCTGGCTAAGCTGGAACGCGGCATGGGCGATGACTTCGAATTCGGAGGCGCCGGCGGCCAATTCCTGAAGGCGTTGGCGGGCGAGGTCCATCGACTTCATCAGCCCGCATTGACAGGCGGCTGTCACTAAGTCTCCTGCTTTGCCGATTGAGGTGCATTCTTCGAGCGACGTCTTGAAGCGGAAGCTCGTCGCGAGTTCGACCGTCTCGCCCAGAAGCACCGCTTCGACGAGGGCGATTTCGCCCTCGGGGGTCCATTGCAGTTCCCACTTCTCGCCGAAGGTCGCGGAGTCCTGCCGCACCGCGAGCGCCTTGGCGAACGGGATCCCGAGCATCCGCAACCGATGGAAGAACGACGAGCGGTGCAGATCGAGAAAAGCCGCCTCTTCCCTGCTGACTCGGCGATTCTCGCGTAGGTCGAGCGTGAGTTCGTGCTTTGCCTGGGTGCGATACTTCTCGAGCTTGAGCCGGTCGATTTCGCGCTCGAAGTCGTCCTGGATCGACGTTTGGCTGACGCCCTCGGGAAGTTCTCCGATGGCGTCGCCGATATCGACGTCGGCGAGGGCATCGCGCACGATCAGCGGTTCCCCCTGGCCGATGAGCGTGACCGCCGCGTCGCGGAGATCGCCGAGGGTTGGGGCCGTCCCCTCGTGAAGGGCGGCAAGCGTCCGCGCGAGCCGTACGCCTTCGATGACTTCCGACGTCGAGCGATGCGTCCCTTTTTCGCGCAGATGGCGAGCGACTTGGGAGAGATAAAGGCCAGGCAGCTCGCCGATCCCCTGCGTTTGCAGCGTTTGCCAAAGCAACTCGAAATACGAAGGAGCATGATTGCCGGCCCCGTATCCTGATTGCGTCGAAAGCTTGAAATACGAATACGGCATCAACGTCAGCTTGCTCGATCGGCGGCGCAGCGACTTCAGTTCGTCGTCCGTCATCGCCGGTAGATGGCTGGTAAGGACCGAGGCGTGGAACGCGCCGACGACGGCCACGATCTCCTGCGGCTTGACTCCGCTCGCGATCACCTCGGCGATCCGGCGGCGCATGTAGCTTTCGCGGACGAGGTTCTCCGCCCGCCAGAGCGGTGGGTCTTCCTCATCGCGCAGTTCCTTGCCGAGGGCGAATGCGGCCAGGCGATAACTGTCGGCTTCGAGGTTGTGCTCGAAGCGGCGTTCCCAATACGTGTCGTAGTCCGGTTCGCCGCAACGGGTCGCGATCCGCTGATAGATCGATTCGCTCCGCTCGGGCCGCCATAGGTTCTGCGGCGGCGCGGAGTCGGAAGCCGGCTTCTCCGGGTCCGCTTCAAGCCGTTTGCGTTCGCGCTCGAATCGTTCCGTTTCCAAATCTTGCAGACCGAGGAACACATCCGACGGCAGATCGATGAACTCGACACGCGTTCGATGCTCGTCGGCCCAGGCGAGGGCCTGATACTCCGGGCTGTATCGGGCGAGCGGGTAGACGAGCGTCCGCACCGGTTGCGAATCGGTGTAGGCCAAGATGGCGATCGGCGGCTTGGTGTCCTTGCGGACGATATGAGGAACCAGGTCGAGCGCGTCGTCGAGCCCTTCGATCAGCACCACCTTGGGCCGAACGCGATCCAGGAATGCGCGGAGGTGCCAGGCGCCGGTGGGAGACAGGTGCCGCACGCCGAAAACATGGATCTGCCAGGCATTGGCGTCCGGCCGGCTCACGTGTTGTGCTCCGAGCAGGCGGTGAAGAGTGCGCGCCAGTCGGCTCCGCGCTTCTTCAGGACGTTCGAGAGGTACTCATGCCAGACGACCTTGTCCTTCTCCTCGTCCTTGACGACGGCGCCCTGCATGCCGGCGGCCAGATCATGAGCGGCGACTTCGCCGTTGCCGAAGTTGCCGGCCAGCGCCATGCCGTTGGCGAGCACGGAAATCGCCTCGGCCGTGGAGAGCACGCCGGAAGGAACCTTGAGCTTGTTCTTGCCGTCGAGCGTCTGCCCCGTGCGAAGTTCGCGGAAGATGGTGACGACCTGTTCGACCGCCTCCGCACTGGGCACGCTCGCCTTCAGCTGAAGGTTGACGGCCAATTCCTTGACGCGTTTGCGGACGATCGACACCTCCGTCTCGAGGTCCGCGGGGCTCGGCAGCACGATCATGTTGAATCGCCTTTTGAGCGCGGCCGACATGTCGTTGACGCCGCGATCACGCGTATTTGCGGTGGCGATGATCGAGAACCCCTTGTTCGCGGGCGCCTCCGTTGCAAGCTCGGGGACCGACAGCCGTTTCTCGGAAAGGATCGAGATGAGCGCGTCTTGAATCTCGGCCGCGGTGCGTGTGATCTCCTCGAAGCGGGCGATCGTTCCGCTTTCCATGGCTCGGAAGATCGGGCTCTTGACGAGCGCCTCCTGGCTCGGGCCTTTCGCGATCAGCATCGCGTAATTCCACGAGTAGCGAATGTGCTCCTCGGTGGTCCCTGCGGTCCCTTGCACCACCTTGGTCGAATCGCCGTTGATCGCCGCAGCCAAGTGTTCGGAGAGCCATGATTTCGCGGTCCCCGGCTCGCCGATCAAGAGCAGCGCGCGGTCGGTGACGAGGGTGGCGATAGCGATTTCGACGAGCCGTTGATGGCCGATGTATTTGGGCGTGATCTCCATCGCCCCCGCCTTGCCGCCGCAGATATAGGTCAGCACCGCGCGGGCCGACATGCGCCATCCGGGGGGACGCTCATGCTTGTCGTGCTTGATAATCTCATCGAGTTCGGCGGCATACAGCACTTCCGCGGGGGCGCGCAGCATCTGCGTGCCATTGGTCGCGGGGGCGGCCGTTTCGTCTTTCTTCTTCGCCATGAGTTTCGGCCTCGTTTCATTGCCTTCAGTCTGATTTGTCGCGCAACGGCTGCAGCCAGCCGAGCAGTTCATTGGCGAGCGGCTCGTTCAATTTCGGAATCAATGCCTCAAGCCGAGGCAAGGCGGATCTCGGAAGCTCGCTGATGAAGGAACCGATCCGGTGCAGAGAGTAATGCGCCTTGTCGGCAAAACGATCGATCAGTGCGACTGTCGCATCGGCGGCATCAGGGTGCTTGCCGCGTATCATCGCTGTCGCTGTTTCTTGGGCGTCATAGGGCAGCTTTCCCTTTTTCATCTGTTCGCCGAAGGATTTGGAGAGGAAGCAGATGGCTCCTTCATGACCAGGTCGAATCAGCCAGCTCACGAGGTTGGCGTCCTCAAGCGCAACCGCGAGGTCGAGCCACCGGGGGTCCAGCTTTGCAGATTCGTTCGCTGTTCCGCCGCTCCCAATCATCAATTCTTCAAGGATCTCCGATCGCTTGTCGACGTTCGTCCCCTTCTTCCGCGTATCGCCCTTTGTCGTCAGGTAGGGGGAAAAGCACTCGTAGACTTTTTCCGGCGGAAGCGTTCGCATCGCCCATGCAAAGCAAGAGCCGAGATCGTGTGCCGGCAAAGACGCGTGTTGCTCGACGAGTATCGACACCAATCGGCTGCTGCCCTGAGCCATCACCCCGACGATTCCCGAATTGAGATCGGCTCCCGAATACGTTGCCCCCTTTCGCTGCGCCAGCGACTCGCGGCGCCCGAACATCTCCAAAATCACCGCTTCGCTGTCGGCATCGTCGCGACCCGCAAGACAGCCGATCATGGTTGCGAGCCGAGTCGCTTTATCGCTGACTTCCTTTTTGTCCTTTGTGGAAGCAAGTTCGTCCGTCGCTTTGCGGATGCCGGCGATCATGTGATTCAGCAGCTTCGGGCTGCGGCTTTCGCGCAACGGTTTGACCGCGAACTCCAGTTCCTTCCCGTCGAACGCCTTCTTGAGGATCGCGACGGCCTCGTCCTCTTCGAATCGCGCCAGCGCGCGATAGGCCGCCTGGCGAACGTCCTGCGCCTTTGCCGCCGCTTGCTCCAGCAGAAGCGACAAGTCATCGCGGTCTTGGCCCAAACATTCGACCGCCGCGACTTTCACTTCCTTGGATCCGTTTTCCAACGCCTGCTTCACCAACTCACGGCTGCCGACTGGGTCGAGCCGATGCATGAGCCGCAAGCGCCGGGCGTCGCCGGTTTTCCCCTTGAGATCAAAGGTCGTCCGCAAGGGGGTCAGAATCGCCTTGCCGTAGAGCGGCAGCACTTTCTCGACGATCATGTCGGCGATCTCCGGATACGAATCGTCGATCGCCGCCACCGCGGGCTGAATGAGCCGCATGTCGCGAAACAGGTCGCGTTCGCAAGCATCCCGAATCGTCTCGAGCCGGCCGGAGCCTTTGGTCGTCAGCGCTTCGAGCAACGGCTTCAGCGTGCGAGCGCCGGTCTTCGTGGCGATCAGGCCGAGGTCGGTCGTTTCGATCGGCTGCAAGTCCCCCTCGATCCCCGCGTCCCCCTGCGTGTAAAGCACGGCACTCATCAACGTGGCCAAATCGAGCAGGGCCGTGGCCGACGTCTTGTCCGTCGCCTCAACGACGGACTTCACCTGCTCAGCGACCTTGGCGAATACCGGCGCCTTCGCTCCCACTTGTTCGAGCGGAGGGATCAGCTTCTTCAGCCGAAAATCCCCTGGCGCCACGACGCTTCCCGCGATGGCGAGCCGGCGCGTCTCGTCGTACACCTGCGTCAGAAGAGCGATACTCATCAGCGCCTCCGCCTTGCACCAACCCGAAGCGCCAGTCAGCGAGGGACGACTGTGGCCTCACTGACGCTTCGGGCTAGTGCAGAAAGTCCCTCACCCGAACCTAATCCCGTTTCGGGAGACTTTCTCCCGCAACGCGATGTCGCCGGGCCGTGCCATGCTTCGTCGGGTCCCTGGCCGGGCTATGGAATGCTTCCCCTTCCGCCGACGAAGCATGCGAAGCTTCGGAGCGTTCGGTCTGGGGGCATGCTTGGACGGTGAACGCGGAAGCGGCCATGACCCCTCGGGCGATCCGTCCAAGCATGGCACGCATGGCACGTCACTGCATCGTTCCAAAGCTCCACATACAGGCGCCGCTCCTCTAAAGCGTCAAGCGGACGATCGCCGACGCCGACACGATCGCGAGCGGCTTGATCCGGAGCTTGCGTGTGTCCAGATCATGCCGAAATCGGGCGATCAGCGTTTGGTTTTCCAAGAGTTTCGGCGGCAAAGCCGATAGCAGATGGCAACTCGCGGGCTCGCCGCAGGCCCCTTCATCCGTCATCGCGAGACGATTGCCCGCCGCATCCTCGGCGACGCAAATATCCCCCACTTGGGTGAGGCGGCGAAATTGGATCGCATGGATCGGCTGCTTGTCGGCGAGCGGGCCCTTCAGATGGTTCTTCACGTCCTTGACGACCAGCGCGAAATCGGCTCGCGCGTGCTTACGAATCGCCTCGAAATCGCGAGGCTCCAATGGCCGGGGCACCATCCCCTCCCAGCGGACGCGCGGATTCGCATCGCCGGGATAGACGCACAACTCCGGCGCCTGGGCCACCTGAAAACAACTGTCGTCGCTCTTGATGAACTTCGCCGCCTTGTGGGGCCGATAGTTTTGCGTCAGGCAAATCCTGCCGTTGCCGAGCATCATCCAGATGCCGGTATCGACGTATTCCTTGCGGGCGACGTCGTCGTAGGTGTTGAAGGCAAGCTGGACCAGTTCCGCACCAGTTTCCACCAACCCGGCGTCCTTCAGCTCCGCGAGTTGCCAGGCATGACCGAGCCAGGCGGCGATCGCGGTGTCCGTTTCCGGTTTCAACGTAGGATCATCAAGCCGACGTTGCAAATAAGCCCGGCCCTGCTTGACGAGCGAATGCAAGCGGGCGAGTTGATCGAGGGCTTCGCTGAAGATGCGCTCGCGTTCCGTGTTGGGTCGATTCGCGAAGGCGCCGGCTTCATCCGCGAAAAGGCTGGTGTACTTGTGCAACGCCATCTGAGCGCCCGGCAGATACGCGTTGCCGAGTTGCTTCGCCTGCTGCTCGATGTCGGCGGCGAGCTTGGCGTTCATGTTGCCGATGCCGACGCGGATCAGATCGCTCGTCAGCCGTTCGAGGACGTCGATCCCTTCGAGCTGTGCTTTGAGTTTCTTGGCGAGGGCGCCGAGATTCGTCTGCTTCGGCTTATCCGGCTCCGCCTCTTTCTTCTCCGCGCGCGCCTGGATTTTTTCGCGCTTCGCCTGGATCTCTTCGGGCACGTCCGCAGTTTTGAACGCCCGCTTTTGCACGAAGGCATACATGAGACCCAGGCAGTGCTTGCACGGAAACTGCCGGCTTGGGCATGAGCAGCGATGCGTCGGCTTGTCGGGACGAAGGAAATCGCTCGAACAGCGATACGGTTCCCTGCCGCTCCCCTGGCATTCGCCGAAAAGGATGGATTGCTCGGAGTCGATGTGCAGAGCGAGGAATTTGCTTTTCAGAACCAACCCGCGGCCATTTTTCGCCGCTTCGGCATTCGGGGCCGATCCATCGACGTAGGACTCGTCCAACTCGGTCAACATGGCATCTCCGGATGGCTTCCGCGGAGCACGAACAGACAGACGCGACCGTTTATAGCAGCCAATCGCGAGCATCGCTAGGGCCTTTCCGAGGCCTTCGACAAGTTGCATCCATTCCAATCCGCTGCTCGATCCTTTGCATGGACTGCATCCTTTTGTCGCCGTCCATGTTCGCTGTTGGTCACGAAGTTATCGCCCAACATTCGAACTCGCCCGAAGCACGCGGCGGGCGACCAGTCGAACATCGAAATCACTGATTGCGGCCGATGCGGTCGGTTGCGGCGGGGGGGAGTGGCGAATCGCCGGACGTGGCGGCTGAGGCGTGGAACCGGGCCAGAATCGCCGGGAGGCCCATGCCGCGGAGGGTCTCGATGTTCCGCCGGGGGATCGCGGCGAGAGCCGCGGGATCGCCCGACACTTCGGAGATGCTCTCCTCCCGAAGGAGGTGGAGCATCGGGTAAGGCGACCGGTTCGTGTAATTCTCCGCCCCCTCGGTGGGCGTGTCGGCGAAGCAATACGCGGGGTGGAACCCTACCACCTGAATGACGCCCCGCAGCCCGATGCGGCGGACCAACCGGTCTGCTTCGGGGAGAAAGTCGTTGAAGTCCGAAAAGTTGGCGAGCGCGCGGGGGTGGATCAATAGCGTCGTCTCGACCGCCGATCGAGGAGCCGCGGCGAGCGCCGACAGTTCCGTTTTGAGCGCCGCGAGGAGTTCCTCCGCATCCTCGGCTCCGGTCGCCGCGTACCGGATCCGCCCGGCCTCCGCGACCCGGTGCGCGAACGGGCATAGGTTCAGCCCGATCACCATCCCAATCACCCATCCCCGGGTCGCGTCCATCGCGGCCTGCTCATCCAGGTCATCCATCGAGTCCTCCGTAACGGCCCACTTGGGCAGCGAATCCAGTGCGTCCTGAACGAGAGATTCTGCTCCCCCGCTCCGCAAACTTCGAACGCGGAGAATCATTAAAGCAGGTTAAAGATCGACGTAGCGGTAAACGTTGCTTTCCGTAGGGAACGC
>JAIEPT010000068.1 GCA_019748295.1 Gemmataceae bacterium | reverse complement strand
GAGCTCCCCAAAAGGTTCTGCTCAAGGGAAGGTTCTCGGACGCACGAGACATCCTGGCGAGCCCCTTCAGGGCTCCAGGCAACGTCTTCGCGACCCAGGGCTGGCTCCCGATGGTCGCCAACCCTGGGCTCTGCTGGGGAACGCTTTCAGCGTTCGGGGTCCCGTCCGCCCGCCCGAAAAATCTGCCGCACCCAGCAAAATCCATCTAACGCGTGCGGCAAATTTTTCTGGCAAGCCATCCGGCCGAAGAATCGACGAATTCGTGGAATTCTCTCGAATGGGTGGCCCGATCATTCTTGGGTGTTGCTGACATCTTGGCCGCAGCTGCTTTGCGACTGCCAGAAAAACTTGCCGCACACCCTATCATCCGGGTCGCCGCTTGAACTAGCGAAATTCGGCCTGCAAATCTACAATGTCCCTCTAGTTCCGCCCAGGACAGGGAGTCCGACGCCGATGGCTCAGCATGTATTGCCGTTCGAAAAAGAGATCTACGCGATGGAAGGCCTGCTCGCCACCCTCGAGGCCAAGGCGGCCGAGGGGGAAGGGAGCGCGGCGGAGGAAGTTCGCCGCATGCGCAAGGAGTTGGCGAACGTCACCAAAAAGATCTACGCCAACCTCACGCCGTGGGATGTGATCACCATCTCGCGTCATCCCAATCGCCCGCAGACGTGCGACTATTTGCAGATGATCTTTTCCGACTTCACCGAGCTGCATGGCGATCGCGCCATCGGCGACGACCGGGCCATGCGCACGGGGTTGGCCCGCCTTGGCGATTACAAAGTCATGGTCATCGGCCATCAGAAGGGGCACACGCTCAAGGAACGCAACGAGTGCCTCTACGGCTGCGCCCACCCCGAGGGTTATCGCAAGGCTCTCAAGAACATGAAGATGGCGGCGAAGTTCAACATCCCGGTCATCTGCTTTATCGACACGCCTGGCGCCTATCCCGGCATCGGGGCGGAAGAACGCGGCCAGGCCCAACTCATCGCCAACAGCTTGCTGGAGATGTCGCGCATCCCGACGCCGATCGTCTGCGTTGTGATTGGCGAAGGCGGCTCGGGGGGAGCCCTCGGCATCGGCATCGGCGACCGCGTCAGCATGTGCGAGTTCGCGTACTACTCCGTGATCAGCCCCGAAGGATGCGCCGGCATCCTCTGGAAGGAAGCCAACGAGCAGACCAAAAAGCTCGCGGCCGAGGCGCTGAAGCTCACCTCGCGCGATCTGCACAAGCTTGGCATCATCGACGAAGTGATCCCCGAACCGCTCGGCGGAGCGCACCGCGACCCCGTGGCCATGGGGAACACGATGAAGGCCCATCTGCTTCGATATCTCCGCGAATTGACGCCGCTGTCCATCGACAAGCTCCTTGACGGCAGATACGACAAATTCCGCAAAATGGGCGTTTACGAAGACAGCATGGCTGAGCCCGTGTAACGGCGAGCCGGGAGCGTTAGCGACCGGAGGCGGGCCGAACGCTTGAGCCCAGACATTCACAGACTGTCAACAGGCGTGCCGTCTGCCTCCCCCCGCTAACTTAACGCTCGGGGCTCGCCTGAGCGACCGTGGCATCTCTCTCACGTCTTGGGATGGAACATGGAACAGACGACCCGCATCTGCGCCGTCATCGGCCGAACGCGGCACAAGATGATGCAGATGGAGATTCAGGAGGCGACGAAGCGCGGCGCCCGCATGATCGAATTGCGCCTCGATTTTCTCTCCAAGCCGCCCGACTTCAAACGGTTGATGGCCGTCAAATCATGCCCGCTGGTCGCCACCGTTCGCCGAGTCGAGGATGGCGGGCGCTGGAGCCGATCGGAAGAGGAACGAATCGTGCTGCTGCGGCAGGCAATCGTTTCCGGCTTCGATTGGGTCGATCTCGAAACCGACATCGCCGATTCCGTCCGCCCGTTCGGCAAAGTTCAACGCATCGTCAGCTATCACAACCTGCGTGAGACGCCGGCCGATCTGGAGCAAATCTTCGAGACCATGTGCAAGCAGGACGCGGACGTGCTGAAGGTGGCCGTCACCGCGCAGAAAACGTCCGACAACATCCGCGTCCTAAAGCTGCTGAAGGACGCACCCAAGCCGACGGTTGCTCTATGCATGGGCGATCTGGGCGCCTGCACGCGCGTGCTCAACGTCGTGCTCGGCTCCCCGTTCACCTATGCGGCGTTCAACAAGGAAAGGAACATCGCACCGGGCATCCTGTCGTTCATGGACCTAAAGAAGATCTACGGCCTCGATTCGGTCGGCCCGGAAAGCAAAGTCTTTGGCGTGCTCGGCGATCCGGTGGGGCACAGCCTGAGCCCGCTGATTCACAATGCGGGCTTCCGCAAGTTGAAGCAAAATGCCGTCTATGTGCCGTTCCGCGTGCCGCGCGGCGAACTCGAATCGTTTCTCAAGGAATTCGATTCGATCCCCGTGCAAGGCTACAGCGTGACGATTCCGCACAAGGAGGGCGCCGCGCGTGTTGCAGGCGAAAGGGACGCAAGCGTCGAGACGACCGGGGCGGCCAACACCTTGCTTCGCAAATCCGGCGGCGGTTGGAAGGCTGCCAACACGGATACTCCCGCGGCCATCGATTCGTTGAAAGCGAATCTGCCGAAGAACGCCGAGGGGGGAACGACGCCGCTTTCGCAACGCACGGTGCTGATCCTGGGAGCCGGCGGCGTGGCCCGCGCGATCGCCCACGGCTTGCAACGCGAAGGCGCTCAGGTGATGATCGCCAATCGCACCTCCGATCGAGCGCACGATCTGGCCGCGGAAGTGGGTTGCAAGCACGTCGAATGGGACGGCCGCATGTCGGTCGTCTGCGACACGCTCGTCAACTGCACCGCGGTCGGCATGCATCCGAACGTCGACGAGAGTCCGATCCATCACAGTTTTTTGAAATCGGGTTTGTTCGTCTTCGACACGATCTACAACCCCGAGACGACGATGCTCATCCGCGAGGCGGAAGAACGCGGATGCCATGTGCTTACGGGGGTGGACATGTTCGTCCGCCAGGCGGGCCTGCAGTTCCGCATGTTCACGGGGAAGGAACCGCCGCTGGAAGCGATGACGGATTTAGTTCGCCGCACTCTTTCGCCGCTCAACTATGCGAAGCAGGAGGAAGGCGGCGAATCATGAAGCCTCGCATCTTCCTGATCGGCTATCGCGGCGCCGGGAAAACGAGCGTCGCCAAGCTGCTGGCCGCCAAACTCGGCTGGACCGCCGTGGATGCGGATGTGGTCCTTGAGGAGCGAGCGGGCAAAACAATACGGCAAATCTTCGCCGACGAGGGGGAGACGGCATTCCGCGATCTTGAGTCTGCCGTCCTTGCGGATTTGGCCCAGCGCGAGAAAGTGGTTGTCGCCACCGGCGGGGGCGTCGTCTTGCGGCCCGAGAACCGCGAACTGCTCAAGAGCGGAACGACGGTCTGGCTCATTTCGGATGCCGAATCGATTTGGCGACGCTTGCAAGTCGATCCCACAACCGCGGAGCGTCGCCCGAACCTCTCGCAGGGCGGCTTGGCGGAAATCGTCGAAATGCTTGCGAAACGCGAACCGCTCTATCGCGAGTGTGCCGACTGGTCGATCGACGGCACGCATCTCAACTCGCACCAACTCGCCGAAAAGATCGGAGCATGGCTTCCGGCCCCCCTCTCCCCGTTGGGGAGAGGGCCTGGGGGCGAGGAGAGGGAGCGATGCTGAGATTTGTTGTTCGCCGCCAAGCCCCAGGGTAAGCTCAGCGCACCCTGGGGATCCAGTCCGCGGTCTGATCCCCACCGTGCGCTGCGCTTACGGTGGGGCTTGGCGGCGAACAACAACTCTCAGCATCGCTCCCTCCCCTCTCCCCAAAGGGGAGAGGGGAGCCGGACCATACCCTCTCCCCAAGGCGGCGTCGAGGGACATATAACAGGAGGACATGCTCCTCTGGTTTTGGCTGCTCCTGGTGTTCTTCGTCGGCCTGTGCGTGGGCAGCTTCATCAATGTTGCCGTCAGCCGGTTGCCGCTCGATAAAAGCCTCATTTGGCCCGGTTCCACGTGCGGGCATTGCCTGCAGCCGATCGTCTGGCACGACAACATCCCCATCCTGGGCTGGCTGAAGCTCCGCGGCAAATGCCGGCAGTGCGGCATTGCGTATGGCGTTCGCTATCTGTTCATCGAAATCGGCATCGGCCTGTCGTTCGTCGCGCTCTTCGTGTTGGAAGTGATTTTCGACGTGCACCAATGGCCGGGCCATGAGGCATGGCGGGTGCGACACGGGTTGTTTCCGCTCGCCTCGTGGCTGGGTTTCGCGCACCATGCGTTGCTGTTCTCCTTTCTCGCAACGGCTTCGCTCTGCGACCTGGCCACGCGCGAAATCCCGTTGCGGCTCACGATTCCCGGCGCCATCATCGGACTCGTCGGCGCGACGTTGTTGGCCTGGCCCTGGCCGCACGAACCGATCGCGCTGGCGCCGATGCCGCGGATCAACGCATTCTTGCCGGCCAATATCCCAACGATCACCGAAGGCATTTATCCTTGGCCCTTTTGGTTGCCGCTTCCCGAATGGGCATCGCCCGGCGGCAATTGGCAGACCGGCTTGGCCAACGGGCTGTGCGGCATGTTGATGGGCACGCTGATGCTGCGCTCAATCGCCTGGCTCTTCGGCGCCGCCCTCGGTCGCGAAGCGCTCGGCCTGGGCGATGCCGATCTCATGATGATGGCGGGGGCGTTTTTGGGTTGGCAACTGGTGCTCATCGGGTTCTTCTTCAGCATCGTTCCCGCGCTCGTTTTCGGCATCATCAACCTGTTCTTCCGCAACGACGATTCGCTCCCCTTTGGGCCTTCGTTGGCCGCGGGAACGATGATCGCCTGTCTGGGCTGGCGCTGGATCGGGCCGCACCTTCAGGTCGTGCTGTTCTGGGGAGAGGGCCTCATCGGCCTGGCGGTGGTTGCGGTGGTGTTTCTGCTCGGAGCCGGGTTGCTCATGCGCCGGCCGGAAGAGGAAAAGCCGGAAGGCGGAGGGACATGAAGATCGTCATCGTCGATTACGGGATGGCCAATCTGCGGAGCGTGCAGAAGGCGTTCGAGAAGGTCGGCGCGTCGGCCGAGATCAGCGGGGATCCCAACCGCGTGGCCGAAGCGGACAAGCTGGTGCTTCCCGGCGTCGGCGCGTTCCGCGACGCGATCGCCAAGCTTAACGAGACCGGCCTATCCGATCCGATCCGCGCTCATGTGCGGGCGGGCAAGCCCTTCTTCGGCATCTGCCTTGGCTTGCAGCTTCTTTTCACACGCAGCTTCGAGGATGGGGAACATCGCGGCCTCGATTTGTTTCCCGGCGATGTCGTTCGCTTCGAGGATCAGCCAGGCCTCAAAGTGCCGCACATGGGATGGAACGACCTGAAGGTCCGCAAGAAGGCGCCCGCACTCGAAGGGTTGCCGGCAGCTTCATCGGTCTATTTCGTTCACTCCTATTACGTCCAGCCGCGCGATGCGAAATTGGCGGCGACGGAGACGGATTACCCCTCGGCGTTCACGTCGGCCATCTGGCATGAGAATGTGTTCGCTTCGCAGTTCCACCCGGAAAAGAGCCAAAAAACGGGCCTGCACATACTGCAGAAATTCGCGGGCCTGTAGGGAACGCCCTCCGCGGCGTTCCGCCTGACTGGGCGCGTATAGTCTCGAGTGTCCACATCCCGCGATCACCGCTTGCAGTCTGGCGATCCGCGGCGTCCGATCGCTAAGCCGCAAGCGGAAAACCAAGAAACACGAAACACGGAACCCGACCCGATGATCATCTATCCCGCGATCGACCTGCGCGGCGGACAGTGCGTTCGCCTGCGACAAGGGGATTATCAGCAAGAAACCGTATTCGGCGCCGACCCTGCCGCGATGGCGAAACGATGGGTCGATGCGGGGGCGGATTATCTGCATCTCGTCGATCTCGACGGCGCCAAGGATGGCCGGCCCATCAACGGCGAAAGCATCCGAGCGATCGTGAAGGCGGCGGGCATTCCGTGTCAGCTCGGCGGCGGCATTCGCAATCAGGCCGATATCGAGTTGGCTCTGTCTTGGGGCGTCGAGCGCGTCATCGTCGGCACCAAGGCTTTGCAATCGCCCGAGTGGTTGGATCAGATGCTTGCGAAGTTTCCGCATCGCATCGTTCTCGGTATCGACGCCAAGGCGGGAAAAGTGGCGGTGCATGGCTGGCTTGAAGTGTCGGCGTTGTCCGCGCTCGATTTGGCGAAGCGATTCGAGGGGACGGCGTTGGCCGCCATCGTCTACACCGACATCGCCCGCGACGGCATGATGCAAGGGGCGAACATCGAAGCGATGGCGGAGATGAAACATGCGACCACGACGCCCGTGATCGCATCCGGCGGCGTAACCACGATGGACGACGTCCGCAACCTCGCGGCTATTCCGATGGATGGAGCGATTGTCGGGCGGGCGATCTACGAAGGGCGCTTGGATTTGGCGGAGATACTCGCCGTGTTGCGCGAAGTAGGCCGCCAAGCCCCAGGGTAAGCGCAGCGCACCCTGGGGATCGTTGCATCCGCGGTCTGTATCCCCAGGGTGCGCTGCGCTTACCCTGGGGCTTGGCGGCAAACGACAAATCTCAGCACCGCTTACTCCCCCCTCTCCCCAAGGGGGAGAGGGGAGCCAGAAGCGAGACGCCCTAGCGCACGTAAAACATGCTGTTTTGCAATTCGTTTCGCCGGGCGCTGTCCACATGGCCGTCCGCGAAAAGAACGTTGAAATTGCCGCCGTCGTGGCGTTCGACGTAGTGCAGAAACGAATCCGTCGCATTGAACGGCCAGGGGAGGCCGGGGGCTCCGGTGGTGGAGAAGGTGCAGCGCGGGCCGTTCGAGTGTTCCCAGACCATGACGACTTGCGAGGCGCCGTTGCCGTTGGTCATGTCGATGAGGCGCCTCCCCTGGGGGCCGCCGTTGACGGCGTTGAACGCGTAGCTCACTTGCAGCGGTTGGCCCATCGTCGCGCTTCCCGGCGTGATGTCCACGCCATTCGGACATCGCACGACTCTCAGATTGTTTTCGATGTACGGAAAAATGAGGCCCTTGGGCACAAAGTCGGGCAAGGTGCGGACCGGATCGGCGCCGGGCCGGCTGTCGAAGGGGATCCACCACATTTCGTCCGGCCCCGTGTTCAGCGTGTTGCTGCTCGCCTGCAGGCAATAAGGATCCGTGCCGTTCATCCATGGGGCAGGACAAAGGCGCGGCCACGGCAGCGTCTTCTTCGTGTCGTGGTACATGTGGCAAGCGAGGCCGAGTTGCCGCAGGTTGTTGACGCATTCCGTGCGGATCGCGGCCGCTCGCACTCGCTGCACCGCGGAGAGCAGCAGCGCGATCAGGACCGCGATGATCGCGATCACGACGAGCAGCTCGATCAGAGTAAATCCGGGGCGACGACGCATGGGGTTTATTGTCGTTGCGGAAGGTCCAATTCACAAGTCGCGCGTTCGATGCTGGAAAAAGCCGCCCCCGCCTGGCACAATAGGCCGCAAACGATCACTCTCCTTCCTCAAGGTTTCGCCAATGCGATTGCTTACGATTGCTCTCTGCCTCCTCGGTTTCGCTTTGCCGGCCGCGGCCCAGGAGCATGCCAAGCCGATTCGGGCGTTGCTCGTCATCGGCGGCTGCTGCCACGATTACAAGAAGCAGAAGGACATCCTCGTCAAAGGCCTCGGCGAGCGGATCCATATCGACGTGACGGTCTCGTACGATCCGGACACGAGCACCAAGCATCTGAATCCCGTTTACGAGAACCCGGAATGGGCCAAGGGGTATGACGTCGTCATTCATGACGAATGCAGCGCGGACGTGAGCGACGCGAAGGTCGTCGATCGCATCCTACAGCCGCATCGGGATGGGCTGCCCGCAGTGCTGCTGCATTGCGCGATGCACTCCTACCGGGTGCCGAACTCGAATGGTTGGTTCGAGTTCACGGGCCTGACGACGCGTAACCACGGCCCGCAGCAACCGATCGACGTGACGTATGTCGATTCCAAGAATCCGATCACCAAGAACCTGAGCGGTTGGAAGACGATCAACGAGGAGCTTTACAAGGAAGACAACCTCGGAAAGACTGCCGCGGCGCTCGCGAAGGGGAAGCAGGGGAAGTCGGACTACGTCTGCGTGTGGACCAACGCCTATTCCAAGAACACGCGCGTCTTCGCGACGACTTTGGGCCACAACAACGAGACGGTGGCCGATGCTCGTTACCTCGATCTGATCGCGAATGGCCTGCTTTGGTCCACGGGCCATCTGAACGAAAACGGCGAAGCGGCGCCGGGCTACTCGAAGAAGAAGTGATTCGCGAAAGAAAAGGCAGGATGAAAAGGCAGGATAATGAGAAGCAGGATAACGAAGACCAATGGTCCTCATCATCCTGCTTCTCATTATCCTGCATTCATTCTGCTTACCGAGCATACGTCAGCCGCGGCAGCAAGCTCGAGTAGGTGGTGCGGGGCCTTGCGACGGCGGGTGCGACGACCGCGGGCGGGTGAGTTGCCTCCGGAGGGGCGACGCCATTTCCCGGCGAGCAGCCGGCGACGCCGTTGCAGCCGAATTGCGGGCCGCAGCAGGGGCCTTCGCATTTCTTGGGGCAGATCATTTCCTTGAATCCGCGGCCCGGGACGAAGATGCGATCGCCGGGGGCGAGTTGCCAGTTCGTGGTCGTGTCGCCAAGTTGGACGATGTTGCGGTAGCAGACCGGCAGCACCGTGCGGCAATCGGCGGGATGCGAAGGCCGGCTCAGGATGATGTTGTCCGCCGACGCACGATCCGTGATGCCGCCCGCAAGCATCAAGGCGTCGAGCACGGTTTCGCGGCCATTGAGAACGAAGGCGCCCGGGGCGTTCACTTCGCCGAGCACATAGATGACTTTGCTTTGCCGGCCCACGAGGCGGACGGAGATGAAGCCCACTTCGCCCTTGGTCTGCGTCTTCACGGTGGTGTTGACCATGTCCTGAATCTCGACCACGGTGCGGCCGAAGACTTGCATCATGCCGTATTTGCCGAGGTTGATGGCGCCGTCGGGAAGCACCGGCTGATCGGCGGGGATGCGAGCGGGCGAATCGAGTTCGACCGGCTGGATCAGCAGCGTATCGCCCGGTTCCACGGTATAGGCGGCCAACGGTTGCTTTTCGGTTTCGCGCGGCAACGGGAGCGGTCCGCCGTTGGAATCGCGAATGGCCTTGGCGCTTTCGAGGAGCGAATTGGCGGTCGAGAAGGGGTTGAAGCCGCGGCCGCCGGACGAACAGCCGGTGACCAGCACGACGCTAAAGAGCAGCGCAAAGTGCATGCGAGGGAGCATGGGCGGACTCCGATGTATGGGGAAGGACAAGAGTGTGTCGAGTACAAGCCTGGACGCCCCTATCATCGGCAACGTCGCCAAATCCCCTTCAACCGTATCCTGCGGAATTTCGCAAATATTTGGACGAGTCCACGCCGTTTGCCCAGTGTGACGGAGTGATCGCACGCTCCGTATGAGGTCAGCACATGCGGCCTGAATCCCCAGAGTGCGCTGCGCTTACCCTGGGGCTTTGATGACAGCCGCGAAGACAGTGAACCGCTTTCGAGACCGCTTCGGTTCGGCGAGAGCTTTTGGATTGCTCACTTCGGCTTCGCTTGCGAGGGGTAGACCGGATTGAGCCCGATCTCCCATCGCCGGGCGGTCAAGTCATGGCCAATGTTCTTGAAATGCTGAAAAAGCCGGCGTTCCAGTTCGTCGGCTCGCTTGGTTTCGGACTTCGCAAGATCCTTTTGTTCGCCCGGATCGCGCGTCAGATCAAACAACTCCCGGCTCCGGGATTCGAGCGTGTAGATCAGCTTCCATCCATCGGGAGCGAGAATCGACCGCTTATAGGTGTATTCTCGGTAATCCGTTTCCGAGATGACGTCGCGAACGGAGCGGTCCTCCTTGGCGGCTGCCGTGAGGCTGAACCCGCGCAGTTGCTTGGCAAGCTTCGCATCGATCGGTACATCGAGCAAGTCGAGGATCGTCGGCATGACGTCGATGCTGCTCACCGAATGATCGACTTCGATGCCGCGGGCGCCGCCGCGCGGCAGCTCGAAAATCAGCGGGACATGCGTCAGTTCGGAGTAGAGAGTGAAGCCGTGATCGAAACGGCGATGTTCGTAGACTTCTGTGCCGTGGTCGAAGGTCAACACGAAGAGCGTGCGATCCGCCACGCCCAGCTTCTCGAACGCTTCCAGAAACTCCCTGAACTTCGCATCGGCGTCCGATCCGATTTGCGAAAACGCGGACACCATGCATGCCGACACGATTGCGAAATCGTGAATCAGAGAAGATGCCAAGGTCATGAAGCTCACCTCCGATTTGGCGGCGAATGGGGGAGGTAGCGTCTAACGCCAAGAAAATGTTTCGAAACCGCCTGTGCACGTTTTCGCTTGCGGCTTAGCGATACCACGGCTTTCTCCGAACGCTAAGCCGCAAACGGAAGACAGGGTTGTCCAAACAACGTCTATGCGAGCTACCCGATTCTACTCTGCCGCACCACGCCAGTCATCACTCCTGGATGCAAGAAAACAGCGAAGCCGACCAGCTTGAAAATCGGCACAGCCGGAACAACCGCTACACCCCTCCGTTTAGCCCCTGCGTGCAGCACCCGCACACCCCGCGCAAGCGACGCCTAAATCGGAATCCGACGCCATTCTCTTGAGTCGCGTACTCCAGCCTCTTTCCCAACTTGTCCGATCCTCATTCGAGAACGGCCCGCCCGGCGCTGTTTCCTCTCGCACCCGATTGGTTCCGCCTGGAGTCGTCGAGGACATCCATGAGATTGCCGCTTCGGAAGATACTGCTGCTGGCTTTGCTCCTTCTCGGGCTGGGCCAGGCATCGCGCGCCTTGTCCCAGGATCTGAGTGCCCGTTCCGAACTTTCGGAATCCCGCCGAATCGATCCCCTGCAATTGACGAAGACCGGCGCCCGGCGAACTGCCGTCGTGCTGGCCATCGAAAAAACGAAATCCGCCGTCGTCAACATCCACAGCGAAAGGACGATCAACAGCGCCGCCGCCGAGATGCACTCGCTCACGCCGTCGCAAAATCGCGTCAACGGCATGGGCACCGGAATCATCATCGATCCCCGCGGCCTCATCGTCACCAATCACCACGTCGTCGAAGACGTGAACGTGCTTCGCATCCGCCTCGCCGACGGGACATCAGCCAACGCGCAGGTCATTGCTCGCAGTCCGGAGACCGATCTCGCTCTCATCAAGATCGACGTCAATCAGCAGCTCCCCGTCATGCCGCTCGGCACCGCTCACGACCTGCTCGTCGGCGAAACCGTCATCGCCATCGGCAACGCCTTCGGCTACGAACATACCGCCAGCCTCGGCATCGTGTCAGCCATCAAACGCGATGTGTCGCTCAACAAGGACATGTCGTACAAATCGCTGATTCAAACCGATGCTGCGATCAACCCCGGCAATTCCGGCGGCCCGCTCATCAACGTCAACGGCGACCTCATCGGCGTGAATGTCGCCATCCGAGCCGGAGCCCAGGGCATCGGCTTCGCCATTCCGGTGGACAACATGGTGAAGGCGGTCAGCGAGATGCTTCGCCAGCGCCGCCGCGGCGGTTTCTACGAAGGCCTCTCTCTTCGCGACCATGTCGAACTGCAAGGCGAATCGTTGCAGCGCCTGGTCGTCGTCGAGCGCGCCGATCCAGGCAGCCCGGCCGCTCAAGCCGGCTTCCGGCCGGGCGATGTGCTGGTCGCCGTCGGCGATACTCGCCTCATCTGCAGCTACGACTACGAACGAGCATTGCTCGACCGCAAGCCCGGCGACGCCGTCCCCGTGACATATCGCCGGCAAGGCCAGGAGCAGAAGGCGCAAGTGACGCTGGCAACCGTGACGAACGCTCGTCCCGTCGCACAGACCGACGGCGTGTGGGCTCGGCTCGGCATCGAGCTTTCCCCGGTTGGAGCCCCTGCCGTCGCAAGCGTGAATCGCCAACTGCAAGGCGGACTGGAAATCGCCGCGATCGACGCCAGCGGCCTCGCCGCCCGTAGCGGCCTTCGCAAAGGCGACATCCTCGTCGGCCTGCACCAGTGGGAAACGGTGTCGTCCGAAAATGTGATGTACGTGCTCAACCATCCCGAGTTGGGAACGTTCAACCCGCTCCCCTTCTTCATCATCCGCCAAGGCCAAGTCCGCCGCGGGGCGATCCAGCTCACGAATTGATTGCGTCGCGCTGTAGGGAACGCCTTCCGTGGCGTTCCACCTGAATGGACACGTACATCCCCGAGTGTCCGCAGTCCGCGATCCCCGCTTGCGGCGAAGCGATCCGGAGCTTCCGATCGCTAAGCCGCAAGCGGCGGAGGCGATTGCATGTCGGTGACGAACAATCGGACGGCTCCAGTTAAGCGGAACGCCACGGAGGGCGTTCCCTACAGAGCGACCTGTTGCTGCAGGCTTCGCGCTATCCTCACTTCACCTTCCAAAACTCATCGAACAACCCCGACGCCGCCGGCTCGACGTTGAGCGCATCTCCGCCGACAAGTCGCAAGACGGCCCAATCGCCCAGTCGCGGGTAGATCAGCGCGTTCGTCTTCTGGAACTCGGCGGCGTGGAACGTGTGGCCGCTGTTGATGACGACGTACTTCGCCGGATTCAGCGGGTTCGGGAAGATCAGCGCAGGCACATGCTTCGAGGCATCGTAGGTTTTTCCCGCGACGCGAATCTCGTCCTTCGTCCAGGTGATCGGCAACGCATCGAGGATCTCGGCCAGCATGCTGTTGGAACCGGGATCGCCGAACAGGATCAGGTGCTTGCTCAGCACTTCGTCGCCGGTCAGTTCTTCCTCGTCCTTCACCGGCAGGTCGCCGCGGAGATGCTTCGACCATTCCTTGGCGAATCGCTCGAGGTCCGCCTTCACATAGTCATCCGTCGCGGCATGCCATGCTTTTCCCGAGCCGCGTAGGCAGACGAAACCGTCGCAGAAGGCATCGTCGATGGGGCCCGTCAGGCCGACGATTTTCTGCGGTTGCCGACCGCGGTCGTTGGCCAAGCGTTGGGGCAGCACCTGCTTCCAGCGGCCGTCCTTCTTCGTCAGATACAGATGGCCGATGCCGCTCGCATCCATCCAGGGGCGCAGCTTCAGCGATTGGCCGTCGATGTCCAATTTCTGCGGATCGCCATCTCCGCTCGGCAGCGTCAGATGCAATTGTCGGACATTCGCCGTCTTCGCCTCGAAGCCCTCTTCGGTCCGCTTGGCATGCACCCGGCTTTCCTTGTAGTGCTGCTCCAGGCTCAGTATTTCCACCCATTTGGAACTCGGATACTTCAGCGTGTAGGTGACGAAGCGAATCTCCGGCGGATACGCGGGGCGTTCTTTTGCGAGTTCCTCTTTCCAGAGGACATTCGCCTTCTTCTGCCATTCGGCAGGAAATGCATGTTCCAGATCCGGAGCGATCAGATGCTTCATCGGGATGCGGAGTTTCTTGAGCCGTTCCTCGACAAGATCAGCGGCCAGCTTCTGCGGATCCTTCGCCCCCGAGTACGCGACGATCGGCACATTGAACGCGTTCTCCGCATAGTTGATCGCATCGTAAATCGCGAGACATTCCTCCTGAGGCGAGGCGAGCGGCTTCGGCAGCTTGGAAACGTAGCCGTGCGTGGTGGAGAAGCCGGCGCCGGGACTCAAAAGGGCCCAGCGATCGGGATGATGCAGACCCAGGTGCCAGGTTCCCGCGCCCCCCATCGAGAAGCCGCGGAGGACGGTTTTGCTGCCATCGAGAAATCGGTCCCGGCCGCTGCTTCGCTCCTGCGACCAAAACGCCTGCATGACTTCGAACACGTCGGTCTCGCCCGCCCAGCGATACGCGACATTGCCGCGGCCGAAGATTTGCACTTCAACGCGATCGGTCTCGCTGTACTTGCGGTCGCCGTTGTACGTGTGGAGAAACTTGACTTCGGTAAGCGACGGATCCCGGCCGTGCATCACGAAATCGACGCGATACGTTTTGGACGTCTTGCCGAAATCGGCGGGAAACGAAACGGCGAACGGCTGGACCGACCCATCGACCCGCGAGCGGTACGCCCGGATCACGGGATGCCCTACCGCGACCGCCCACGGCGTATCCCCCTGGCCGAGCAGCTTCGCGCGAAGCAGGCCGCGGTCGAGTACCTCGTCCGCCCATGCGGCTGTGTCTTTGTGGTAGTACTCGCCCAGCTCAAACAGCATCCGCACGGCCCGCTCGTAGATTTCGACATCGGCGAGGCCCGGATCGCGAACGCCCTGTCGCCTCAGCGAAGCCATGTACCGGGCGAGTTTGCCGTGCTTTTCCTTGAGCGAGAAGACAGTCTCGTCCGAAGGCGGAATTGTCTTCGGCGAGCCGAAGTTCTGGGCGAATGCTTCGGAACTCATGAGGCACAACGTGAGGCAGACGGCGGTACGGAACATGCGGCTCTCTCAATGGAGAAGGGACCGCATACGACGATACCCGCCGCACCCAAGGGGAGCAAGGGTCAGAACCGCTCGTAAATGTTGCCGGGGAGTCGGCGAACGAGTCGGCGAATTTCCATCGTCATCAGCAGGCTCGCCAATTCGCCCATGCTTTTGCCGAGGTGGCGGCACACTTCGTCGATCGTCCTCGCTGCGTCGAGCATTTCCCACACGGTTGCTTCCGCTTCGGTCATGCCGACGGGCCGCACGTTGGGGCGCGCGGAAGGCGCTTCAACATCAGGCGGACGTTTTCCTGGTTCCGTCACCGGCGTTAGCGGCGCCAGGCCCGCGAGATCGTCGAGAACGTCCTTCGCGTGGCGAACAAGTTTCGCTCCCTGGCGAAGCAGCCGCAGCGTCCCCTCACTGGCGGACGAATCCACCTGACCCGGAACCGCGAACACTTCCCTGCCCTGCTCGGCCGCATGATGGGCGGTGATGAGGGCGCCGCTTTTCTCGTTCGCCTCAACAAGAATGACGCCGCGCGAAAGTCCGCTGATAATGCGATTGCGAGCGGGAAACATGCCCGCCAGCGGATCCATCTTCATCGCCGATTCGGAGATCAGGGCGCCGTGGGCCATCACCTCCGCGGCGAGTTCCTTGTGTTCCGGCGGATAGATCTTCGAGAGGCCGCCCGCCATGACCGCGATGGTGCGTCCGCCGGCATCCAGAGCGCCGCGATGGGCGCAGCCATCGATGCCGCGAGCGAGTCCGCTGATGATGGTGACGCCCGCACGGGCCAAATCGTACGCGATCCGCTCCGCCGCCTTGCGGCCATAGGAAGTGCACGACCGAGAACCGACGATGGCGACCGCTTCCCGATCCCGCGGCAACAGTTCGCCGCGAACATAAAGCAGTCGCGGCGGGACCGGCACTTCCGCAAGCGCCGCGGGATATTCGGGCGAACCCAAACGAAGCAACTTGGCGCCGTGCTTTTGCAGTTCCTCAATCTCGGCATCCACATCCCGCGACGCGAACGCCGTATGCAGCTTCTCCGCCACGGCTCGGCCCATGTACGGCATTTCCGCTAGTTCGGCAGGCGACGCATCACGGACCGCCGAAGCGGAACCGAACTTCTCCAGAAGGGCGTTCAGCGTTTTCGGGCCGATGCCGTGCGCAAGGTTCAACGCGAGCAGATCGCGGTCTTCGGCCGAAAGCTCCATGTCGCCTCCGCGTTCGGCTCCCCTCTCCCCTTTGGGGAGAGGGGTTGGGGGTGAGGGGTATGAAAGGTGCTGACGTTCGCTTCAGTCCGCCAAGCCCCAGGGAAAGCGCGGCGCACCCTGGGGATCAACTCACCCGCGGTCTGGATCCCCAGGGTGCGCTGCGCTTACCCTGGGGCTTGCACCAGATCAACAAATCTCAGCGCTGCTTTCTCCCCTCACCCCCGGCCCCCCTCCCCAAGGGGGAGAGGGGAGGCAGACAGCACGAAGCGCACATCGGTTTCGGGCACATCGTCGAAGAGCGCCACTTCGCCCATGCGTTTCGGCAGGATGAAGCGTAACTGGCCACCCACAGATTTCTTGTCGGTCCGCATCGTCGCGATCATCGCGTCGATATCCCAGGCCTCCGGCTGAATCGGCAACCGGAACTTCTCGAGCAGCCGAATCTGCCGCTCCGTGATGTTACCTGGAATCAACCCGCACCGTTCCGCAAGCCGGCTCGCGCAGACCATGCCGGCGGCGACGGCTTCGCCATGCAGCCAACTGCCGTAACCCGCAGCCGATTCGAAGGCATGGGCGAACGTGTGGCCGTAGTTGAGCATTGCCCGCAAACCCTTCTCTTCGCGTTCGTCCCGCTCGACCACGAACGCCTTCAACTCGCAGGAGCGATGGACGATTTTCTGCACCGCAGCCGGGTCGCGCTGAAGAAGCGCGTCGGCATTCGCTTCCAGCCAGGCGAAAAAGTCGGCATCGAGGATCACGCCGTACTTCACGACCTCGGCCAGGCCGCTCAGGTATTCGCGTTCGGGAAGCGTGTCGAGCGTGGCCACGTCGACGAAAACACCGATCGGCTGATGGAAGGCGCCGATCATGTTCTTCGCGCGTGGATGATTGACGCCGACTTTGCCGCCGACGGAGCTATCGACCATCGCAAGCAAAGTGGTAGGGACCATGAGCAGCGGAATGCCGCGCGCGTAGGTCGCGGCGATGAACCCGCCGAGATCCCCCATGACGCCGCCGCCCACCGCGACGACCAGCGTCTTGCGGTCTGCCGGCATCTCGATCAATGCGTCGTAGAGCTTGGCTGCTTGTTCAAGCGACTTGGAACCTTCGCCCGCGGGGACGACGGTGCGGGCCGTTTTGAAACCTGCCGCACTCAAGCTTTCACGGACGCGGTCGGCGTGCGGAGTCACGTGTTCATCGGCAAGGACGATCGCCGACGTGCCCTTCGATCGCTGTCGAGCGAACGCGCCGACTTCGGAAAGAAAGCCGCTGCCGATGGCGACATCGTAGCTGCGTGGGCCGAGATTGACGCGAAGGGAATGCACGATCGACCGCCTCAAAGCACATCCGTTACGAAGGAAAACCTTCGCATCCGCGGCAAGCCCCCTGTCGCGAAACGCTGAAGCGGGGCCGCAAGTGATGGGGAAATGCTATCGGCGAGGCGGATGCTGGAAAGGCGTCACGGCGTCCACTGGTTCGGGGCAACCGTCCCCTTAAGTTGCTTTTCCATCGCGCAGTTGCGGTCGGCCATCTGCAAGTACGGCTGCACGGTGTCGATGTCGTTTTTGCCGAAGCCCGCGTTTTCGAGATAGACGCGAGCGAGCGCCTGCGGGTCGGGCCGCTGCGGAGCGGCAGCGGCCTGCTTGCGCATCGCATCCACCCTCGCCAATTGCGAGGCGTAGAGCGGATCGTCGGTCACGCGCGAGGTGGCGCTTCCGCCGATCTCGGCGCGGAGCGGCATGGCGATTTGCTTCTCCATCGTCGGAGTCTGCTTCGCCACCATGCGGCCCAGTTCGAAGGCGAGCACGGCGGCGAGTTCGTTGTCGGTTTTGCACAAATTGGCGAGGCCTTCGGTGACGAACACCATCGGCGTTTCGCCCACGCCCGGCGCCTGCTTCCGCGTTACATGGAATATCTCCGGTTGCGGATTGCCGATCGTCGCGAAGAGCACCGTCTTTTGCCCAATTTGCGGATTCGCGTTCAGCACCTTGCGGCCTGCTGCATCGACGCGCGTCGCCAATGTTTCATTCGTGGAGGGCATGTAGCTGGCCCGCGTCACATTGCCGGGCGGGGCCTGCAGGCCGAAATGATTGCTGGAAACCTGGGCGGTCTCCGGGTCCTTGTAGAACTCGGTCGGCACGCACCCTGCGGCAGCCAGGCACAAGCAAGCAATCGTCATTCCGCGCATCATGTCTCGCCCTCCGCCGAAAGGAGCTTCCGGCGCGCGGACAATAGCGTTTGCCCTTCGGCGCGTAAAGAGGGAGTTGCAGCGAGGGTGCTTCAGACTTGGCCGTTTAGCGCCCTACGCCCCGCGATGGAAGGACGGCCGCATTTGTCGAGACAGCGAAGCTTCCCCTCTCCCTCCGCCGGCGGTTGCGGGCACTTGCAACATCGATTATGGGCGTAGGGAGAGGGTGTCCAACGGGGCGGGTGAGGGGGGATCTGTCGTCGCGCGGCGTGACGTTTGCGCGGGTCTAAGTCTTCGGCAGCACCCCTCACCCGGCCTTCGGCCACCCTCTCCCCCCGCGGTTACCTTTGCACACGGGTGGACTTGGTCCCGGCGGGGGAGAGGGGAGGGTTTACGCTTTCCGTCTGACCGGTGGTATCGCTCCGCCCTTTTGCCCCAAGGGGCAAAAGGGCTGCGCTCAACCACCGGCTACCCTATGTGACGCCTCCCGCGTCGATCGCGGGCAGACCTTGAAGTCCGAGTGCGCGTCAAGCGTTTAGGCGAGCGGCAGGAGATAGCCTACCTCCCTCTCCCTCCGAGAGAGGGTTGGGGTGAGGGCGCCTTTTTCTCGCGCAACGCCACGTTGCACGCCCTCACCCCGGCCCCTCTCCCGGACTCTCCCGGAGGGAGAGGGGAGAAACGCAAGAGCCGCTCGCCTTACAGGCTACTTTCGATTTCGGCGAGTGCTTCACGCCAGGGCGTGCCGACGCCACGGTTCGCGGCGGCTTCAGTTCGGCGATTGCGAACCAAATCCAGATCGCAGGCGGGAATCTCTTCGATCTTCACCTGCCCAGGAGAGTCCCCGAACTGATCGAAGCCGAGAGTGAATGGGGTTCGACATCTAGCTTCCTTATCCCCTAGGTTTGCCCTCCGCAAAAGATGGCAGCTTCACAGTTGGCGCGTGGTCGAAGGGGCGGGTGACGGCTTCGCCGAACGCGTCTTCGCCGATGAGTTCGCCGATGCGGACTTCGGCGTCGCGGAGTTGCGTGCGGCAACGCTTGAGCAGCGTCACGCCGCGTTCGTAGCGCTGCAGCGCGTCGTCGAGGCTGGTCTTGCCGTCTTCCAGTTCGCGCACCAGGCGGTCGAGTTCGGCGAGGGCCTGCTCGAAGGAGAGCGCTTCGTCGAAGGGGAGATTCATGGGGTCTTGCCAGGGATGGTGGTTTCGACGGACGCGGTCAGCGTGCCGTCGGCGAGGAGGACTTCGATGACGTCGCCAGGCTGCACCTGGGATGCCGCATGGATCACTTGGCCTTCGGCGGATCGCGTCAGGCTATAGCCACGCGCGAGGACGTTCAAGGGACTAAGGGCCTGCAGCCGCGCGGCCGCATGCTGGAGCCCCTGCCCCGCCACGGCGACCTTCGTTTTCATGGCCCGATCCATGCGTTGGCGAAGGTCGTCGAGCCGGCGTTCGCGCTCGCGGATGGCATCGAGCGGGGCCCGAAAGCAGCGCCGCGAAAGCAAGTCGCTCATCCGTTGCCGCAGATAGCGGAAGCGATGCTGCATCACGTCGCCGAGCCGGCGCTGATGCCGAAGGAGGGCATCGATCACGTCCTTGCGATCCGGGACCGCCAGTTCCGCGGCTTCGCTGGGCGTCAGCGCCCGGCGATCCGCGACGAGGTCGGCGATCGTGACGTCGATCTCGTGCCCCACGGCCGACACGATCGGGATGCGCGAGTCGTAGATCGCCTTGGCCACGCGTTCGTCGTTGAAAGCCGCAAGGTCGTCGCTGCTGCCGCCGCCCCGACCGAGAAGGATCACATCCACGCAATGCAGCTTGTTGATCCGCTTCAGAGCATGCACGATCGTTTGCGGCGCCCCATCTCCCTGCACGCGAATCGGGCAAACATAAATCTCCGCGAGCGGCCAACGCCTGCTCAGAATCTCGATCATGTCGCGAATGGCGGCGCCGGATGGGCTGGAAGCGATCGCGATGCAGCGCGGAAACTTCGGCAGCGGCTTCTTTCGTTCCGCTTCAAACCATCCGAGCTTTTGGAGCTTCTCTTTCAGCTGCCGCAGGGCGAGATCCTGGACGCCGAGACCCTGGGGATGGATGTCGTCGAAGACGAGCTGATATTCGCCGCGCGGCGGATACACAGTGAGCTTGCCGCGGCCGACGACCTGCATCCCGTCCTTCAGTTTGACGCGGAGCCGTTGGGCCGTCGATCGCCAAACGACGGCCCGGATGCAGGCTTCAGCGTCCTTGACGTTGAAGTACCAGTGTCCGCTCCCGGCCTGGGTGAAGTTGGAGATTTCGCCCGCGAGCCAGATGAAGGAGAAAACGCCTTCGAGCTGCTCCTTGATGGCGAGGGACAGGTCCGAAACGGAGCAGATGGGCAGATCGTCGGCGGGCAAACGTGAACGCATGCTACCTATTGTGGCGCCGCGCTGGCGGATTGGGAAGGGACAGGGGCGCAATGTACCAAAATCGAGGGCTCGCCGAGTTCGTCGGGGGCGTCAAGCAGCACCTCGCCGCTGCGCGTTTTTCGCAGTTCCGCCCAGTCGGCATGGGCTAGGTAGCAATAGGTGCCGGTCGCCGGAATCGCCGCGAGGGATCGGACGCGTTGAACGGGTCGGCGATAGTGAAACGCCATCCCCTCATCCTTGGCTCGGACAACGAAAAGCGTTTGGTCGCCCGGCACGGCTTCGGCCATCTTGTCTCCGCGTTGCGGATACGCGCGTTGAGCGTTTCGAATGGGGATCATCCGTTCGACATGAATGACTTTCACCGTGATCCACACCGCAATCGCACACAGGAAGAAATGCGTGGGCGTGAATCGAGTCGAAGGCCACGCGAGCCGACCTTCGTGCCAAGCAAGCCAAACCATCGCTGCGAAGCCTGCCATCGCTGGGAAAGCCGGAAACGCATGGCGAATCGCATGCTCGTTGACGAGGCTCCAAAAGATGACTTGGGGCCACAGCCAGCAGCTAAGGCCCAGCCAAAGGCGCCGGCCAGGTTCGTCCCACCGTTGGCGGAAGCGCGGCAAAAACGCGAGCAACGCTGGGACCGACCAAAACAAGCAGGCGGCCCAGATGCGGAAAGGATGCAGCGCCGCGCGTCGCCAAGTGAATTGCTCGCCGAAATGAGTCGGGGCGAAGCGAGGCATGCCTTCCTGGCGGATGGTGCCGACGAACTCCTCCCAACCCTCGCGATGCACGGCAAGCCATAACCAGCCGAGGCAGGCGGAAGCCGCGATCACTGCGGCAACAAGATGCGGCCAACGGAAGAGTTCGCGCCATCGGCCGCGGATTGCGAGGTACGGGATGGCGGTGCCGTAAAAGAAGACGAAGCCCGTCCATTTGGTGAGGTTCGCCGCGGCCACGCATTCCAATGCGGCCATCCACCAGCCGAAGTGCGGCCGATCGTCTTCCTTCTCGACCGCTCGGAAAAAGAACAGGATCGAAGCGATCACGAACATGCAGTAAAGCATGTCGATCTCGGCCGAGGTCGATTTCTCGAGCCACACGACCGACATCGGCAGAATCAGCCCCGCGATGAGGCCCGCGTTCGAGCCAAGCCGGCGGCCGAAAAACCAGGCGAAGAGAAACACGCTGACCGAACCGGCAATCGCGGAAGGCAATCGCGCGGAAAACGGAGTCACGTCGCCGAACGGCCAACTGCAGATCGCGATCGCGATGTACATCCCCGGCGGCTTCGTGAAGAGCGGCAAGCCGAAGAGACGCGGCACCACATAATCGCCGCTCTCCATCATGCCGCGAGCCACGAGTGCCCGCAGATTTTCCGTGCGATAGAGATCGCCGACGTGGAGCCCATAGAAGAAGGTAAATGCGGCGAAAAGGGCGAGAATTCCGCAGCGAACCCACGCGAGATCCAGCAGACGTTGAAGGCGAATCGACAGCGAGATCGGCGCCGATTCGGCGGGCGAATAAAGAATCGCAGGCGACGACGCAAGGTTCATGGCAGCCTCCATGCCGCAAAACCCGGATGCAAGCGAGATTGTAAACCGCGGGCGTCGGAAAAAGGAAGAGCAGGTGGCGAGCAGCCGCTGTCAGGCGGCTGGTACAGCATCCCCTGGAGTCTCTTCATCCCGCAGACGGAAAGGACAGAATCATTACGTACAGACTCATGATAGACGTAGACAAAATGATGGGGGACAGAATAATGACACGAAGCGATGTAGAGATCGATACTTAAGCCGCTCCTTTTCGCATGCATCATTTTGCCCCCCATCATTTTGTCTACGTCTTTCATGATTCCGTACGTAATGATTCTGTCCTTTCCGTCTGCGGATGAAGAGACTCCAGGGGATGCTGTACCAGCCGCCTAACAGCGGCTGCTCGCCGGCCCTCGCGCAGGTCCTTGCCCGCTGCCGTGCGCCCATTCTCCATACAATGGACTGTTGTCGCGCCGTTTCGGAAGGCGGCGCCTGGCGATGGAGCGAGCGAGAATCATGGCGACGTTGGTGCAGATCCGGCAAGCGGTCAAAAGTTACGGCGATCAGATGCTGCTCGATGCGGCCGACGCCACGATTACCGACAACGTGAAGGTGGGCTTCATCGGACGCAACGGCGCCGGCAAAAGCACCCTCCTCCGCATCATCCTGGGGGACGAAGAACTCGATAGCGGCGAAATCATTCGCCATCCGAATCTTCGCATCGGCTACCTGCGCCAACACGACCCCTTCCTCGCCGGCGAAACCGCCCTGCAATTCCTCATGCGGGATAGCGGCGAACCCGACTGGAAGTGCGGCGAAGTGGCGGGCGAGTTCGAGCTGAAGGGCTCGACGCTCGACAGCCCCGTCGCCACCCTCTCCGGCGGTTGGCAGACGCGCGTGAAACTCGCCGCCCTGCTCCTCAAGGAACCCAACCTGCTGGTGCTCGACGAACCGACCAACTTCCTCGATCTTCGCACCCAGATCCTCCTCGAGCACTTCCTGCAGAACCATCGCTCCGCATGCCTCATCGTCTCGCACGATCGGGCCTTTCTTGCGGCCACCTGCGAACACACGCTCGATCTGACCCGCGGCAAACTCACGCTGTTTCCCGGCAAAGTCGATGCGTTTCTGCAATACGAGGCGGAGAAAAAGGAACACGACGCACGGGCCAACGAATCGATTCTCGCCAAACGCCGCCACCTTGAAGAGTTCATCGCCAAGAACAAGGCCCGAGCCGCGACGGCGACTCTGGCTCGCTCGAAGAGCAAGCAGCTCGAACGCCTTGAATTGAACGAAATCGCCTCGGAGGATCCGAGCGCTCGCATTCGCGCTCCGCGCATCGAACCCCGCAAGGGCCCCGCCGTCCGTTGTCGCGACCTGGTTATCGGCTACCCGGACCGCGAAGTCGCCCAGGATGTGCAGATCGAAATCGACCACGGTCAACGCGCCGCCATCGTCGGCGACAACGGCCAGGGAAAAACGACGTTTCTCCGCACGATCGTCGATTCGCTGAAGCCGCTTGCAGGCGACGTCCGCTGGGGCCATGGCTGCAGCATCGGTGTTTACGCCCAGCACGTTTACACGAGTCTGCCTGAAAGTCAGACGGTACTCGATTACCTGCACCGCGTGGCCGCCCAGGGGAAGAAGGACCAGGAAATCCTCGAGGTGGCCGGCTGCCTGCTTTTCCGGGGGAGCCATGTCGAGAAGCGGGTCTCGGTCCTCTCGGGGGGCGAACGGGCCCGCCTTTGCTTGGCCGGCCTGCTGCTCAGCCAGCACAACGTTTTGATCCTGGACGAACCGGGCAACCATCTCGATGTCGATACGGTCGAGGCGCTGGCGACGGCGTTGCTCGATTACAAGGGAACCGTGATCTTCACGAGCCACGATCGACACTTCACCAAGAGCATCGCCACCTGCGTCATCGAAGTGCGGAATGGCCGAGTGACGATGTACAGCGGCCAATATGAAGCGTATTTGGATCGCGTGAACAAGGAGATCGAAGAGGGCGAACGCGAACTCGCCGTCGCCCGCGGCAAGCCGATCGCACATGGCAAAGCGGCGAAACCCGCGGTGAAAGCCGCCCGCAGCGAGAAAGAACTGCGGAAGGAACTCAAGGCGATCGAAAAGACGATCGCTCAACTCGACGAGCAAAAACGCACCCTCGCCGCCCGCGCCCTCGAACCGACTGCCGCCGCGGAAGCGCTACGCGTTCACAACGAACTGGCGACGGTGACGCAGCAGCTTTCGGAAGCCGAGGACAAGTGGGGGCAACTCCAGGAAGAACTCGACGCCGTTTAGAAACGCGCTTCCGGGTTCCCCGCTTGCGGCTTAGCGTTCGCATCGAATTTTCGAATCGCTAAGCCGCAAGCGGTGATCGCGGATTGTGATTATTGGGGATGTACACGCCCAGTTCGGCGGAACGCCACGGAGGGCGTTCCCTACAGCGCCGCAAGCGTCGCCACTACCATCGCCGCGGTTTCGACGCGTAGGATGCGGGCGCCTAGACCCACACCGGTCCAACCGGCCGCCAGCGCCGCGCCCGCTTCTTCGTCCGTGAAACCGCCTTCCGGGCCCACCATCCCCGCGATGCTCTTGGTCGTCGCATCCAACTCGGCCTTCGCCGCACCCGGATGAGCGAACCAGCGAACCTCAGCATTCGCGGTGCGGCAATACTCGCTCAGCGATTGCGGTTCGCCGATTTCCATCAGCACGCTGCGCCCGCACTGCTTGCTCGCTTCGATGACGTACCGCTGAAGCTTCTCCCTCTTCCCGTCCCCCGGCTGGACCACGCTGCGGCAACAGATCAGCGGCACAAAGCACGTCACGCCCAGTTCGGTCAGCTTCTCGATCAAAAATTGGGCCCGATCCCCCTTGGGGAGCGCCGCGGCAATTTCCACGCGGCGGGGCAATTCGCGCTGAGCGGGTTCCGCGGACACGATATCCAGATCCACCTCGCGTTTGCCGACCGCAACGACACGCGCGTGGTAATCCAGGCCGTTGCCGTTGAAGAGGCAGACGGCGTCGCCGACGCGGACCCGGGATACGGTCGCAAGGTGGCGAGCCTCGGGGCCATCCAGAAGGTACGGCCCCAAGGCGAGCGGCGAACTGGCATAAAATCTTTCGGACATCTCTGGTACAGTACCGACGCCCAACCGTCCTGACGAGCGTCAGGCCGCGCGAGAATGGATGCTCGATGCGAGGCGTTGCCATGGACTCCGTGCATACCCCCCGATCCGCTCCCGGCCAACCCGCCGGGTCCACCCGTCAAATGTTGGATGAGTTGGACGCGCTCATGGAGCGGATGCTCAGCCTTCCGGTGGCCGACACCGAATCCGCGGAAACGGAAGTGCCGGCCCCGACCAATCCGCCCGTCGCGGCGCGGCCCGCTTCGTATCCGACGGTGTCCGCAAAGCTGACGGTGATCGAAAGCCCCGTCGGCAACTTCGGCCCGCATTCGCCCGAGCCCGAATCCCGCCAGGAACGCCTTACGTTTCCCTTCCCCGGCATGCTGGAACTGCCCCCCATCGAGTCGGCTCCGGCTGACGAACGGGCTGCCCCGTCTTGGTTCGATTTGCCGGAAGAAGAAAACGAAACTCCTTCCTCGCAAGATTCGCCCGCGACCGACGAATCATCCTCTGTGCCTGAAACGTCCGAACGTGCTGATGCGCTGGCTGCTCAGCCGCTTGTATCCGAGATGCCGCCAATCGAACCGGAAATACCGGCCGAGGAGACCTGGCTCGAGAAGCCGTCGGGATTGGATTGGGAACCGACCTCGTCCGCGAGCTACGCCGAACCGGACTCGGTGATTGCCGCTCCGCTGATGCCGATCATCGCACCGCCGCCTTCCTTGTGCATCGAAACCCCGAAGGCGCCGAAGCCGAAGCTGTCGCGGGTGGTTCAGTCGAAGCTCGGATACCGCCCGTTGCTCCGCATCAATCGCGGATTCGACAACGTGATGGGATGGTTAGGTCCCCTCGGCCGATCGATGCGCGGCAAACAAGGACGCAACCTGCTCGGCATTACCGGCCTCGGCCTGATGCTGGGCGCACTGCTTTGGCTGCTCAAGGATTGGATGGGGTGGAACTGGTAGTTCCCGCTCGTACAATGCTGAACATTCGCCACGCCGACGAACCGCTATCCACCCCGCTTGAGCATTGTTGATGAAACAGGAACCTCAGCCCATCTCTTGGTTCGCAGGCTTCCTGACGCTGTTCCTGCCCGGCCTCGGCCACATCTACCAAGGCCGAGTGAGCAAGGGCGTCTTCTTCATGGCGGCGCTGCTCGGGCTCTTTCATGTGGGTCAGGCAATGGCGGGATGGCAGGCGGTTTTCCTGCCGCCGGTCGAACGACCGCGAAACGTCGCCTTCGATTTCCACAACCTCTCGACTGCGGATCGCATTTCGCTGCTACCCAGCGCGTTCTACAATCGGCTCCACTTCGTCGGTCAAATGTGGATCGGCCTGCCCGCCTTGCCCGCGTGGCTGCAATACTTCGATGCACCGATTCCGATGGCGGCCCGCTTCCCCGCATTACGCGATTACGAGCGGACGCCGGATGAAACCGCCTTCAACAATGCCGAGCGCATCAGCGACAAGACGCCGTCGCTCGGGCTCATCTACACGGTGATTGCTGGGGCGTTGAATCTGCTCGTGATCTTCGACGCGATCGCGGGCCCGCTGCCGCTGCCCAAACCGTCCACGCCCACCGACGACGCCGCGAAGGATGCTGCATCATGAAGTCCGAGTATTCGATTTACCTTCAGCTTCCGCTGGTGTTGGCGCTCATTAGCGTCATTTACAGCGCGACTCGGCACGACGAGTGGGGCGTGATCCTGGCGGAAGCCTTCCGCTGGGGCGTTCGCATGCTCGGCTTTATGGCCTGCGTCGGCCTCGCCATGTACGCGCTGACCCTGATCTGACGGCGCCCCTCTGAGTGTATTGGCTCAAAGCCAGCAGCGACGTGCCATGCTTGAGCGGGTCCCTGGCCGGGGCCGTCGAAGCTTCCCCTTTCACCGCTCAAGCATGCCCCCAGACCGAGGGCTTGAAGTTTCGGAAGCTTCACATGCTTGGACGGTGAAAGCGGAAGCGTTGAGGAGCCCGGCCAGGGATCCGTCCAAGCATGGCACGACAACCGTCTGCTTGGCTGTCCGAAGCCGCAAGAAACCTTGCCTGCGCACTGGCGAACGACGAGGCGTCAGCGGCACGGGTATTTATTCTGATGTGTCTTTGGCGACGGGTATCGCTCACGCGAGCAGAGCGTCGAGTACTTCCAACGACAGCGTTTCCAGCAGTTCGCAACCCACATAAATGTCGCCGTCGCGCCGCGGTTCGACGCGCATGACCTGGGCGACGAGATCGACGGTCGCGCCGTTATCGGCCTGATGCATGCGCACGGTCAGAACCGTGTCCATGGGGATGCAGCGATCGAGCACAAGCCCAACGCCGTTGCGAGAAAGGTTCTCGACCCACGCACGCTGATATTCGTGATCCTCGGGGAGGAACACTTTCCCTGGCGTCGCGGGAGCGCAGTGGTAGCGCACGGTCGTGCGGCGATTCCGCTGGCCCGGAGCCCGGGGCTGATACGTGATTGGGGACGGGAGATTCATATTTCTCTGTTCCGACAATCCATGACGGGCCGAATCCGTTCGTTCCCTCTTGCACCGCTCGCCTGCCGCATCCATACGGCCGCGCGGCTCACACGAGTTGCTTGATGTCCGCTTCAGGCAGTTCGCGGATGAAGTTGCATCCGACGCCGTAGGCCCCTGCCCCCTTGTCGGCCACATGCACGGCGCAGGCGAGGATCGTCCGCACCGTATGGCCATCGCGGGCCAAAAGCTCCACGTTCAGCAAAGCCCCGGCTTCGATGTGGTCTTCGACCAAAAGCCCCACGCCATTGGCCGAAATATTGATGATCCGGGCGACATAGGTCTTGAGATTCGGGTCGCCGACCTTATGGAATTTGCCCTGGAGATCGCAATCGAATCGAAGCCACGTCCGCTGATCCTCCGGGGCCGTCCGCACTCGGCGAGCGCCGAGTCGCATCAGGTCGTCGTCGGTCAGTTCTCGCGAGAAGACGCAGCCGAGCGAAAAGACGCCGGCCGATTCTTCGCTGCACCGAACCGCGCATCCCAAAACCTCGAATGTTCCGCCGTTCGTATCCGGCAATTCGAGGCTGATCATCTCCCCTTCTTCGAAGGACCGATCCAGCAAAAGATTCGCCCCACCCCGCGAGATGTCGCGGATGCGGGCGGCTACTTGCTGGGCATGCGGCTCTTCGTGGGGACGGACCTGCGTCGTCAGATCCGCGGGGTAGCGAACCCAAAGACGTCGATCGTCTTGGGCTTCGGCGGACTTGGCGGGCTGTTTGCCCACAAGCCGCCGCCAAAAGGTGAAAGTTCGCTCGAACATGGGTGGTCCATCGGGCGTTTCGCAATCCGTTCAAGGCTAGGCCACGGATAACACGCGGTCAAATTGGGTCCGCCCAACGCGGCCGTGTTGGTGAGCCGGCAGAGGGATATCGCCCTGCTTTTCGGAACGGGATGCAAGCGCGTCACGTTATTCCCAAGAAGCGTCAAGTGCACAAATTGCCTATTTTCATGTCAGGCGCGACTTTTGCATGGGAGAACCCGCATCAAAATAATCCGTGAAATGTCCGGCCCTGCCGTTCTCATCGTAAGGATCGACCCCATTAGACCTTGCGAAACGAGAACCGGCTGTAGCAGCTGGGCGAACCGGTTGGTTTGGAGAAATCGGGCGGATTCCGTTTGACGATAGGTTGGGGGAAATTTACCATTCATTCCGCAGAACCCAGCTCTTCCTGCGGATCAGATCGGACTACTTGTCCCTGATGTTCCTATTCAGCGGTTTCTGGAGGACTTAGCAGATGTATAGTGTTGTTCTGATGGCTGCTCTCACGTCAGGTTCCGCTTCGCCGGAATTCTGCTGGCATCGCCATCATTCCTGTTACAGCAGCTGCCAAAGCTGCTACAGCAGCAGTTGCTACGGCAGCTGCTACGGTTGCCACAGCCGCTTCTACGCCGGCTACAACGGGTGGGGCAGCGGGTGCTACAGCGGCGGATGCTACTCCTGCTACTCTTCGTACGCCTGCTCCGGCTGGGGCCACGGCGGCTACAGCGGGTACTCCTGCTACGGCGGATACGCCGGGTACAGCGGGTACAGCGGATATGCCGGTTACGGCTGCTACGCGGGCTACTCCGGCTACGCCGGCTACCCGATCTCTTACACTTGCAGCGGCTGCTACGGCTGCTATGCCGGGCACAGCGGTTACGGCACTCCCGTCTACGCGGGCGACGTCATTACTAGCCCGGCCATTGCGAATCCGCCTGCCACCACGATTCCTTCGACGACGGTTCCTTCGGTAACGGTTCCCAGCAAGGAAACCACCCCGGCTCCACGCGAAAAGATGAGCGGCTCCTATGACCGCGCTCGTATCCTCGTGCAGGTGCCGGACGACGCCAAGCTCTACATCGACGGCAACCTGATGCGGACCGGTTCCGCAAACCGCGTCTTCCAGACCCCGGTGCTGCAGCAGGGCAAAACCTACTATTACGACCTCCGCGTCGAAGTCGTCCGCGACGGCCAAACCGTGGTTCAGGAGAAGCAAGTGCTCCTCCGCCCCGGCCAGGAAGTCCTGACCGCGTTCGACCTGGCCGCCCCCTCGGCGACCGCCCAGGTTCGCTAAGCTCCGCAAACTCGAATCGATAAGGCCCTCGGCGAACCTCGCCGAGGGCTTTTCGCGTTTGCAAAACTGCTCTGGTAAGGAGCCGCGCACGTAGTAAGCGGTTTCGCTTGACGCCATGCCGAACCGCTTACTACGTGCGCGGCTCCTTGATACCATTATCTGCCGATCCGCAAACTGCCATCCTCCCGTTTTCGCGGAGTCGCTATGATCGGGGCCGACTGATCGCCGGTTAGCTATCGAGGCCAATTCATGTCACTCCGTTCCTCCTGGATTCGCCGCTTCCTCATCGGCATCCTTGCGTTGCTCGTGCTCATCGTCACGTTGCCGTTCCTGATCGCCCATACCCCTCTGCGAACGTGGATCATTGCCAAGGCGACTGCGGATTTGCCGATCCGCGTCACCGTCGGCAGCTTGTCGCTCAACTGGATCCGGCCGATCGAACTGATCGATGTTTCGGTCGCCGATGTCGATGGCGGAAAGCTGGCCGCGGCGAAAACGGTCCGCACGGAGCGGACGCTGCTGAGCCTTTTGTGGAATCGACAGGCGCCGGGCACGATTCGAATCGAAGGGGCGGAGGTGGATGTCGTCCTCGCCAAGGACGGTTCGAACTTGGAGTCCGTGCTGCATGCGCTGCCCAAAAGCGAGAAGCCGGCCGCCCCGATTCAACTGGCTATCGTCGCTGATGGAGCGATTGTCCGCGTTCGCGACATGGATGCGGACAAGCGTTGGACCATCAACGTTCCGCAACTTTCCGTCGCCTTGAACGAAACGCCAAGCCGCCCCATCGCCGCCAAGGTTCAAGCGAAAGTGGTCGAAGAACCCGCGGCCATGCAAGCCGACCTCGCCTGGCAAGAAGGCGACGCGGGCGAACTGATTTGCAAGCTGGAAGCATGGCCGCTCGCGATGGCGCTGCCCATCCTTCGCCGAGCCTATAACGACCTCGTGATCGAAGGCAAGCTCGAGGGGGACATGAAGGGCTCGTGGAAGAAGGCGGGCGACTTGCTCAGCGGAAACTTCACCGGCGAACTCCGGTCACGAAATGCCAAGCTGCAAGGCGGCCCGCTCGGCCCCGACCGCTTCGCCCTGGCCGAATTCAAAGCGCCGCTCAAGCTTCGCCTCGAAGGCACGAAACTCGCCATCGAGCAAATGCAAGCGACCTGCGACGCCGGCTCCGCATCCGTGATCGGCGTCTACGATTTTTCCCGTGAGCCGAAGGCTCACCTTCAGGACTCCGGATGGAACGTGTCCGCCAATCTCGATCTCGCCAAACTCGCCCGCCTCGCGCCCAAGACGATGCGCCTGCATGAAGACGTCGTGCTCGATACCGGGACCGTCTCATTCGAGGCGAAAAGCGTGCAGCAAGACGCCGCGGTCGTGTGGCAGGCGTCGCTGAAGACGACGCCCCTCGCCGGCCGCCGCGGACCCGCCCGCATCGCCTGGCCCGAACCGATCACGCTCGACCTGCGGGTGCGCGACCTGCATCGCCGCATTCCCACGCTTGAATCGGTGAAGTGCGAATCGACGTTTCTTTCCATGGCGGGGAAAGCTTCCGAAAGCGAAGCCGTGATTCAGGCCGCCGTCGATCTCGAAAAGCTCGCGGCTCCGCTGTCGCAATTCGTCGATCTTGGCACGATGCAACTGGCGGGCAAGGCCCAGGCTTGGGTTCGCGTCGCCTCCAGGCCGGATCAGAAGTTCGAGGCAGATGGTTCCGCCACGCTTGACCGCTTTCGCTTTGCCTGGGCCCCCGGACAGGGCATCAACGACGACCGCCTCTCGATCGAATGGCGCGGCAAAGGGTTGATCGCCAAGGACGGCAGCCGCGTGATTGAAGAGGGTTCCGCTCAGATCAAAAGCGGCGCCGATGTGCTTGACCTTCAACTCCGCGAACCTTGGCAGGAGTCCGCGAAATCACCCACGGGCGCCATCTACGTAAAACTTCAGGGAGAACTCGCCGACTGGCAACGCCGTGCATTGCCGTTCGCTCCCATGCTCGCTCAATGGAAGCTCACCGGCAAAGCCGACGGGCAAGCGTGGATCAAAGCGAATGCCGCGGGCATCGAATGCCAGTCGCTCGTATTCGCCGCCAAAAACTTCGGCTGCATGAGCCCCGTGCTCGCCATTCGCAACGAGCCGGGCTTCGACATGCAGACGAGCGGCATGTGGCGTACCGCCGACAGCGTCCTCGAACTCGGCAAATCGAAGGTGGCCGCTTCCGCGTTGCAAGCGACGACCGATCGGCTCCTCGTTTCCGCCGCGAAAAAGACGGCGGAAGGCGCCATCGACTTCGCGGGCGATTTGACGCGCTTGCAGCAATGGCTCGTGCCGCTCGCCTCGCTCGAACCGATGGCGGGCGTCGCGACGGGGAAGGTCGAATTCCGAACCGAGGGGGACAAGGTCGCCTTCGATCTCAAGAGCCAGGTGAAAAACCTGAGCTACGGCCCGCCTAACCCGCCCCCCTACCGCGAGCCGCTTGTCGAGATCGCGAGCAAGGGGGAATACGACTTGGCGAAAGATCGCATCCAACTCGCGGCCATGCAGCTCAAGGCCCAGTACCTGGCCGTCGAAGCCGCGGGGGAAGTCGCAAAGCTTTCGGGCACGCGCGACCTCAACCTCCAGGGAAAGATCGCCTACGACCTGGAGAAGATTCAGCCGCTGCTTCAGCCCGCCCTGGGGCCCGCCGGCAAGATTCAGGGACGCGACTCCGGCGTCTTCCGCATCGCCGGGCCGCTCGCGCCGAAAGCAGGCACGGCGAAAGACGCTGGGGTGGAACTCACCGCGCTCACTGGCGAAGCGGGCGTTGGCTGGACGTTTCTCAGCGCTCACGGCATCGATGTCGGCCCGACCGAGATCAAGGCCGTCCTTCGTCAGGGATGGGTTCAGGCCTACCCAATCGAAACGACAATCAGCGGCGGCAAGCTGAAGATGCAGCCCAATCTTCGCCTCGAACCGCTGCCGCGCGAATTGGTGCTTGGCAAAGACACCTCGCTGGACAAGGCAAAACTGACCCCCGCAATGTTCGCGGGCGTCCTGGGCCGTACGCTTCCCATCCTGGCCAACGCGACCTCCGCCGACGGCGAACTTTCAGTGGCCATTCAGGGCGCCCGCGTGCCGCTTGCCGACGTCAAGCAGTGCGACGCTGCCGGCACGCTGACCTTGCATCAAGCGAAGATCGGCCCCGGCCCCCTGGTGCAGGAACTCGCGGGGCTCATCAAGATCCCAGCGCCCTACAGCCTCATCCGCGAAAACCAAATCTCGATCCGCGTAGCCAATGGCCGCGTCTACCACGAGAACCTCGAACTCGTCTTCCCCGACAACTTCGTCCTCAAGACCGAAGGCTCCGTAGGCATGGACGGCTCGCTCGACCTTCGCATCGACATGCCGATTCCCAGCAAACTCGTCGGCGGACTGCGATTGCCCGACAACTTCGCGAAGATGCGCGTGAAGATTCCCGTCACCGGCACCGTGGAGAAGCCGCGGCTCGACCCGCGTGCCCTGCAAGACGTGGTTGCCCAAATCCTTCGCAACCCGCTCAATCTGATCCCCACCGGCAACAACCCGAACGGCAATCCGTTTCCGCTTCCCAAACTCGGCGACCTTTTCCGCCCGAAGGGCGACTGAGGCGAGCAGCCGCTGTTAGGCGGCTGGTAGAGCGTCCGCACGGGTCTCTTGTTTTCAGACGGCAAGGACAGAATCATTACGTACATAGTAGAGTCGAGAGGTAGCGCGGTGGTTTAGGGGCGGCCTATCCGTCCGGCCCTTTCGGGTGCCGGGGCCTCAATA
>JAIEPT010000086.1 GCA_019748295.1 Gemmataceae bacterium | reverse complement strand
TGTGGGACGGTCGGAGACCGCCCCTATACGGGCGTTGGGCGGCTGCTCGCCAAGGCGATTAGCGGGCGGGGATTCGCAGCGTCGTGCCCGGCGCGATCGGTTGGTCGGGCCGAATCTGGGGATTCAGGCGGTAGATTTCGTTCCAGCGAACGGGATTGCCCAACGTTTGCTGAGCGATCTCGAAGAGCATCTGCCCCTTGCCGGCCGGCACCTGGTAGGCGCGAGCCTCGGCTCCGCCAACAGGCGGGTCCGCGGCGGGGTTGCTCGGGTTCGGGCTGAGCGGCATCGGCGTTCCGACGGTGGGCAAGCCGACCACCGGTTGGCCCGAACCTGGACCTGGGCCAGGTCCGGTCGGACGATCGCCGACGAATGCGGCATACTTCGTTTCCAAGACGCCGGGGCTTGGAATGAACACGTCGCCGCCTGGGTAGAGCTTCGGCGGAGTCGAGCGGAGGTTCTCCTTCGCGAGCGGATGGTCGCGGTTATAAAGTTCCAGTGCCTTGGCGTACTTCGCCGACTTGTAGTGCCGGGTGCTGAGGATGTCGAACGACGTGTCCTCGGGTTGGCACTTGTACGTGGTAAAGTCGAAACTGGTCACGCGCGGCGTGCCGAACGGATCGTTGCCGATCGGCGGCTGCGGCTTTTCGTTGCTGTTGAAAGCAGGCGGAGGCGGCGGGTTATTTTGGCCGAGCACCGGTTGCTTCGGGTCAGGATTGCCGATCGGCGGCAACGGCGGATTTTTGGCCTCTACGAGCGGCAGCGGCGGGAACGGATCCTTCTTGTCGCTCGGAACGGGGGGCAACGGATTGCTTCCGATCGGCGGAAACGGATCCTTGCCCGAAGTGATCGGCGGCAGCGGATTGCTCGAGCCCACCGGAGGGTTAGACCCAACGGGGGGCAACGGCGGCAGCCCCGTGTTCGCGCCTAGCGGGGGCGGATCCTTCTTCTCGGAGCCGAACGGCGGCAGCGGCGGGACGGGATCCTTGTTCTCCGTCCCCAGAGGCGGAAGCGGCGGCGTGTTGGAGCCGACGGGCGGGAAAGGATCTTTCTTGTCGTTCGTCATCGGCGGGAAGGGCGGAGCAGGATTGTTGTTGCCCGATCCTACCGGCGGAAGGGGCGGCAGGCCGCTGAGGTTATCCTTCGGCGTTTCCTTTTTCTCTTGACCAAAGGGCGGAAGCGGCGGGAAACCGGTGTCCTTCGGAGCAGGCGGAAGCCCGCCATCTTTTGGGAACCCAGGCAAGCCGTTTTCTTTCGGCAACGAAGGCAGCCCCGTGTCCTTCGGAAGCGGAGGCAGGCCCGTGTCCTTGGGAAGCGGACTGGCGCCGTCCCCACTCACGGGCGGCGGGAATCCTTCCTTCGCTTTCTCCTTCTCGCGCTGGGCAAGGAGTTGCTGTTCGATGCTGTTCCCATTCGGATTCGGAACCGGCGGAGGAAAGGCCGGCAGCCCGTTGTCCTTCGCCACCGGCGGCAGCCCCGAATTCGCCTCAGGCAGCCCGGGCAAGCCGGACAATCCGGAAGGAGGCGGCGGAACCGCATTGCTGCCGTTGGGCGGCAACTCGATCGGCGGCTTCTCGTCGGTCAGAAAGTTCGCGGGAAGGGTCGTCGGCTTCTTTTCTTTCTCCTTCGAGGCCTCCGCTACCTTGGTGTCTTTCGGCGTAATCCACTGCTGAGCAGCGGCATCCTCCTTCGCGTCGGCTGGTTTCTTCAGCTTGTTCGCGACGACGACCCCGACCAAGGCGAGAAAGGAACTCGCCACCACCATGCCGATTTTCGTTTCCCGCGTCATTGGCTTCTCCTCTGCCGACCAGCCCACATCCATGCAAGCCTCGCTCTTCTACCCAAACCGATGCGCGCGCGTCAATGCGACCGTCCCTTATTGTTTGCGGCCAAGCCCCGCCGTAAGCGCAGCGCACGGCGGGGATCAGACCGCGGGCGCGATCCCCAGGGTGCGCTAGCGATTCTCCTGGGGCTTGTTGCGCAGCATGAAGTCCCCAAGGGGAGAGGGGAGCCGGAACTCTAGCGAGCGGGCCGCCGCCTCCTTCATCCCTCGCCTCTTAGTCCGCCTTCAATTCCTGCAGGTAAAGGTCCTGCTCGCGGCGGAGGGAATCGAGCGTCGCCTGGGCGAGACGCACTTGGCGCTGCAGCGTTTCGATCTCGGTTTCCTGCGCGACGAACTTCTCGAGGAACTTCTTGTAGTGGTCGGAGTTCATCGGAATGATCTGCAGGTTCGCACGCAGCCGGCTCTGATCCTCGCTCAGGATCTTGAGCTGCTTTTCGAGCGTGGTCACGCTCTTCTGCGCCTCGGATACCTTCGCGCTGATCGCATCCGATTTGGCAAGGGCCGCCTTCACCTCGGCACTGACCGCGGCATTCGCGAGATAGCGGCGAACGTCGATCTCCGGCAAACTCCGGACGAGAATCTCCTTCGACGCTTCCACCTTCTCTTCGACCACTTCCTTCTGAGCGGACTTGTCCTTGGCCACCGTCAGCGCGAAATGGTACACGTCCGGCCCGTCTTGCGTTTGCTTGCCGTCGATTCGCGTCCAGCCCTTGCGGACGATGTGATCCACGGAAAAGACGCGATCCATGTCGGTCAGGTTTTGGATCACGTAAGTCGTCGATTCGCGCGTGCGATGCTTCGCGGTCAGCGCCCCCTTTTCGATCTTCACGCTTTCGAGCTTCGGCTCATCCGTGTGAACGATCGTTTTGATGGTCACGCCCAGCTGAGGCACGCTTTCGAATCGGCCGTAGGCGAGCGGATGCTGCGCGTTACGCGGTTCTTCCTCGACGACTTCGAACCTCGTCGTTTTGCCGGAAGGAGCCTGGACTTCGAAGCGGTAGAAGCTGCGCGATTTGTCGGCCGGCTTCTGCGTATCGAGCAATGTCCAGCCGTTGCGAATCGGATGCTCGATGACGAGCGTGCGATCCTGCGGCGAACGATTGCGGATCGTGTAAGTCTTCGTCTGCCGCACGCGGTAGGAAGCGGAGAGGCGGCTTTCGCCGAGCGTCAGCTTCATGTCGGGGCTCGGAGTTTCCTTCACGGTCGTCTTGACCTCGGTCCCTTGATCGAGGGCGTAGCTGATGAGGCGCGATTCGCCCGGTTGCAGATCGAGGACGCGAGAATCGCCGGCGTAGGCGCCGGCATCGTAGACCGTGATCGGGCCCTGGGTGAGCGGTTGACCCGCGGTGTTCTTGAGCCGCAGGCCAAGGAGTGGATTGCGCGAATGGACTGCTTCGTTGTAGATGCTGAGCTTGGCGCCTTCGATCGTGTGATCGAGGATCGGCAGCATGGCCGACTTCTGCCGGGCCAGCGTGATGCGTTGATCGATGACATACTGGTAGTAATCGCCCGCGGATTCGCCGGTGGCGACGGAGTCGATGCCTTCCTTGAAGTTCATCGCGATCGCGGGCCCGGCCTTCTTGGCTTCTTCGGCGATTTCTTTGAGGTCTTCACGACGCTTTTGCAACTGCTCGTAAGTGATCTTCGAGTTGTTGCTGAGAAACTCCTGCTGCATTCGCTGTTGTTCGCGAATGTTGGCCGCGTTTCCGAACGGGTTGCTGGCGTTGTTGCCAAACTGACCAAATTGCCCGAATTGGCCGCCTTGAGCCTGTCCGTTTTGCATGGCTCCGGCTTGCGGAATCGGCTGAGTTTCAGGTGGACCTCCTTGAGAATAGATGGGCCTCAGTGCCGCATACATTTCCATCTCCACCAAGGGACGCGGCACGTACAACGGCTCATAAAGGTTCATCCGGAACGAAATCGGCCGACCCGAAACGAGGACCATTCGGACGTCGTTCCAGTCATCGTCGCTGGTGTTCTCGACTAGAGCCCAGCCTTGCAATGCGATTTTGCCGTTGGGGTCGATGCGGAGGCGGTACGTCGTTTTCCAGATCGGCCGTTCCGAGATATAGCCGACGCGGACTGCTCGCTTGCCGGCGCCGTTGAATTGCAGGCTTACTGTCTTCTTCTGCAGATCATGGGTTGAAGCGAGCACGCTTAGCGCGCGGCGGAATTCCGCGTCGAGCTTCGGATTCAGAAACTTGACGCCTTGCACGTCGCTCAATGGGATCGATTGGAGTCCAGTGGGGCCTGACAGGTTGACGATTTCTTCGTCCACGGCCGTATCTTTGGCGACGGGTCGTTTCTTCGATTCCATGCCGACGATGATGCCGACGACTTTTTCGAGTTGCTTGTCTTTCTTCGGCGTCAGCACCAGTTCCATTTTTTCGCCGCGAACTTGATTGAGGATTTGACCAAACGTCGGATTGTCGTTGAGATCGATGGCGAAGGAGCGGAGCGTTTTCTCGATGGGGTCATGGCTGTCGTAGCTGACGACGCCGACTTTTCCGCCGCCGAGATCCTGGAGGATGAGGCTCTTGAGCAGGTCGTTGACGTCGTGGGCGGAGAAAGTGAGATCGACCTTGGCGTCGCCGTCCACCGTGCCTTCGCGCTGCATGTAGCCGACGCCGCTGTTGAAAAGCACCACTTGCTTAACGGGTAAAGGCGACTCAGGCGCCTTGGCGGCGGGTGCGGGATCGGCGTCTTGCCCGGCTCCGGTCGTACGTGCGGGGAGAAAGGCCCACGTGAGGCCGGCCAGCGCGCACCCGGCCAGGGCGCTCGCGATCCATGTGCGTCGCATCGGAAATGCTCCAGAGATGTGGGAGAAGTACCTGCATACGTTGTACGCAGGCTTGACGCGAGAACGCGAGAATCGTCGAAACTTGCGCTACGCCGTCGAACTGCTTGCCTCTATAGAGGCAAGCAGCCTGGCGCTTAGGCGAGCGGCAGGAGCTAGTCTGCCTCCCTCTCCCTCCGGGAGAGGTTGGGGTGAGGGTGCCTTTTCTCGCGTAACGCCAGGTCGCACGCCCTCACCCCCGGCCCCTCTCCCGAACTCTCCCGGAGGGAGAGGGGAGACATGCAGGCGCCGCTCGCCTAAAGGCACTATCGCTCTTCCCCCGCCGTTGATGGGTCATCCCGCAGGCCTGAGTCGCGCGATTTCTGTGGTTGCGAATTCGGCTTATGCTGCGAGGGGGGCATGGTGCCGGGCCGATCCTGCGGATTGGCGGCGTTGTTGCCCGAGGTTTCGCCTGTGACGGTCCCGGATTCCGGGGCTTCGGAAGGGTCGTCGTTTTGCTGATGCGGCTTGGTCATGGCTGGGTTCTCCTTGACGAAATATTCTGCATGCCCTGTGCCGCCGACCGCTTCTTCCTTTCCGCCGCGGCGATCCCGTGGTACAACCTTGGCCATCCACTCCCCGGGAGAACACGCCATGAAACTCGGCCTCATCAATTCCGCATGGGCTCAAGCGGGCCGCGAAACGTCGTACGGCATCCGCAAGACGAAGGAAATCGGATTCGACACCATCGACATCTTCGCCGACCCGCTCGACATCGATGCCCGCGAACGGAAACTCATCCGCGAGGAGTGTCAGCGAGCCCAGTTGCCGATTGTCAGCGTCGCTTGCGTGGCCGTGGGCTTGATCGATCCGAATCCCAGCGTGCAGCGATTCCATCTGCAGCGCTGCCGGGCGTATCTCGACATGGTGTACGAGTTCGACGCGAAGAACCTGTTGCTGGTGCTGGGCGAATACATCTGGGAAAAGCAGGTCATTCCGCCGCGTGAACAGTGGGAAACGGCGGTCAAACATTGCCGCGAGCTAGGCGACTACGCCGCGAAACTGGGAGTGCAGATCGCGCTTGAACTGGAGCCCTTCAAGCTGTCGCTGCTCAACGACGTCGATTCGATGGTCCGCTTCATCGACGAAACGAATCACCCGGCCGTGCGTGCGAACGTCGACATCTCGCACCTGCAACTTGCGGGCGTGAAGCCCGAAGAATTGCGCCGGCTCAAGGGGAAGGCGATCCACGTCCATCTCAGCGATTGCGACGGCGAGGTGCACGGCGATCTGCCTCCCGGCCGCGGCATGATGGATTTCGCTCCTTACCTGCGCGAGATCGCCGATCTCGGCATCGACGGCGCGATCAGCATCGAACTCGAGTATTCGCCGGAACCCGCGAAGATTTACGAGTGGGTGCAGGAAGCGTATCGTGAGACGGACAAGCTGATGCAAGCGGCGAATCTGCGAGGTTGACTCGAAACCCTCGTGTCATCGCCGTCCTCGCGACCTACTGGCAGCAAACCCGTTCCTGCGTTAGAGTAAACGCTTTCGTGCGTCGTATCGTCGGCTCGCGTTCCGCGATCGGCGATTCGTCCGAGGATTGCTCCATGAAGCGGCATTTGGCACTTGTTGTGTGCGTGATCGGCTGCGTCGCCCCGGCATGGAGCCAGGAGCCTTCCCAGGTCAAGGAAGACGAAAAGACATTGAAGGCCGCGGGACTTCCGAACGACGGACCTGCCCTGCTCGATTACCTTCGCAAACGCACGATCAAGGAAGCGGACGGCAAGCAAGTCGAATCGCTCATCCGCGATCTCGGCGACGAGGAATTCAAGGTTCGCGAAAAAGCTTACGGCCAACTGATGGCGATCGGGACTGCCGGGCTCATTCGCGTCAAGGCGGCGGAAAGCGACAACGACCCGGAAATACGAGCCAGGGCCAAGGATCTCCGCGAGAAAATCGAAGCGAAGGCGGAACCGGCGATCCAGGCCGCGACCGCGCGTCTCATCGCGGATCGCAATCCGCCAGGAGCCGCTGAGGTTCTGCTCGCGTATATGCCGTATGCGGCCGACCAATACGTAATCGACGAAATCGGCAAGACGCTCGGCAAGGTGGGCGTGCAGAACGGAAACGCCGACAAGTCCCTGGTCGCGGCTCTCAAGGATCCGCTGCCGATTCGCCGAGCCATCGCGGCAGAGGCCCTTGTGAAGGGAAAGGCGAAGGAACACTTCGGCGAAGCTCGCAACCTGCTGAAGGATGCCGAGGCCCTGGTTCGATTGCGAACCGGATTGGCGTTCGTCGAGCTGCGCGAGAAGGAAGCGTTGCCGGTCCTCATCGAAACGCTGAAGCATCTTAATCCCGAGCAGCTTTGGCCCGTCGAGGAAATCCTCGTCCGCCTCGCCGGCGACGCGGTCCCGAGCATCTCGCTGGGCAACAACGAAGTCTCACGCAAGGCCGCGTTCGATGCGTGGAACGAATGGTTCGGCAAACATCAAACCAAGATCGACCTGGCAACGCTCGACAAGGTCGATGCCATGCTGAACTACACGCTGGTCATCCAGCAGAACGTCATCCGCATCGTCAATGGCCAACGCGTTCCCGCGATCGGCGAAGTGTATGAACTCGATGGAGCCAAGAACAAGCGGTGGAGCTTCAGCGTTCCAACCTATCCCGTGGCTGCCGAAGTGGTGGGCCCCGATCGCGTGCTGATCGCCGAGTATCAGGGGGGCAAAATCAGCGAACGCGACACGAAGGGGAACGTGATCTGGGAGAAGGCCGTCGGCGGCAACCCGATCGGCGTGCAGCGTCTGCCGAACGGCCACACGTTTGTCGTCACCCAAAACAAGCTGATGGAATTCGACGGGGCTCGCAACGAGGTGTTTTCGCACCAGCGGCCCAACCACGACGTCTTCCGCGCTCGCAAGCTTCGCAACGGCGAGTTCGTCTTCGTCACCAACAGCGGCCAATTCGTCCGAATGGATGCCAAGGGGCAACGGGTGATCAAGACGTTCAACGTCTCGCCGATCCCTGTCCTCTTCGGCAACTTGGACGTGCTGCCCAACGGCGGCGTGGTGGTCCCTGATTTTCAGCAGAATCGTGTCGTGGAGTACGACGCCGACGGCAAGCAGGTGTCGTCGTTCAACGTGCAATCGCCCAATTCCGTGATGCGCCTGCCCAACGGCAACACGCTGGTCGCGAGTCAGAACACCCGCAAAGTATCGGAGTTCGACCGCACAGGCCGCGAAGTGTGGACGATCAACACCGAAGGCATGGTCTTTTCGGCGCGCCGGCGCTAAGGCGAGCGGCGCCTGCATTTCTCCCCTCTCCCTCCGGGAGAGGGGCCGGGGGTGAGGGCGTGCGACCTGGCGTTCCGCGAGAAAAGGCACCCTCACCCCAACCCTCTCCCGGAGGGAGAGGGAGGTAGACTATCTCCTGCCGCTCGCCTAAGAACCTATTTGGATTTATTGTGCGGAGGCAGCGAAGCTTCCCCTTTCCCCCGCCGGGGTCCAGTTGGCACGTGCATTCGAGTCGCCGCGGGGGCGAGGCGCCCGAAGGGCGGGTGAGGGGCGCTCCGGAAGACTTGTCCTGTTCGTCTTCAAGTTTCTGACGAGTTGGGAGTTTTTGCCAAACCGCCGGAAAAATCCCTCTGAAATACGAGGTTCTTGAGGGTCGTTTCGAATTTTCGGCAAAAAATTCACAACCTCTCCGCGTGAGATCAGCCGCGATGTAAGGTCAGACGAGCCTTCCGTGGAAACAAGTTTATCTAACTTGTTCGGAGAACTTCTCGAAACCAATCCGCCAAGTTGGATAAACTTGTCGCCACGAAAGACAGGGCCGACCTTGCATCGCCGCTGACTTCACTCGGAGAGAGCGGGTTTGATCGTAACTGGTTAATGCAAATATGCTTGCTTCAACCAGGAAGTCCGAAGAGGGCTTCCCGCGCTTGGGTTTTCTCACATCGAATGGGCCCGGGGGCGAAATGGAATGAGAATAGGAATCGCCCGGAGTGCCCTGCTCCACGTAAGTCCACTGGAATCCGCATGGCGATTGTGCTAATTCCTATGCACGAACAAGGATGTTCCTCGGGCTTCCACGCCCTTATCTGGAGCTTCGCATGCGTTTTCCGCTGAGCCTGACCACCACCATGGTCGGCTACATCGCCAAGAAACGGCTAACCCGCACGCCGCGTTTTCCTCTCGTCCTCATGCTCGAACCGCTTCACGCGTGCAACCTTACGTGCACCGGGTGCGGCCGAATCCGCGAATACGAAGACACGATCAAGCAGAAACTTTCGGTCGAGGAGTGCCTCGCCTCGGTCGAGGAGGCGGCGGCCCCGATCGTGAGCATCTGCGGCGGCGAGCCGTTCATCTATCCCGAAATCGGCCGGCTCACGCGCGAAATCATCAAGAAACGCCGGCATGTGATCATCTGCACGAATGGGATGTTCATCCAAAAGAAGCTGCACGAGTTCAGCCCGACCTCGCGGCTCACGTTCAACATCCATCTGGACGGCCTACGCGAAACGCACGACAAGGCAGTCGAACGGGACGGCGTCTTCGATGCGGCGATCGAAGGCATCAAGGCGGCGAAGAAGGCCGGGTTCCTGGTGTGCACGAATACGACCGTGTACAAGGAAACCGACATCAACGAAGTCGACGCCCTCTACACGTATCTCACCAAGCTGGGCGTGGACGGCTTTCTGCTGTCCCCCGCCTATGGCTACTCGGCCGTGCAGAAGACGAACCCGAAGGGGGCGGCCGAGATCTTCCTGACGCGGGACGACATCCGCGAGAAGTTCAAGGAAGCAAAGAAGCTCTTCAAGAAACACAAGATGAACAACTCGCCGATCTACCTGGAGTTCCTCTCCGGCGAGCGCGAACTGACCTGCACCGCGTGGGGCAACCCGACTCGCAACGTGAAGGGTTGGAAGGGCCCGTGCTATCTGATTACGGATGAGCACCACGACACCTTCAACGGCCTGATGAACGACACCGACTGGTCGAAGTACGGCCGCGGCAACGATCCACGCTGCGAGCACTGCATGGTGCACTCCGGCTTCGAAGCATCCGCGGCCCTCGGCGTGAACGGGCGGTTGGGCGATGCGTTCAAGATGCTGGCCTGGCAGTTGAGCTAACTGCCTTTCGTGGCGACAAGATGATTATCTTGTCGGAAAGGGTAAGGGTGCGTCCGTCCCAAGCGAAGACGCTGCGCAACTGTAGGGAACGCCCTGCTCCGAAAATCCATGCTTCGGGCGACTGATGGCGCTGACGGGGAGCGGGCCATGCGTGGGCATGGTCGGTTTGAGGCGTTGCGGGCCGATGGCTGGGGTCTCGACGAGGCGGTGCGGAGCCGGTCAGGCTGCGGCATCGTCCAAGATCGGGCCCAACAGGGCACGCTTCCTGCCTCGACGCGCCGCCACGCGCCGGAACTGCGCGGCGAGATAGCTCTCTTTGCTGTGGCTGGCCGCCCTGGCCGCATGCGTCACTCCACAATCACGTAGACAGTCTGCCAGAGTCCGCAAATCCCTGGTCATGGTCCCGAAGGTACGCACCTCGCGGACGACTTTCCCCGACGGCTGGCGAAGCCGGACGGCACGCACGACGGTCTTGTGATGCACGTCCAGCCCGGCACGTCCAGCCCGGCACGTCCAGCCCGGCTACCCGATCCAAGACGATGTCCATGACGCATCTCCAAGGAGAAACGCCGGCGGGGAACGTCGAGGAGCGAAAACACTCTGCTCCGCGTGCTTGCCATCCAGGGTCAGCGACAATCCGGGGTGCGTGTCGATGTCCGGGCCAGACTCCGTGACGGGCTCAACCGCACCAACGGGCGTCGGCCTCCGACCCGTCGGCGCCTCCCCTTCCATGGAACCACCGAACCCGCAGCCGCTCAAGCCTCTCGACCCTATTTTCATCATCCAGGGCGCCGCAGCGCGGCATGAGCGACTCCGTGGCGTTCCGCCTGAATGGGCGCGTACATGCGCCAACATCCACATTCCGCGATCACCGCTTGCGGCTTAGCGATCCGGATCGACCATCCGGATCGCTAAGCCGCAAGCGGGGGAGACGACTGCATCATGGATGACGAACCATCGGACGCGTCCAGTCCGGCGGAACGCCACGGAGGGCGTTCCCTACAGCACGCCGTCTACGCGGCTTCGGGGACGGGGCGGTCTCCGGGGAGGGCCATCGGCAATTTGACCGTGAATTTCGAACCTTTGCCGACGATGCTTTCCACGCGAATGCGGCCCTGATGCTGCTCGATGATCTGCCGGCACACGCTCAGCCCGAGGCCGCTGCCGCCATGGCCGTCGGAGTCCGGTTCCTTGGTGGTGAAGAACGGATCGAAGATGAGCCGCAGCTTTTCGGGCGGGATGCCGGCCCCGGTGTCGCAGACGTGAATCTCCGCCATGTGCGTCCGCGCGTTCTCGCGGACGTCGAGCGTGATTCGGCCGCCGCGCGGCATGGCCTGGCGGGCGTTGATGAGCAGATTCAGCAGAATCTGCTGTATCTGCTGGGCGACCACAGGCGCCTTGGGGCGACACGTGAACTTGCGTTCGATGTGCACCTGATGCTTCGAGAGATCCTTCTCGCACAGGAGCAAGGTGTCTTCGACGAGCGCGACGAGATCGGTCAGGTCGCGGCGAATCGCTTGATTGCGCGTGAACCCCAGCATGCTGCTGACGATGGATGCGGCGCGTTGGCTCCCCTTGAGCACCTTCTCAAGGCATTCGAGCCGCGATTGCTCGGTGGCGGTGGGGCGGAGGCCCAGCTTCGCGTAGTTGAGGATCGTGGTGAGAATGTTGTTGAACTCATGGGCCACGCTGGAGGCCAGCGTCCCGACACTGCTCAGGCGTTGAGCTCGCTGCAGCTGTTGGCGCAGCAGATCCGTCTCGGTGGCGGGCGACAGCAGGGTTTCCTCGCCGATCATTCCAGACTCCGCAGCTCTAGGTCGAGGCGTCGGGGCGGGTGTCGGATCCGCGATCGCGTTTCGGCGAGTCGAGGATATCTCCGACAAGGGAAAGTATCGGCCGCGTCGATGCGATTCCTTCATCGGAACCGCATGGCATTTCAAGTGTTAAGAGCGATCTTCCTCGCGAACGGGGGGCCCTGAGCGAAGCAGGCAGGCAGCTGCGATGAGGGAAGAGATCAGCGTTCCGCGAGATGAGGGAACTGGGGCGAACATGCGGCGGCAAACAAGGGGGAACGGCGGAAGGCGCGAAGCGTTCGAAACGTCTCTCGAACATACAGGAGAGGCGCTATCTTTCTCTTATTCGCTACAGCCCGCGAATTGATAAAAGTCGTTCGCTTCGGCTTGCTTCGCGGTCGATCGCATCCTAGCTTTGTTCGTCCTCGACTTTTGGGGAGAAGAAGAGGACCTTGGGGCCGTGCGGCAGAGAGGGGATTGCTGACGGCCCGCCAAAAGCGAACCGGGCCCGCGAAATCGCAAGGTTTCGCGGGCCTGTTCCTTTGTCGCCTTTCGCAAATCATCCCAAGCCCAGGGCCGATCGCAGCCAGCTCTGGGTTCGCTTCGCGAGAGAGTAGAGATGAGAAAGTGGAGAGTAGACCAGGGGGAAACGCCTTGCGCTCCTCTCTTCTCTACTTTCCACTCTCTTGCATCTGCTCTCTCGCGAAGCGAACCCAGGAGATCCCTACGGTCGCCCCTGGGCTTGGGAAACCGTATCTGATTTCGCCTTCGTCATTGGCCCGCGGACCATTGTCATTTAGAATGGCAACCAATCCGCGTGGACTTCGAGTTCGTCTCGATCGTCTAAATAAACATCATCGTTCTTTTCCACTCGTCAGGGCAAGCCCATGGCAAGCGAGTTTGTCTGCCCCAAATGCGAGGCCACGCTGCGCACGGCCAAGCCGCTGGCGCCGGGCAAACGCGTGAAGTGCCCGCACTGCTCCGAAGTCGTAACCGTTCCCGAAAAGGAGATGGCCGTGCGCGCCGCCGGGAAGGCCGCCCCACCGCCAGCGCCGCCTAAGGAAAAGAGCAAGCGACCTCGGGCGGAGGACGAAGAAGACGAGCGCCCTGCTCGCAAACGTGCCCGAGATGACGACGAGGAAGACGAGGAGGAAGACGACCGTCCCCAAGCCAAGAAAAAGAAGAAGGCGAAGTCCGGCGGCAACGGGCTGATGATCGGCCTGATCATCGGCGGCGCCGTGTTCATTTTGGGCGGCATGGGGCTGGCGCTCTTCTTCTTCCTTCGGAGCAGCAATCCGCTCGTGGGCGCCTGGGAAGGCTCGCAAGGCCCCATGCAACTGCGCACGGAGTTCACCTCCGCCGGCAGGATGTCCACCCGATTCACGATGACGCAGCAACCGCCGGCCATCCCTGGCATGCCGGCCATGACCATCCCGCCGTTCTCGGTCAACGGCAGCTACAAAATCAAAGGGAACATGGTCGAGATCAACATCACGGAAGAAGAGATCAACCGAGCCGTCGAGGAAATACGCCAGGGATTGCCCGCTCAGATCCGCGGGTTCGTCAATCCTCGCCAAATGGGAGCGATGCCCCGCACCAGCGTCGAGCCGTTCCGCCGTGAAGGGGATACTCTCACGCTCGGCACCATGCGGATGCAACGCGCGAAATAGCAGCCCTGAGCTTGCTTCGCTTCGTCACCTGTGATCCCGGCCGTTTCCAAGTGCCTTTCCTGGCGACACGTTTATCTAACTTGTCGGAATTGGACGTTCAGGACCCAATCAAACAAGTTAGATAAACTTGTTTCCACGACGCGGCTTAAACACCCATGGCGTTGTAGCCGCAATCGACGTAGAGCACATGGCCGGTGATCGCGGAGGCCAACGGGCTGCAGAGGAACGCGGTCGCGTTGGCGACTTCGTCCGCGCCGATGGGCCGGGGCATCAGCGAATGCTCGGCGGCGTGGTCGATCATTTTCTTGATGTCGCCGATGGCGCTGGCCGCACGCGATGCGTAGGGGCCCGCGGAGATGATGTTGACGCGGATGTTCTTGCTGCCGAGGTTCCCCGCGAGCTGGCGGGCATCGATTTCCAGGGCTGCCTTGGCCGTCGACATGCCCCCGCCGTAATGCGGGACGACGCGGACGCCGCCGATATAGCTCAGGCCGACGACCGAACCGCCGCCGCGGGCTTCCATCATCGGCGCCACCGCCCGCGTCAACGCTGTCAGCGAATACGAACTGATGCCGATCGCTTCGAGATACGCCGCCCGGCTCGTTTCGAGCTGACGGTTCTTGATCTCACGGCTGAAGGCGACGCTGTGAATCAGGATGTCCACGCCGGGAACCAACGGCGTCAGCTTGTCCATCATCCCCTTGATGGTGAAGTCGCCATGCTTGTTCCATCGGCGATCGTTGCGGATCGCTTCGGGGGCGTCTTCCAGCGTGTCGTAGGCGACGTCGCAAGCGAGCACCTTCTCGACCTTCAGTTCGCCCGCCCCATACGGCAAAGCGCGGGCTTCCGCATCGGCCTCGCGTTCGAGGATGTTTTCGACGATGCCGACCATGCGCGGGTGGCTGGCGAAGTAGAGCTTGGCGCCGGCCGCTTGCAGGGCCTTGGAGATGAACCAAGCGAAGCTTTCGCTGTCGCCCACGCCGGTGACCAAAGCAACCTTGCCCGATAGATCGATGGGAATCATGCGACCGTCTCCATACTTGAATGTCGATGGTCTAGCGAAGTTGGGGAGAATTGCAAATTGCAAATTGCAGAATGCAAATCGGAACCAGAGCGATTCGTCCGATTCGTCCTCAATTTGCAATTCGAAATCTGCAATTTGCAATTCGGTAGAATGCTCCGCGAGGAGAAAATCATGGTCGATTCCAAAGCAACCAACATCACCTGGCACGAAGGGCATGTTTCGCGAGAAGAGCGCGAGGCGCGATTGAAGCAGAAGGGATGCACGCTCTGGTTCACGGGCCTTTCCGGCTCCGGCAAGAGCACGCTCGCCTACACATTGGAGCACGCCCTCATTCAGAGGGGCAAACATGCCTACGTGCTCGACGGCGACAACATTCGCTATGGCCTGAACAAGAACCTGGGGTTCGCCGCGGCCGACCGGGAGGAGAACATTCGCCGTATCGGCGAGGTGACGAAGCTGTTTGCCGACTCCGGCGTCATCACGCTTGCCAGCTTCATCAGCCCCTATCGCAAGGATCGGGACGCTGTTCGCAAGCTGCATGAAACGGGCAAACTGCCGTTCATCGAGGTCTACTGCAACACGCCGATCGAAACCTGCGAATCGCGCGACCCGAAGGGGCTTTACAAGAAGGCTCGCGCCGCCGTGGCATCCGGCCAGGGGCTTGGATTCACCGGCATCGACGATCCCTACGAGGCGCCGGTGAACCCGGAAGTCCGCGTGGACGCATCCGCAACGTCGCCCCAGGACGCGGCTCTCCAGCTTATTGGATATCTGGAGCAGCGAGGAATTCTGTAAGTGCGTTGAACCGGGCTGGCGACGCAGAGCATGCCAATCTGGATGGCACTCTGTTTGGGTGGCACGATGGCACGTGGTGGAACGCATGGAACGCCAACTGTAGGTTTAACGGTTCCAGCAAACCTACAACGGAGACTACCGGCTCCGCCCATGCTCGTGTCTGCACATCTATGCACATGGGATGCGGCCGAATCTAAGCCGAGCAAAGCCGAGCTAAGCCGAGCAAAACGGCGTCGAAAACCGGCGCCGAGGTGCGCGATGGCGAGAACTCGGTTTCGTTCAGTGGCGGGAACGGGTTTCAACCACGGTTGACACGGAGAACACAGATGGCAACAGCCCATCTTTGTCTTGTGATTCGTGTTCTCCGTGTCATCCGTAGTTCATCTTCTTCCGGACTTGGTTCGGTTCATACGTCAGTCGTGTCGCCGCGGTCGGGGTAAGCAATATCTCGGAAGCCTTTTCGCTTGAGCACTTCCGCGAGCGCCGTCGCCTGATCCGCTTCGCCGTGCACCAGGCGCACTTTGCCGACGTCGCCTGCAATGGGGCCGAGAAAGTCGTCGAAATCATGACGATCGGCGTGGCTCGAAAAGCCGTTGAGCACCGCGACTTCGGCATTGAGCGGGACCATTCGGTCGTGGATTCGCACCTCCGGACGTTTCTCCACGAGCCGACGGCCCAGCGTGTTGGGAGCCTGGTAGCCGATGATGAGAACGCTGTTCTTCGGGTCGCTGATGTTGTGCTTCAGATGATGCAGGATGCGCCCCGACTCGCACATGCCGCTCGCGGCGATCACGACGCACGAGTCTTTGCGACCATTCAAAGCCTTGCTCTCTTCCGCATCGCGGACGTAGCGCACCAGCTCATGGCCGAAAAGATTCGGGTCGTCGGCCAGCAGCATCGAAGTTTCTTCGTCGTAGCATTCGGGATGCAGGCGATAGACCTCGGTCGCGCGCATCGCCAGCGGACTGTCCACGAAGATCGGGATGCGGCCCAGTTTCCCCTCGGCGATCAAGCCATGCAGGAAATAGAGGAGATTCTGCGTTCGGCCCAGGCTGAACGCGGGGACCATCACTTTTCCGCCGCGGTCGAACGTTCGGCGAATCACGTCGAGCAGATCGTCGGCCAATAGTTCGATTGGCGGATGATCGCGGCCTCCGTAGGTGCTTTCGGAGATGAGCAAATCGGCCGCGGGCACCTGAGCGGGATCGCGAAGGATCGGCTGCTTGCGTCGGCCGAGATCGCCGGTGAAGGTGATCGTCTTGTCGCCCGTCGCGCCTGGGATGCGGAGATGGATCATCGCGGAGCCAAGCAAATGGCCCGCGTCGCGAAACTCGAACTCGATGCGATGTTGGATGTCCGCTTTGCGGCGATACGGGACCGACTGCACAAGCCGCATGGTGCGGACGACATCCCGGCGTTGGTAGAGCGGCACGATTAGCGGTTCGCCGTGGCGTTTGCGATTAAGGTAGGCGGCGTCTTCCTCCTGAATTTTGGCCGCGTCTTCCAGCATGACCGACATGAGATCGCGCGTGGCCGGCGTGCAGAAGATCGGCCCTTCGAAGCCCGCGTTCACCAGATGCGGCAAGTTGCCGATGTGGTCGATGTGGGCATGACTGATCAACACCGCGTCGATGCTGCTCGGCTCGAACGGAAACGAGGAGTTTCGCTCGCGCGCCTCGGCTCGGCGTCCTTGAAATAGTCCGACGTCGAGGAGGATGCGAAGGCCGTTCGCTTCGACGAGGTGCATTGATCCAGTGACGGTGTGGGCGGCGCCCCAGAACGTGACCTTGGGAGCAGGCGTCGGCATGATTCGACTCCACGGAGAACGACGGGACGTGCGAGCAATGACATAGCGGCGTCGTCCGCCATCGGCCATGTCCTACAATCGACGAATACCATCGAGGAGACCAAGATGCTGCATGCGATGATCATGGCCGGGGGCGGGGGGACGCGGTTTTGGCCGCGGAGTCGGCAGAAGAAGCCGAAGCAATTCCTGTCGCTGGTCGGCGAAAGCACGCTCCTGCAGCAGACGCTCGAGCGGATCGAAGCGATGGTCGAACCGCAGCGGACCTGGATCCTCACCGCCGCGGTGCATCATGAGGAATGCGCCAAACAGCTTCCCGCGATTCCCGGCGACAACATCGTCGGCGAGCCGATGGGCCGCGATACTGCCGGGTGCATCGCGCTGGCGGCCGCCCTCATCGCTCGAAGCGATCCCGACGCCACCATGGCGGTACTCCCCGCGGACCATGTGATCGAACCTGCTCAACTGTTTCGCCGCACATTGCAGGTTGCGGTGCAGATGGCGGAGGAGCATCCGAGTTCCCTCATCACGCTCGGCATCCCGCCGACGTTTCCCGCAACGGGCTACGGCTACATCCATCGCGGCGAGGAACTGGGCGTTCGGCAGAACACGACCGTATTCCGCGTGAAGGCGTTTCGCGAGAAGCCGAACTTCGACACCGCGCAGCAGATGCTCGCCGGCGGCGAATACTTCTGGAATGCCGGCATCTTCGTCTGGAAAGTCCGCACGATTCTCGATGCATTGCGTGCGAATCAACCCGCCATCCGTCAGGCGGCCCAGACGATTGCCGAATCGTGGAACAGCCCGCATCGCCTCAAGGTGCTTCGCCGAGAGTACGAGGCGATGCCGAAGATCAGCATTGATTACGCCGTGATGGAAAAGGCCCCGAGCGTCCTTGTCGTGCAGGCGCCCTATCGCTGGGACGATGTCGGCTCGTGGCTCGCGCTCGAACGGATGCAGGCCCAGGATGCCGACGGCAACACCGTGCAGGCGCTGCATTGCGGCATCGATACCGCGCGCTGCGTCATCGTCGGCGATGCGGGCAAACTCATCGCCACGGTCGGCGTGAAGGATCTGCTCATCATCCAGGATGGCGATGCGGTGCTGGTGGCCGATCGTTCGCAGGAGGGGGCGATCAAGAATCTTGTCGATCTTCTCAAGCAGCGCGGCCTGGAGAAGTATCGATGAAACCGCGGACGCGCATCCTGTCGCTCGATCACGGCAAAGTGCGGCTCGGGCTCGCCGTCAGCGATCCGGACCGCCGCATCTCCTCGCCGCTGATGACGTACGTCCGCAAGGATTTGGCCTCGGACGAACGATTTCTGAAGCGGATTGTGGAGGAACAGGAGATCGGCGAAATCCTGCTGGGATTGCCAGTGCATCTGAATGGCGCGGAGGGGGAGCAGGCGAAGAAGGTCCGCGCGTTCGCGGAACTGGTACGCCAATGGACCGGTTTGCCGGTCGCTCTTTATGACGAGCGGTTCACTTCAGTGGAAGCGGAATCGCATCTGTGGGCTGCGGGATTGACGCATAAGAAACGCAAGGATCGCCGCGACCAGATCGCCGCTCAGATTTTGCTGCAGACGTACATCGACGCGAGATGCCCGAAGGAAGACCCCGCGGGGCCGCTTTGAGAAGTGAATCAATCCGCGGTTTGGGAGGGCGAGGCGGGCGAGGCCTCCGCTTTGTACCACTGAGGTGAGCAACTGTCGGAGCAAGCCCTGAAACCTCAAGTTTTTTGCGGGTTTTCACCGTGCGGCTCGGCAGGAGCCTCGCCCTCCCAGATAGGTTAAAGAGATTACGTCGTGGCGGCGAGACGCAAGGTGGCGAGGTTGCCGATGCCGATCTTTTTCGTCTCCGACTGCATCTCTTGCACGATCCGCTGACGGATGCGAAGGAACGCGGCGGCGCATTCGGGGTCGAATTGCTTTCCGGCCATCTTCTCCACTTCCGCGAACGCCTGGTCGGGCGGCATGCCCTTGCGATAGGGCCGATCGGAAGTCATCGCGTCGAACGCATCCGCCACGGCCACGATGCGGGCGAGGCGCGGGATGTCTTCGCCGGCGAGGGCGTCCGGATAGCCGCGGCCATCCCAACGCTCGTGATGCGAGCGGACGATCGGCACCACTTGAAGAAGGTCGCCGACCTGCTCAAGGATTTTGGCGCCCTTCGTCGTGTGCGTCTTCATGATCTCGAATTCGCTGTCGGTCAGCTTCGTCGTCTTGCGAAGGATCTCGTCGTCGATGCCGATCTTGCCGATGTCGTGAAGCGGCGTGCCGATGCGGATCAGGTGCAGGTCTTCGGGCGAAACATCGAGCTGCTGGCCGAGCATGTGCGCGTATTCGGTCACGCGAGCGGTATGGCCGCCGGTGTATTGATCGCGAAGCTCGACGGCCTGGGCGAGCATCGTCACGGTGGCGTAGAACAGTTCCCGTTGCTTGCGAAGCAGCTGGGCGCTTTCGATGCCGGCCGACACATGGGCGGCCATCGCATCGGCGAGGTGCAGTTCATCCTTGGTGAACGGCGCCTGCATGGGGCCGCGATCCAGGTGGAGCACGCCAAGGCGTTTGCGCGGCGTCCGCAAGAGGATGCACAGGACGGACGCCATCGTGCCTTCGGCAATCGAACGGGCGCCGACCAGTTCGGGGTCTTCGTCCACGCTGGTGCAGAGGATCGATTCGCCGCGGAAGAACGACCGCTGCGCGAGATTTTGGCTGAACCCCGGCCGGCTCGGAATTTGGCTGTGGCCGGAGGCGAGAGCACGAAGGCGGAGCGGGCCGTTGGGGCCGTCGGCGAGGACGATGGCGCCGCGCTGGGCGTCGAGCGTGCTGACGGCATCGTTGAGAATCGTGTGGAGCAGCTCTTCTTCGCTTTCCAGGTGAACGAGGTGATGGCCCGCGCGAAGCAGGGCCAACAGCTGTTCGCCGGGGCGCGGGCTGCGATTGCGGTCGAACGCGAGTCCGGCTAAGGCATCTTCCCAAGTGGCGTTATGGATAGCCTGAACGAGCAGGTTGTCGCCGCCGTTGGTTTGCGTGTCGTCTTCGGACTTCGCTTCTTGGATCAGATCGACGACGAAGGTGAGATTGCCGCAGCGGATGACGTCGTGGACGCGGAGCGGGAACTCGCCTGGGCCGAGGCGGGTGCCGTTGAGGCAGGTGCCGTTGGTGCTGCCCAGGTCGCGGAGCCGCCAGCCGGTGGGGGCCGGGCGCACTTCGGCGTGCCGTCGGCTGACGGAACTGTCGTCGAGCACGATTTCGAGGGTCGCCAGGCGCCCGGCTCGCATAAGCGTGTCGGATTCCCAGATCTTTCCTTCGACGTCGCCGCCGACGCCGCGCAGTCGAATGCGCCGTTTCACTCGCCATCCTCCGTCGGGCTCGGACCGTGTAGGCCGCGAGTCGGTCTGACCAGTCCAACCCAACTATAGCTTGCGATAAGCGAAGGTGCGGGGATCGCCACGTTCGATTTTTTCGGGACAGAGCGCAACGTGGTTCGCCGCTGATGCGTCACGAGTTTTTTGCTGTTCTCGCGCGAAACGCTCCTCTAGTATGACGTGCCTGCCCGATATTCCGTTCCCTCCGCCTGCCGTCATCGAGACCACGCATGAACAGGTTTTCACGCCTTCTCGCCTGCTTTTCGCTCGCCGCAGCATTCATAGGCATGATCCCGGAAGCGAGTTGGTCGCAGAAGAAAAAGACGACCCCGCCCGCTCCGCCTCCGGGAGTTCCCGTAGTTGCGGCCATAGCGATGGGAGGCAAACCGGGCGCCGCAATCGAATTGAATCTCACAGGATCGAACCTAGGCCAACTTACGGGAGCTTGGTCGAGCATCGGCGGGCAGATCAGCATCGTCGAAGAAGGGAAGACCGAAACCGCAGTCAAAGTAAGGTGGACGCTGCCGCCCAACGCACCCATCGGCTACCAGACGATCCGCGTAGGCAACCATGCGGGGTCATCGAATGTTCGCATCGTCTGCGTCGACGATCTGCCTCAGGTGCTCGAGGCTGAAGGGAAAAACAACGACAAGACAACGCCGCAAGCTGTCGCAGCGCCCTGCGTGATCGCTGGGAAGACGGATGCCGAAAAAAGCGACTGGTACAAAGTCAGCGCGACGGCCGGGCAGAAACTGAGTTTCGAAATCGTTGGAAGAAGGTTGGGTTCGCCGATCGATCCGCAGATTGCGATCTATTCGGCCAAGCCGTTCCGCGAGGTGGCGTTCGACAACGATTCGCCGGGGGCGCAGACCGATGCCCGGCTCACCTATGTCTTCAAGCAAGCCGGCGAGTATCTGATTGAAGTGCGCGATGTGCTTGGCCGCGGCGGCGCCGATTACCCCTATCGCCTCCGCATCGCCGACGTGCCGCTCGCGAACGTTCCGATCCCGATGGCGGCCAAGCGGGGCACGAAGGCGAAGGTCGCCTTCGCGGGGCCGAACGTCGAGGGCGTGGCTTTGGTGGATGTCGATGTTCCTGCCGACCCGCTGAAGACCGTGTTGTGGCTGACGCCCAAGGGCGCCAATGGTTCCGGTTGGCCCGTTCCCCTCTTCCTCACCGATGTGGACGAAGCCGTCGAGCAGGAGCCGAATCAGGAAGCGGAGAAAGCGAATCGCATCGCCGTCCCCGGCGGCGTGACTGGAAGGCTCTCAGCTACTTCGGATGTCGATGTCTTCGTCTTCGCCGCGAAGAAGGGGCAGAAGATCGCCATCGAAGGGCAGACGATGGAGTGGAATTCGCCCTCCATCCTCTACATGACGGTGAAGAACCCGAAGACGAAAGCGGACCTCGCCAAGTCGAACCCGGCCGTCAATCCGCCCGCGGATCAGAAGATCGATTTCACTGCCCCCGAAGACGGCGATTACCTGCTTGAAGTGCAGCATCTGAATTTCGTCGGCGGGCCGGCCGAGGCGTATCACATTTCGCTGCGGCCAACGTCGGCGACCTTCGAGATCGACGTCGCGCTCGACAAGGTCGATATGTCGCCCGGCTCCGTCGGCGTGGCGCCGTTCGCCATCAATCGCAAGGGTTACAACGGCGCCGTCGAACTGACGCTGGTTCCGCATCCGCATCTCAGCGGCTCGGCCAAGATCAAACCGGGCCAAAAGGCAGGCGTATTGCTGTTGCAAGCGAAGGCCGACACGCCAATGGGCCCGACAGCGATCCGCATCCTCGCCAAAGCGAACATCGACGGCAAAGACGTGACCGAGTTGGCGTCGGCTCGCAGCGCTTATCAGAAGGCATTCGCCGATCTCATGTTTCCGCCCTTCGATCTGCTCGCCGACATCGGCGTCGGCATCAAGGAACCCGCCCCCTTCGTGTTGACGGCGACCGTCGAACCGAAGGATCTCATCCCGGGGGGCAAAGCCGAGATCAAAGTGAAGATCGAAAAGAAGGGGGACTTCGCCGAGGAGATCACCCTGAATCCGCCGCAGGGGTTGCCCACGAACGTGCCCGCGCCCAAGGTCGGCGCGATCGGCAAGGACGCGAAAGAAACCTCGATTGCTCTCGATCTAACCAAGGCGACGACCGGCGAGTTCTACGTGCTGCTGAACGCGAAATCGAAAACCGCCTCCAGCGACACCATTGCCGTGCCGCTCATCTTGACGGCCCCTTTCGACCTGGCCCTGGAACCTGCCACCCTCGAAGTGGCGCCTGGCGGCAAAGCCAAGCTGAAGGTGACCGCCGCGCGGAAGGCGAACTACAAGGGGCCCATCAGCCTCGAACTCCGTAATCTGCCCGAAGGCGTGACCGCGGCGAAGGCGATGATTCCGCAGGATCAGACCGCGGTGGAAATCGAAATCGCCGCCGCCGCGACGGCAGCGGGGATGAAGACCGACGTCGACATCCTCGGCGCCGCTACTGCAATGAACAACCTCGCGGGTTCGTCGAACACGATCACCGTGCGGGCGATGAAGAAGTAAACCGGCTTTCGTGGCGACAAGTTTATCTAACTTGTCGGAATAGGTACTCTGAGAGTGTGAAACAAATCTCTCCAATCCATTCCGACAAGTTAATAAACTTGTCGCCACGAAGTCCATTCGGAGCAACGCGATGAACCTTTTCGATTCGTTCCAACAAGGCCACGCCTACGGCGCGTTCCTCGACAAATACGGCCACGGCTCGCACAAGCAGCGATGGGCCTCGGTCTACGATCAGGTCAAGGTGACTGCGGATCAGTCGGCCCTGCTGAAGTCGTTCGTCCGCAAGATGAATGTGCTCTGCCTCGCCGGAGCCTGGTGCGGCGACTGCGTCAATCAATGCCCGATCTTCCAGCATTTCGCCGAGCTGGCCCCCGTAATCGACTTGCGCTTCATCGATCGGGACGAGCATGCGCCCGTGCAGCAAGCGTTGCAGGTCAACGGCGGCAATCGCGTTCCCGTCGTCGTGTTCTTCAGCGAAGACGGCTTCGAGGTGGCACGCTTCGGAGACCGCCCCCTCAGCACCTATCGCCGCATGGCCGCATCGCAAATCGGGCCAAGCTGCATGACGGGAATCCAGGTTCCCGGCGACAACCTGCTTTCGCTCGTCACGCAAGATTGGCTCAACGAATTCGAGCGAGCGCAATGGATCCTTCGCCTCAGCGGCCGTCTCCGCACGATGCACAACGATTGAAAGCAGTCCTCACGCTCCGCGCGAGGTCAGTGGCGATGCAATGGCAGACGACACTGGAAACCAGTTTATCCAACTTGTTTGGCGAGCGGCAGGAGATAGCCTACCTCCCTCTCCCTCCGGAAGAGGGTTGGGGTGAGGGCGCCTTTTTCTCGCCCAACGCCTCGTCGCACGCCCTCACCCCCGGCCCCTCTCCCGAACTCTCCCGAAGGGAGAGGGGAGAATTGCAGGCGCCCTCGCCTTTGACCACTCTCCGAAAGCCAATCCCGACAAGTTAGATAAACTTGTCGCCACGAAAGGCAAGGTAACTCCATGCATTATCGCATTCGCCTGGCGGCAATGAGCATCTTCGCCCTCGCGGCTTTCGGCGTCGCTCAAGGCGACGCGAACCTTCGCCGCGATGTCGATGCGATCGCGAAAGCCGTCAAGGAGAAGAAGAACGATCAGGCGAAGAAGCTAGCGGCCGCGTTCGCCAAAGCGAATGCCATCGACGAAATGATGCATCTCTACAAACCGGGAAAGAAAGGCGGCCTCGGCATCGGCCCGGCTGATGCACCGATCGCTCCAAACGGCATTGCGAGCGCTGTTCAAGGCGTAGCCAAAGGCGCGTTGCCCCCAGCAACGGTTCTTGCCAAACCTCTGGAATTCGAGGAGATGGCCTGGCGCATCGCCGCCCTAGGGGATGCAACGGCGGCGTACGCGCCTCAAACCGACCGAGGCAAGAAAACGAGACAACTGTGGCTCCAGATCGCGGCCGACTCTCGTGAGGCCGCGCTCGATTTCCGAGCCGCTATCTTGGCAAGAAACGCCAAAGGGCTCGTTAACGCTGCCACTCGCATTTCCGACGCATGCAATGCCTGCCATGCGACGTTCAGATGATTCTCTCCATGATCCTGCTCTCCCATTATTCTGCTTTGCTCCTCCCTCGCCCCTTGCTCCGCTTCGCTTGCTCCACTTACGATGAAGCAACATACCCGGAGCATTCATGCGTCGCCTTCTCTTTGCATCCGCCCTCGTCGCCGCCTTCGCGGCCATCATCCTCTCCGCGCCAGCCCAGGCGCCGAAGACCCAGCCGAAATTCACCAATCGGCTCGCGAAAGAAGCCAGCCCGTATCTGCTGCTGCACGCCCACAATCCCACCGACTGGTATCCCTGGGGCCCGGAAGCGTTCGACAAGGCGAGGAAAGAGAACAAGCCGATCTTCCTCTCCATCGGCTACAGCTCCTGCTACTGGTGCCATGTGATGGAACGGGAATCGTTCGCGAACGAGGAGGTCGCCAAGCTGCTTAACGGCGACTTCATCTGCATCAAGGTCGATCGCGAGGAACGGCCCGACATCGACCACATCTACATGACCGCCCTCACCACCTTCCGCTCCGGCGGCGGCTGGCCCCTCTCCATGTTCCTCACGCCCGACGGCAGACCGATCGTCGGCGGAACCTATTGGCCTCGCGAAGATCGCGTCGTCGAGGAAGAGAAATCCTCCGGCTTCAAATCCATTATCAAGGTCGTCGCCAACGCCTGGAAAAACGAGAAGGATTCGCTCGAAAAGCAGGCCGACAAGATCGCAGCCCTTACGAAGATGCAACTCGACAACGTCGTCCCTGGCATTGCCCTCGTCGATCTCGATCGCAAGCTGCTGGAGACGGTGCTCGAGAATCTGAAGGACGAGTTCGACCCCGAGTACGGCGGGTTCGGCAATCCCAACCGCAACTTTCGCGGCACCAAGTTCCCCTTACCCTCGCGGCTCAACCTGCTGCTGCGCCAAGCCGAGACGAGTGCGGATAAAGAAGCCCTCAAGATGGTCACGCTTACGCTCGACCGCATGGCCCACAGCGGCATCTACGACCAGATCGGCGGCGGCTTTCACCGCTACAGCACCGAGCGAACCTGGAACATTCCGCACTTCGAGAAAATGCTCTACGACAACGCTCAACTCGTGGAAACGTATTCCCACGCCTATCGGCTCACGAAGAAGCCCGCGTATCGCCGAATCGTTCAGGAAACGCTGACGTATGTGGAGCGCGAAATGACGTCCCCCGCCGGCGCCTTCTACTCGTCGCAAGATGCGGAGACGCATCACGAAGAGGGCCGATTCCACGTGTGGACGCCGGCCGAACTCGAAGAAGCGTTGCCCGCGAAAGAGGAACTCGACCTCGCGAACTCGATCTACGCGGCCGGGGGCAAAGTCAACTTCGAGGGGAAGTATCACATCCTCGCTCTGACCAAGCCGATGGAGCAGACGGCGAAGGACCGCAACATGACCGAAGACGAGTTGCTGGCGAAGCTCAAGCCGATCCGCGCCAGGCTGTTTGCGTCCCGCGAAAAACGGGACAAGCCGTTGCGCAACGAGATGGCTCTCACCGCCTGGAGCGGCCAAATGATCGCCGGCTACGCGGAAGCGGGCAGATCGCTCGATGAGAAGAAATATTTGGATGCCGCCAGGCGTGCCGCCGACTTCGTCCTCAAACATCAGAAGACCGCCGACGGCCGACTGCTCCGCACCTACGGCGCCGCGCCGGGCGGTCAGCCGAAGGCGTCCGTTCCGGGTTATCTCGAGGATTACGCATTCCTCACGCACGGACTGTTGTCGTTGCACGAAGCGACCAAGGAGCCTCGCTGGCTTGAAGAAGCGAAATCGCTGACGCAGACGATGCTGAAACACCACGGCGACACGAAGCGAGGCGGATTCTTCATGTCGGCCGACGATGCCGAGAAACTGTTCGCCCGCAGCAAAGACCAGTACGACGGCGCCCAACCCTCGGGCAACAGCCAAGCCGCCATGAACCTCGTCCGCCTCGCCCGCTTGACCGGCGAGGAACGCTGGGCGAAAGAAGCGGAACGCACGCTGAAGGCATTCGCAGGGACGATGAAGGTGCAGGGCAGCGGGATGACGCTGATGGCACAGGCGTTGGATGAGCACCTTGCCGTGAAGAAGAAATGACGCCCGAAGCCGGCGAGCAGCCGCTGTTAGGCGGCTGGTATAGCGTCCGCAAAAGTCTCGTAATCGCAGACCGATTGCTTGTCTCCCGTTGTGGGGCGGTCTTTTGCCCGTTGTGGGGCGGTCTCTGACCGCCTCACACGGGCCGACCGAAGGTCTCCATCCTCCGTCCGAACGCGTCACGCCCAGACCGCGGTCTGGGGACGCAGTCCTCGGAAGCGTCATGGAGACCTTCGGTCGGCCCGTGTGAGGCGGTCAGAGACCGCCCCACAACGGGCAAAAGGCCGCCCCACAGCGGTCACCACAACGGGAATTGCTTCTCGCTCCTACACTGGAAGCATGACCCGCGATCACGATCCGTACGAATCGCTTCGCATCCCCGCTTATCGCCGGCTGCTGGCAGGGGGCGTCATCGCATCGATGGGACTCGAAGTGCAGGCGGTCGCGAGCGGGTGGGAAATCTTCGGCCGCACCCGCAGCTATGCCGATCTGGGTTACGCGGGTCTTGTTCAGTTCCTTCCCGTTTTGCTCTTCGCACTTCCCGCCGGCCAGGCCGCGGATCGGTGGAATCGCCGCAAGCTGTTTCAGCTTGCCCTGGGCTTATCGTTCCTCGCGTCCATCGGCCTGGTTTTTTGGTCCTGGTTTCAAGGCGATGTGTGGATCGCATTCTCACTCCTCTTCATCTCCGGAGTGGCGCGTGCTCTCGGCATGCCGTCTCGCGCGGCTCTCTTGCCGCAGATCGTCCCGCTGGAATTGCTGCCTAACGCGGTCGCATGGAACAGCAGCGGTTGGCAGGTGGCGAACGTCGTCGGCCCCGGGATCGGCGGGCTGGTGCTTGCCGTCACCGACATGCCGCTCGTCGCTTACCTCATCTCCGCCGCCGCGGCATGCACATGCATCCTGCTTTTGGCGCCGATCCAGGTTCCGGCACACGCCAGCAACTCGACGCAGCGAACGCTCGCATCGCTGTTGCAAGGCTTGCGTTTCGTCTTCCGCACGCAACTCTTGCTGGCCGCGCTGACGCTCGACCTCTTCGCCGTCCTGCTCGGCGGCGCGACGGCGTTGCTGCCGGTTTACGCCAAGGAGATTCTCGTCGTCGGCCCCCAAGGCCTCGGCGCCTTGCGAGCCGCTCCGGCATTGGGAGCGGTCGTCATGGCGCTCGTCATCGCCCATCGCCCGCCTTTGCAAAGGACCGGCCAAGCGCTGCTGCTGTCGGTTGCGGGCTTCGGCATCGTCACCATCGTCTTCGGCATTTCCGAATCGTTCCTCCTGTCGTTCGGCATGCTCACTCTGCTCGGCGCTTTCGACAACATCAGCGTCGTCGTTCGCGGCACCGTCATGCAAACCTTGACGCCCGACGAAATGCGAGGCCGGGTCGCCGCGGTCAATTCGGTGTTCATCAGCTCTTCGAACGAACTGGGCGCCTTCGAGTCCGGCATCGTGGCCGCGTGGCTGGGCCCCGTCCGCTCCGTCGTCTTCGGGGGCATCGGCACGCTGGCCGTCGTCGTTGCCGCGATAGTGCGCTGGCCGATCCTGCTGCGGCTAGGCCCGCTCGACCAACTCCACACGCTGCGCGAAACTGAGAACGCGTCTTGCTCCCCTCTCCCTTCGGGAGAGGGGCTGGGGGTGAGGGAAGAAACTCCGCCCCGTGGACCAATGTGATCGCTTGCGCTTGTCCTGTGCCCCGACGATCATACCTGCAAGAAAGCAAGCAGACCCTCACCCCCAGCCCCTCTCCCGGAGGGAGAGGGGAGCAAGACCCGCCCTCGCCCATTCGCTGCCTGACGATCAATAAACACGCGTACCGTTCGCCAAATCCGCTACGAAATTGCTTTCCAAACGTAAAATATCTTGAACGGATCGCCACCCCCGCGGCATGGATATGCTCAAAAAGCTCGAACTCGTCGGGTTCAAAAGCTTCGCCGACAAAACCGTCTTCGCGTTCGGCGACGGCGTCACCGCCATCGTCGGGCCCAACGGCTCGGGCAAGAGCAACATCGTCGACGCCGTCCGCTGGATCATGGGGGAACAATCCGCCAAGAGCCTCCGCGGCGGCGAAATGGCCGACGTCATCTTCAACGGCTCCTCCACCCGCCGCTCGCTCGGGCTCGCCGAAGTCACCATGACCTTCGACAACCGCAAGCGGCAACTTTCGATCGACAGCGACGAAGTCGAAATCACTCGCCGCGTTTATCGCACCAGCGAAGGCGAGTATCTCGTCAACGGCCAAACGAGCCGGCTCAAGGACATCAAGGATCTCTTCCTCGGCTCGGGCGCCGGGACCGATGCCCTGTGCATCATCGCCCAGGGCAAAGTCGATGTGCTGCTGCAGGCCTCCACGAAGGATCGGCGCACCATCTTCGAGGAAGCGGCCGGCATCAGCCGATTCAAGGTCCGCAAGATCGAGACGCTAAAAAAGCTCGAGAAGGTCGATCAGAATCTGTCGCGCGTGAAGGACATCGTCGATGAAGTGGAGAAACAACTCCGCAGCGTGAAGCTGCAAGCGGCGAAGGCACAGCGTTACCAGGAACACACCACGCGGCTGAAGGAGCTGCGCATCGCCGTGGGCCTGGTCGAGTATCGCGGCATCCGTGCTCATCTCGCCGCTCAGACGCAGGTGCTCGACAGCCTGAAGGCGGATCTCGATCTGCATGCGGCACGAGCTGGGGCGTGCGAAGCGGAAGCGGAACGGCTCGAGATCCTCGTTGCCGATCTGGAAGACGCGCTGCGTGAGCAAGAAGGACGGCTGAATCAAGTGCTGCAGGAAATTCAGGTTCAGCAGAGCACGCTGAGCCATGAATCGTCGCTCAGCGAGGATCTCGAAAACGAGCTGCGGCAAACCCGTCGCCGACTGTCCGAACTGAGCGAGCGCGTCCGCACGTTGGCCGAGGCCCAGGGAATCGCAGCTAGCGAGTTGGAAGTGGCGGAGCGTCAGGCACTGGGCACGCGCGAATCGGTGCTGTCGTTGGAAACGCAGCTTCGCGAAACCGAGACCGGACTCGCTCAGGCCCAGCAGCAATCGGCCGCCGACAAGGCCCAGCATCTCGAACAGATGCGCCGCGCCGCCCATCTCCGTAACGAGGCGGTGGCGGGCAAAGCCCACATGGACAACCTCCGCAGAGAACGCGACCGCTTGCAATCGCGCACCCTCCTCGTGACCGAGAATCTCGCCTCGATTGATTTGGAATTGCAGGAACTGGTTTCCGCCGAGGATCGCCTGCAGCAGAAGCTCTCCGCGGCCCGGGCGGAATTGGCGGAGCGGCGCGACGAGCGTGAGCGAATGCGAGCCGAGGGAGACCGGACAGCCCAGACGATCGCGGAGCTGCGCGAACGGCGCAGCGGCGTGGCCAGCCGCATCGAGGTGCTCGAAGGCCTCATCCGCAGCCACGAAGGCCTCGGCTCCGGCGTCCGCGAAACGATCGCCCTTCTGGAACATCCGAACGCCGGGCCCTGGAGCACGGTGTTGGGAATGGTCGCTGACTTCCTCACCGTGAAACGCGAATACGCCTCGCTTATCGACCTCGCCCTGGGCGATTGGGCCCAGCGTTTTCTCGTCCGCGATATGCGGACTCTCGCCGACGCCCTCGCTCAGCGCGAGCAGCCGTTCTCGGGCCGGGTCAGCTTCATGCCTTTGCAGCTTCCTCGCGAAGGGGAAGCATCGGACGCCCTGGCCGAACTACGCAACAACCGCATCGCTCCATCGACCATGCTGGTCCGACTCGGGGCGAGCCGCCTGTCGCGAAATGCCGAAGATCTTCCGGGCGTCGTCGCCCCGGCCGAGCAAGTCGTGTCGTGCGACCATCCCGAGTTGGGCGATCTGCCGTCGCAACTCTTCGGGCGAACGGTGATCGTCAAGAATCTGGCGGCCGCACGCACGATCGCTCGACGCGTGCCCGGCCTGCGGCTCGTCACCATGCAGGGCGAACTGCTGGAACCGGACGGCACGGTGACGGTGGGTTCGCATCATGCGGAGTCGGGCATCCTCGCTCGCAAAAGCGAACTGCATGACCTGATCGAAGAACGCGATTTGCTGGACCTACGCGTCGCCGCTGCGGAACGGGAATTTGCGGACCTCAAGGAACGCCTGGAGCGTTCGACCAGCAGCATCCGCGAACGCGAAGAGGAATTGGGCGTCCTCGCCGAGCAGACGGCCGATCTGCGTTCGCGCGTCGATCGCCATCGGGACCGGCGTCAGGGTTTGCATCAGGAGGCGGAGCTGAGCCGCGACGAGATGCAGAAGCTCGACGACATGATCGCCGACCTCGATGCGTCGTATCGCAGGGCGGAGCAGCAAGCGGAGGAGGCCGAGACGCAGGTGCAGCTCTTGGTCGAACGTCTGCACCGAGCGGACGAAACGATCCGCCAACTCGAACGGCAGCGGGCTGATCGGCAGCAAGCATGCACGCAAGCCCAGGTTTCGCTGGCCACCATGGAAGAACGCCTCGGCGCGTTGCGTTCGCGGCATGGCCAACTCACACGCGATTGGCAGCAACGTCAACAGGAGCAGCAGCAGGGCGAACAGACCATGCACGCAGGCGAAGCCCGCCTGCTCGAAAGCCAACTGATGATGCTCCGCGCCTCAGCCGTTCTTGCCCAGGCGTACCTCGACAAGGAGACCGCCCAGCGCCAAGTGCATGACGGCATGACCCAGCGCGAATCGAAACGCCACGAACGAGCACGCCTCTCCCAGCAGGCCCAGGCGGCCCGCACGGAGTGGCGGCAGCGGCAGGAACAATTCCACCAGCTCGAACTCGAAGCCAATAACTTCCGCCATCAGTCCGAAACCTTGCTCGGCCGATTGCGCGACGACTACCAGATCGAACTCGAATCGCTGGCTCGCGAGGCCGCATCCGAAGAAGTCGTGCTCGATGTGCCCGCCGCGCATGCGGAGATCGAGGACCTGCGGAAAAAGCTCTCTCGCCTCGGCAGCGTGAATCTCGAGTCGCTTCAGGAATTGCAGGAACTCGAATCCCGCTCCGGCGACATGCAGGCGCATTACGACGACCTGGTCTCCGCCAAGCGCTCGCTCGAAGAGGTGATCGGGAAGATCAATCACGACAGCAAGAAGCTGTTCATGGATGCGTTCGCCGCCATCCGCACGCACTTCCAGGAACTCTTCCGCAAGCTCTTCGGCGGCGGCATGGCCGACATCATTCTCGAAGAGGAAGCAGACGTGCTTGAATCGGGCATTGAGGTGATCGCTCGCCCGCCGGGCAAGGAACTCCGCAGCATCTCCCTCATGTCGGGCGGCGAAAAAACGATGACGGCAGTCGCGCTTCTCTTGGCCGTATTCCGCAGCAAGCCGAGCCCCTTCTGCATTCTGGACGAAGTCGATGCCGCACTCGATGAGGCGAACATCGGCCGATTCACGGGCGTGGTCCGCGAGTTCCTGGATCAATCGCAGTTCATCATCGTGACGCACTCGAAGAAGACGATGGCCGCCGCCGACGTGCTCTACGGAATTACGATGCAGGAATCGGGCATCAGCAAGCAAGTGACCATCCGCTTCGAGGACTGGGTGGACGAAGAGCAACCGACGACCAACGGCCAGCCCGCCTAACTGTCAGAGCCTGAGCGCCAGCCAGCGAGGGTTTCGCACAGACGCCCGAGTAGGGTTCATGCCCCTTCAGGCGTCTGTGCGAAACCCTCGCTGGCTGGCGCTCAGGCTCTGACCTCTTGCAATTTCGCGAACCTTTTCGTTTTGTCGCGGTCTTTCTCAGGTCGAACGCGACGGACACGTCTTCGCAATCGATTGGGCCGGCCAGGGCCCCGCCTGATGGGGAGGAACCCCAATGATTCTCCTGTACTCGCTGTTTCTGGTTTCGCTGGGCGGGATCTCGTTCCTCGTCCGGCGACGCGCCGACTCGCTGAGCCGTCGCTTCACGCTGATCGCGGAGGGGATCAAGTCGAAGGTCCAGGAAACGGCCAAGCGGCCCGGCAACGCCAACAAGCCGGACGTCTGCGAAGCCGCCAAGACGCAGTTCGAATTGGGCCGACTCGTCGCTCAGCGCGACCGCATCGAAGGCAAGCACTTCGCCTGGCAAAACCGCAGCGAACGGCTGAGCCGCTGGATCGGCAAGCTTCGATCGTTCAAGGGGAAGAAACTCCCCTACACGATGGGCGCCCTCGACTTCTGGCTGGCGATGTCGCTGGTCGATCAGCTCGGCCTTGCCGGCAGCTTCAACCTGCGTCATCTCTTCGCGATGGTGGCGGAAATGATGGGCCGCTAATGCGGCAACGAAATCTCGCGGCTACGGCCGCGAGTGTGGCGGATCGGCAATGAAACCTGGCTGCCGACCACCGGGGGACGGATTAGTTTCCGTCCCCTTTTTGTGCGCCAGGCATGTTGTGTCTCAGGAGGTGCAAATCCTCTGCGGGCGGTGATGGCCCGAACCGCAAGGCT
>JAIEPT010000077.1 GCA_019748295.1 Gemmataceae bacterium | reverse complement strand
CGGTGCGCCGGTGGACACCGGCGTTCCGTTTTCACCGCCCGCTCATCGAACCGGACGGGCGGATCTCCCGCATCCGGGTCTCCCGCATCCGGCTCTCCGACCAGAGTCATGGGTTCGCCCACAGAGGAACGCGGCGCACCGTTCGGATCAAGTTCGCCAATCCCATGCACTCATCGAGGTGCTGAACGGGGCTCCGGCTGGGGATGAAGTCTGCTGAGACGTTATCGTTCCGCCGCCCGAACACACGAACTCTCGCAAAAACGCCATGCCCAGACCGAGCCCCGTTCACGGGGCTTTCGCGAAGCGTCCAGGCCCGCCCTTGAGGGCGGGTTTTTTAGGGCAAACATCGCGTAACACCAACACGACGCACAGCGGCGCACGAAGTATGCGGTTCGGCATGACGCCATGCGAAACCGCTTACTCCGTGCGCGGCTCCTTTAGGCGCGCGGCGCCTGCATTTCTCCCCTCGAACTTCGGCCAAGCCAGCGGTCCCAGGGGAGGAACGGAACATACAGGGTCAACATGACGGGAACAAAGCTGCCAAGCTCCATCAGCAAGCCGATGCCGAGGTGAAATCCGACGCCGAAGACGAGTGCGATCGCACGCGTCCAGCGGAACAGAGCAAGGATCGGAAAAGTCAGTTCCCAAACCAGCACGGAGTAGGTTGCGATTCGCGTCAGCACGGCGGGCGGATTGATCTGAGCAATTGAAAAACGCGTAAGCGTGACGTCGCCAAGTGCGAGATAAAGACTATCCCCCTCCTGCCATGATGCGCCGCCCGCCTTGTACAGGCCGTTGAAGAAATAGATGCAAGTCATTTGCAGAAAGAGCAACGCGAGAGGCCAAGGGTAGATGTATGCGGGCCCCATGGACCGCTTGCGGCGTGCAAGCCATGAGTCGATGGACCACGCCGCGCCGCAGGGAGCGAACATGAGAATGAACAATGCGATATTGCGAACCGTATCCCCCGCATTCTCCGCATAGGGATTTACATTCGCGAACGACATCGCCATCACCCAGGCGACGACATTCGACACGCGCGTTGCGAATCCAAGCGTCCACAATGCGACCGCCGCGATCCAGAGGCCGATCGCGAAACGCATCATCGCGGGACTTGTCTGCCACGACTCCAATATCGGCGCGATGGCGGGCCGTTCGTACTGCCCGGCCCTCCAGCCGATGACCGCCACGCCCACCGAAGCGAAGACGCCGATGCAGGGAGACAGCCAATCGAATCGCCGATTGGCTCGCAGGTTTTGCAGAGCGAGAAACGGCGCATGCAGCAACTGCACCCATGCCAGCAAGCCTGGCACGACCCACCAGATCTGCCGCGGCGCCGCATCGGCCATCGTGCGAGACCATACCCCGGCGGAGGCAACCAACCCAACGGCGGACCACATGAGATAAAAACGCAACCGCAGCGGCGAAGGCACGATCTCGCGGCTCCGGCCCCATGCATCCATGAATGCCCACGCCGCAAGGCCCCCCCAAAGAAGCATGGAGAGCGACGACACCAGCGAATCGCCAGGCCCGCGCAGCAGCGACCAGTTCCCTTTCGGCGTTCGCCAATACCACGCATACGCGGCCGGATCCGCAATGCCGCTGGCCGAAAAGAAGGCATTAAGTCCCGGCAGATACGTGAAAAGCACGTCAACGAGAAGGATCAGACCGAGGCAGATGCGCAGTGCCGCCAATCGTTCCGCCCGTACGGGTTTGGTCCACCAGGACCACGCCGAGAGCGGCCAGGGCAACGCGGGCTCGATACCGACGATCCGTCGCGCATCGCTCATGGCGCGGCCTTCGTCAGGCGGCCGACGACCGGATCGTACCGTTCGATGAACGCGCCCGATTCGAGCCCGAACACGCCGACCGGGACCTCGAACGGTCCTTCCCAGTAGCGCTCGTGATCGACGTCGTTGACGTGATAACGCCGCATCATCAGCGTGATGGTTGCCGGGTTCGGTTCGCCAGGATGTTCGACTTGCCAGGCGTTGACGCGCCAGCGCAGGTAGGCGGCCAAAATGCGTTCGTACTCGTCGATGAATTCCTTGATCTTGGACGCCCAGCGTTTCTTCTTATCCTCGTCCGTTTCCCCTTCCCACTCGCGAAGCGTCAGCGTGAGGTTGTTTTCGATCCGGCGAAGCCGAAAGTTGCCGACGCGCAGATAGCTCGTGGGGTTCGGCGGCTCGTTATCGGAACGCAAGCGAACTTGTTTGCGGCCATCGGCGAAGTTGAGTTCCAGCGAAAGAAACACGCATTCGCGGCCGATCGAAGGGGCGAAAAGACACCATGTCTGAAATTGGCCCGTTACCTCCGCATACCGCCGCGTGAGGTCATGGGCGGCATGCGTCGTTTCCCAGAGGGGGCCTTCCTTGCTCGGCCAATCGGACGCAACCTTCTTCACCGCATCCTTGACCGCCGGATTCATCTCCTCGCGAACGTCCTGCAGCCAGCCGATGCCGTTGCTCACGGCGAGAAAGCCGATTTGCAAAACGACAAAGAAGCCCAAGAGGGACGACTTGGGCTTCCTCGCATCATTCGGTTCGGCGGCAGGCGGAAGAGACATGCGATCAATGTCGCCGCCCCGCGACCCAGCGTCAACGGCTTTCCGATGCGTCTGAGTCTGGCCCCCTTCTCCCCTCTCTTCGAAGGACATCAGCCACGACAGCACCATCTCTCCCTTCGGTCAAGCAAGCCCTTCTGGCCCGGTTGCAATCGACAAGCTATGGGATAACCCCCCCCCTAATCATCTCATCCTAGCCGGCGCCGCAGCTTTTCAGCTGCACCCTTTACTCCTTGCGGATCGCATAGAACCCGGTTTCGCGTTCCTGCATCCGGGCGACGCCGGTGATGGCTTTGCCGTCGGCGGTGAACATCCAGCCGGTGTAGAACTGGATCGTCCGCGGCAACGTCACGCGAAATTGGATCGTGTGCGGCGGCGCGCCGACCTTCCCCTCCACCTCGTACTTCTGCCCGTCCTTGTCCGAATAGAGATGGCCGAAGACTTCCCCCGTCTCCTTCACCGAGAGATGCAATTCGCCCGAACGCCGGCCGTCATCGTTCAGCTTGTAGACGCCGTTGAAGTACTTCGGTTCGAACTTTTCGCCCACGACCACCTTCTCCAGCTTCTTGGGCGTTGCTTCCTCCAGGTGCCTCTTTACTAGGTACAATTCGGCTTTGCCGACCGGTTCGACCCACGCGTTCTCCCCCTCGACGATAAACTTGAGGTCTGCGGGAATCGATGCGGGGACGACTTGGCCCATGTCGAGATTGAAGCGGAAGTCGGCGAAGAGCTGCACCTTCTCGCCCTTGGAATGCACCGTCTTTTCATCCGCCTCGCGAAACGTGACGAACCGCTCGATGATCGCGATTGGCGCCTTCATGTCGGTGTCCGGGATTTTCTGCTGGCCCGGATGCAGCAGCACCTTCGCCCATCGTCCCTCATTCGTCTTCACGACGACAAAAGCGCCCGGAACGCCGGGAAGGACGCGAGAGTTGCCGACCATCGTCTCATGGGTGATCTTCGCGACCTTTTCCGTGTGCGACGCCTTGGCCGATTTGGCGAGCAGCGGATTGGTGTACCAATCGAAGGAATCCGCCTGCGAGAAGGCCGCAAAGGTGAAGAAGGCCGCAACCGCCAACCATCGTGTCCGCATGAGCAAGCTCCGAAGGGTAGATGCCGTGAGGATACGGCCAAACGCCGTCCCACGCAATCGCCGGGGGTGAGGGTGCTTTTCTCGCAACTCTATGTCGCACGCCCTCACCCCCGGCCCCTCTCCCGGAGGGAGAGGGGAGAAATGCAGTCGCCGTCGTAAAATAGAGACGCCGACTACCCTCCCCGGAGTTCCCGAATGTCCGCCTCGGCTTCACGGCTCAGCCCCGACGACGATCGGAAGCTGGATGCGTTGCTCCAGCAAGTCCGCAAGGCTCGCGAAACCGAGATGGGCTACCCGACCAACGCGGACTTCGACTACAGCCGGCTGATGCCGTTTCTCGAGTTTCCGCTCAACAACTGCGGCGACCCGTTCGTCCCCACGCGATTTCGCCTCAACACGCACGACTTCGAACGCGAGGTGCTCAAGATCTTCGCGCAGCTCACCGCTTTTCCGTTGCACGAATCGTGGGGCTACGTGACCAACGGCGGCACCGAAGGGAACATGTACGGCCTGTTTCTCGCTCGCGAAATGCTGCCGACCGGAATCGTCTACTTCTCGGAAGACACGCACTACTCCGTCCCCAAGATCCTTCGTTGCCTCAATATGAGGCACATCATGATCCGCAGCCAGCCTGATGGCCGAATGGATCTGGAGGACCTCCGCGAAACCTTGCGGCTGCATCGCGACGTGCCGCCGATTCTGTTCGCCAACATCGGCACGACGGTGAAGGGAGCGGTGGACGATCTGCACGGCATTCGCAAGATTCTCCGCGATTTCGCCATCCATCAGCACTACATCCACGCCGACGCGGCCCTCAGCGGCATGATCCTCCCTTTCGTCGATCATCCGCAACCCTGGAACCGCGAGGCGGGGGCCGACAGCATTTCCATCAGCGGGCACAAGCTGATCGGCAGCCCAATGCCCTGCGGCGTGGTGATGGCTCGCAAAGCGTTCGTCGATCGCATCGCCCGCAGCGTCGAATACGTCGGCACGCTCGATACGACGCTCTCCGGTTCGCGCAACGGATATACGCCCCTGGTACTCTGGTATGCGTTCAAATCGCTCGGCCTCGAAGGCTTTCGCAATCGCATCGAAAGTTGCCTCGACATGGCCCAGTATGCGACGGATCGGCTGAATGAACTGGGCCGACATGCATGGCGCAACGAAAACTCGATCACCGTCGTCTTCGACAAGCCGGCGGAGGCGATTGTGCGGAAGTGGCAGCTGGCCACGGAGCGAGACATTGCCCATCTGATTACGGTGCCGCATGTGCACAAGGAACAGATCAACGGCCTGATCCAAGACCTTCGCCGGGAGGCCTCATGAAGCAGATCACGATTGTGAGCGAGGACAAGCCGGGCGTGGGCGCCGCCATCGTGGAAGCCCTCGCCGCGGCGAACGTCAACATCGAGACGATGACGGCCGACGCCTTTCAGGGAACAGCCGTCACGATCCTCACCGTGGACCGCTACGACGACGCCCTGCGTGCCCTTTCGCAAACGCCCTACATGGCCGTCAGCGAGGACGTGTTGGTCGTCCGACTCGAAGATCGCCCCGGCGAACTTGCGAAAGTGCTGGGCCGATTCCGCGATGCCGGGATCAATCTCCGCAGCATGCGTATCCTGAACCGCACGCAGCAATCCACCGTGGTCGCCCTCGCGACGGAACGCGTCGAGGAGGCGAGGGATCTCGTCCGGGACCTGCTGGTGTCCTAAGTTCCGCCCCTCTCCCCTTTGGGGAGAGGGGCCGGGGGTGAGGGGAAATAGCGGTGCATGATCTTGTCGTTGTCCGCCAAGCCCCACCGTAAGCGCAGCGCACGGTGGGGATCAGACCGCGGATTGGATCCCCAGGGTGCGCTGCGCTTACCCTGGGGCTTGACCCAAAACAACAAGCGTCAGCACTGCTTACTCCCCTCACCCCCAGCCCCTCTCCCCAAGGGGGAGAGGGGGGCCGGAGGCCCCAGACGGAAATTGATGTGACCGAGCCTTCGTTCGAGCTTTTCGAGCCCCCTGCCCCGCCTTCGGAAGCCGCCACGCTCTTCGCGGAGGTGGTTTTCGATCGTCCGCTCGACCATGCCTACACTTACGCGGTGCCGGCTGAATTCCGCAACGAAATCGCCATCGGCAAGCGTCTGCTCGCCCCTTTCGGCCGCGGCGATCGTGCAACGCCAGGGTTCTGCGTCGGCATCGCCGAGGAAGCGCCGCCGCGAAAGGTGAAGGCGATCCAGCGCGTGCTCGATGAAGAAGCATTGCTCACCGAAAACCTGCTCAAGCTCACGCGCTGGATGGCGGATTACTATCTCTGCGGTTGGGGCCAGGTGCTCAACGCGGTCGTTCCCGCGGGCGTGAAACAGCAGGCGGGAACGAAGTCCGTGATCCTCATCGAGGCAACCCCGGCAACCATTCGTCCCAACCCGATGCCGCGTTTGCCGGCGAAGCAAAAGACCGTGTTCGACCTGTTGGATCGCGAAGGGACGGCGATCGAAGCGAACGAACTCGCTCGTCGTGCCGCGGTCGGCAACGCCCCGATTCGCGCTCTGCTCGAAAAGGGCCTCGCCCGCCGCATTGCGAGCCGAGTCGAGTCGTCCGCAGCCCGAGCGCCGTCGGCCGATGCGGAACGTGAACCGTTGACGCCGACGCCCAACTTGACGCCGGACCAACTCACGGTGTGGGCGGAGATCGAGCGAGCGCTGCGCCAGCCCGCATTTCAGCCGATTCTGCTTCACGGCGTCACCGGGAGCGGCAAGACGGAAATCTATCTGCGCGCGATCGAGGAAACGCTTCGGCAGGGGAAGGAAGCACTCGTCCTCGTTCCGGAGATCAGCCTGACGCCGCAGACGATTCAATCATTCCGCGGCCGATGCGGCGAGATCGCGGTGCTGCATAGCCATTTGCATGACGCCGAGCGGAGCGGGCATTGGCGACGCATCTACCAGGGGAAAATCCATGTCGTCGTCGGCGCCCGCAGTGCCGTGTTCGCCCCGACGCGAAACCTCGGCATCATCATCATTGACGAGGAACACGAAAGCAGCTTCAAGCAAGAAACCACGCCGCGCTACCATGCCCGCGACGTGGCGATCATGCGGGCGAATCTCGAAAAAATCCCCATCTTGCTTGGGTCGGCCACGCCGTCGCTCGAATCATGGCACAATGCCCAACGCGGAACCTATCGACTGCTGAAGCTCCCCTGCCGTGTCTTCGAACGGCCCATGCCGCCGGTCCAACTCGTCGATCTGCGGCACGACAAGCATCCCGACAAGCGGTATCACGGCCTTAGTCCCAGCCTCGAGCGAGCGATGAAGCAGACGCTTCAGGCCGGCAATCAGGTGCTGCTGCTCCTCAATCGCCGCGGCTTCGCGACCTTTTTGCACTGCCCCGCGTGCGGCTATGTCCAGCAATGCAAATTCTGCGACCTGGCCCTCACTTTCCATCGCGAAAAAAACATCGCCCTGTGCCACCTCTGCGGCTACCAGTGCCGCCCCCCCGAACGCTGCCCCGAGTGCGGCGCCGGCCAGGTGCGCTATCACGGCATGGGGACGGAGAAACTGGAAGCGGAAATCGCGACGAAGTTTCCCGATCACCTCGCCCAGCGCATGGATTCCGACACGATGCGCCAGCACGGCAGTCACAAGAAGGCGCTCGAGGCTTTTCGTCGCGGCGAGACGCACATCCTGCTTGGCACGCAGATGATTGCGAAGGGGCTCGACTTCCCGAACGTCACGCTCGTCGGCGTGGTGAATGCGGACGTGACGTTGCATCTTCCCGATTTCCGCGCGCCCGAGCGTACCTTCCAGCTTCTCGCCCAAGTAGCTGGGCGAACCGGACGCGGGCCCAAGGGCGGGCGCGTGCTGGTGCAGACGATGCAGCCGGAGCATCCCAGCATCGCGAAAGCGGCTACGCACGATTACCTGGCATTTGCGGAAGCGGAAATGGACCATCGCGAAAAGTCCGGCTACCCGCCCTTCCAACGCATGGCCCGACTAGTCCTGAAGAGCAAAGATGAAGCGGTCGCACTGGATTACGCCGAACGACTCGCCGCCGCATTCGGCCCCGCCATCGAATCGCTGCAGAGGCAAGGTGAATCAACCAACGACCTCCGTATTCTTGGCCCCGCCGAAGCGCCTGTCTTTCGGGTCAAAGGATGGTTTCGTTTCCATTTCCAACTGCAGTCGCCCCACAGCGGGTTTCTGCACCGCGTCCTTCGCCAAGCGTTGCCGACCGTCCGTTTGCCGCATGGCGTGGAACTGACGGTGGACATCGACCCCTACGACATGCTGTGATTCGGGTCCGGGTCTTGCTCCCCTCTCCCCTTCGGGGAGAAGGGCTTGGGGTGAGGGGAAAGAGCGGTTCATCATCGTGATGTTGTGCCGCAAGCCCCAGGGTAAGCGCAGCGCACCCTGGGGATGCAGTCCGCGGTCTGATCCCCACCGTGCGCTGCGCTTACGGTGGGGCTTGGCGGGTAAACACACATCCACGCACCGCTCATACCCCTCGCCCCAGCCCCTCTCCCCCAAGGGGAGAGGGGAGCCAGAGACGGCGCCCCTCACCAGCTTGCATGAATCCTTGAGCAACCAAACAGCCAGCGCGATCTCCGACGCGGAGAGCGGTTCGAGAGGATGTGCCATGCGGCGATTCCGAAAGAGCCTGGAAGAGGCTCCGTCATCGTAGCCAGCGAGCGTGTGCGCGCGGAGCAATCCGACTCACGGCAAGCCCGACCATTTTCGGCCGACCCATTCGATCGTCAGCAAACCCAGGATCAGAGAAAAGACGTACCACGTCCACGGAGCATCATGCCAGGGGCGGCGCTCGATGCGTTCGTGCTTCGTCGTGACGAGTCGCTGGAGTATGGATGGCAAGCGATCGATTTCCTCGATGGGGACCACTCGACCGCCGCTCGCTTCGGCGAGGGCGGCGAGCAAGGCGAAGTTCGTCGCAAGGTCGGCGGTCTCGCGGTCCTCTGGCGGCTGCACAGTGAAGACGTCGCGACGGTCGTTCCCTTGTTCCTTGCCGGCCGCATCCCGCCATTCGGCGTTTTCAGGTTCGAGGCGGTATGCTCCGGACGGCAGACCCTTGAGCTTCCCCTGCCAGAGACGCGTGCGCTTGCCGTCGGCCGGCAACTCGAAGGCGCCGATAAGTTCCTCTTTCTGCTCGTCTCCGATGCGAATGACCTTCATGCGAACTGGTCCATTCGGCAAGGGCATGGATTCGGCGATGCGGAGGATCGCTTCCGCATCTTCGCCGGGCCGAACCACGGGAGACAGGGCGCCGAAGCGGACGAGGCGATTGCTGCCGGGCGTCCACGGATCCGCCCCCGCCCATCGTGCGAGTTGGCCCCAAAAGCGATGATGATGCTTGTCGCCGACACGGTAGCGCCAGCGCCAGGTGCTGTCGAAACCGAGATAAATAGCTTTCCCGAAGCCGAAATTCGATTGAACGATGAGCGCCGGCGCGTCCTTCGATTTGCTTCCTTCGATCTCCGCCGTCGCGAGCACCATCGCGCCCGCTTTCGGCTTTCCCGCGACTGCCCAAAAATGCTTCGGCAGTTCGGCCCACGCCTTGCGATGTTCGGGTTCGCCGTCGTCCATGCGAAGGAACGGAATCCCCTCACCCGCATCGCTAAGCCGAATGCGGAAACCATCCTTGGGCCGCATGGTCTGCGGCAACTCAATGGGGATCAGCTTCGCCAGCGGATCCTCAGGGCCAGCCAAAAAAACGAGCGGCTGCCAGCGTTTGCCGGCCTGGACCACGAGCGTTCCGCCTCGTTCGCCGACATACGCTTCGAGCCGGCGGCGATCCGCGAGGGGCAAGTCCTCGGGAGCGACGTCGCCCAAAACGATGAGATCGAATGCCCAAAGCGGATCCTCCCTATTCGGCTCCAGCTTGGGCAACGAGCGTTTGGCGAAGCCGAGCGATTCCAGCTTGTCCTCCGGCGCGGCGCCGAGTCGAGGCGCATGAAAGACGACGCGCTCCAGTGCCACATCGGGATCTCGCTGCAAGGCGGCGGCGAGGTAGTAGTGCTCCCAGCGGATGTCGGCATCGATCAGCAACACGCGGGTCTTATCGGAAGCGACGCGGATATTCGTGGCGAAGCGATTGTTGTCCGCTGAGATTTCCTGGATGCCCTTGGGAGCCTCAACGCTCAATTCCACCCGATGAACGCCGAACGCCTCGAAACGCAAAGGGAAAGGGACTACGAACGCGGCGTCTTTGCCGTCATGATCGATGGTCTTTTCGAGCGGCGTGTCCTTGCTGGCTCCAGGAGCCGACATTCGCAGCGTCAGCTTTCCGGCCGGAATGCCGCGGAGACGCACCTTCGCTTCAACGACTGCTTCCGCATCTTTGGCGACTTGTTTGGGCGCCTTAAGATCGACGACCGCGATATCCGCGGGGGGCGTCTTCGATCCGATCGGCGTGGCGAAAATCGGAATCTTGCGGCGAGCCAATTCGCGCGCGACCGCGAGCGGATCGCCGCTGCCGTGATGTTGCCCGTCGCTGAGCAGCACGATGCCGATCAGCTTGCCCCCCGCGGAATCGCCGCGAAGCATCGCCGTTTGCAGAGGCGCGGACACATTGGTCCCCTCCCCTGGCTTCGCGATTTCCTTGAAGATCGAATCCTCAATAGGAACGCCGACCGACTCGGCCCGATCGCGGAACGAAACGACTTCGACCGTGTGATTCTTGGAGAGGGCGGATTCGATGCCCGCGCCTTCATTCTTGAGCAGCCGCCGAGCGATTTCCTTGCGCGTAAGCGATGGAACCTGGGAGCCGTCCATCCGCAAGGTTTTGGCGAGGGCCCCGGATTGGGCGCCGTCGCGTTGCGGGTCGGCGATGTCCATGCTTCCGGAGTTGTCGATGGCGATCAGCACTCGGCTCGCAACCTCGTCGTCCCGCTCAGTCACCCACGTCGGCTGCAACGCGGCCAATGACCATGCGATAAAAGCAACGAGTAGGCGGACGCCAAGCAGAGCGCGAGCTTGACGCGGCGCGACGAGCGCCCGGTCCCATCGCGCGAGCCAGACGATCAGCGCGACCAATGCCAGTAGCGACAGGAGGAGAACGGCGCCCTGCCCTAGGGGGCTCCATCCGGACCATGCGGGAGCAAGGGACACGTATTCATCGCCGCCAAGGTTGAGGCGCAGCATATCACGCCCCCGCCCGCTGCCGGGCTAACCCTCGTGCCATCCATGATTCGAGCACGAGGCACGCGATGAACGCCAGCAGAAACGTGAGCCAGGCGTCATGGGCGAGCAGCGATTCGGCAGCCTCGGATCGCCCGGACCATCGAGCGGGGACGGACTCCTCGACTCGCTTCACATCGTCATCCGCGGCATACGACAAGACCGATTCGCGGGGATCCGAATGCACCACGATGGGATAGGCGGTTTTTCCGATCTCCAGACGATACGCGCCCGCCGGGCCGGGCGGGGGATAGACGCCGGCCGCATCAGGTTGCCAAGGTTTGGCGCCGCTTGGCGCATGCTGGATGCCGATCCCTTTCTCCTGGTGTTCATGGAGCAGGATCGGTTGACCGGGCAGCAGGTTGAACGCATCGCTGCGAACATCGGCGAGGGCGAACACCAGTTCGTGGATAAGGACCGGAAACTCCCACGACTTCGCGAGCACCGCGTCCCAACTGCCGTCCATCGGAAGCGAGCTGACGAGCAGCTGCCCCTGACCGTGTTTCGACGCGACGAGCCAGGGATCGCCGTTCGCGAAACGGGCGACGATCATTCCCGAATCCGCCTCCAGTTTCGCCCACTGACGGTGCGGCATCACGCCGAGCGAAGGCCGCGACGGGTCCGCGAACAGCTTCAATGCGGGGTGCAGAAACGTCGCGGGGTCCAATCGCAGCGGAGTTGCTTTCGGGTCGATGACGGCTGAGCCGTTTACGCGGATGCCCGCTTCGAAACTCGCGGCGAGCGATCCATTCTTTGCCGCACCGGCGCGTGGCCCGATCAGATGCAACAAGCCGCCGCCTTGATGCACGAATCGCTCCAGGTCGCGAATCTGGTCCGGCTCCCACTTCGCGACATCCGAGAGGATGACGACACGCGGCGCCGCTCCTTCCTTCGGAAGGATCGTGTCGCGCGAAAGGTTGGCTGCTCGCACCACCTTCGCACTGACGAGCGACGTGCGGGTCTTGTCGCCCGGTTCCGCAAACGCTTTCCGAAGGTAGAACGTAGTGCTTGAAGGCGACCCGGGATCTTCGGCATCAACGAGAAGGATGGGAAGTTCCGGCAGAACCTCGAAAACGACATCCTGGCGATCATCCGCGGCGAGCACGTCGTTCGCATCGGCGAAGCGCATGGTGACGAGAAAGGCGCCCGACCGCTCGAAGCGATGGTCGAATCGAACGTCGGTCCTTGCCTGCTTGACCTCGAGCTTGGTTCGTCCGATCGGCGTGCCGTCGATCTCGAAGACGATGTTCATGGTCGTCGAAGGGGCATCCCCGTGGCGAACGACGACGGCCGAGAAGGACGTCTTTTGGCCGACTCCGGCGAGGCGGCGTGAGGGTGTGATGCGTTCGAGCGAGTAGTTGGTTCCCGGCTGCTCCGGCGGTTGCACCGAGATCCAACGCATCTGCGGAACCGGCTGTTTTTCGGTCGATTGCATCCGGTCGCCGACGGATCGCCATTTCGCCATGGCCTCCGCGTCGAACCAGCCGAGCGTTTGTCGGTCGGTGACGACAACGATCTCGCGTTCGGCATGTCGGCCGAACTCGCGCAGATGGTGCCACGCCAACTCGATCGCCGCGGGCCCGTCGGCGGCGCCGCGAGGGGTCGGCAGTTCGCGAAGCACCGGGTCGAGGTCGCCCGGCGCGTGGGTCAGCGGCACCGCGATTGCGGCCGGCAAACCCGCAACGACAAGGCCAACACGGTCGTTCGCTCCACGTCGTTCCAGATCCTTCGCGAGCGCATCGTGAGCGCGTCGCCAAGGACTTCCCTCAGCGCCGTTCGTCGTCATGCTGGCGGACGTGTCGAGCACGAACACCACATCGCGGCTCGGGCGATGCAAGCGATCGGCGAGCCAGCCTTCCATCATCGGCTGAGCAAGGAAGAATACGAGCAGCGCCACCAGGGCCATGCGAGCAAGAAGGAGCAGCACTTCTTCGAGGAAAAACTTGCGGCGGCGGGCGGTGCTGAATTCGAGAAATTGCATCGCCCCCCAATCGACGACGTCGTGTCGGCGGCGATGGAAGAAATGGATGATCGGCGGAATCGCAAGGCCGGCCAATCCAGCGAGCAGTGCCAGGTTGAGGAAACTCAGGAACATCGATTCGGTTTACCCGCTCCTCCTGCGCACGGCGTAAATCACCTGTTCGGCAGGTCGGGGTCCGTGATCGCCATGTTGAGACGCAGGTTTTCGCTGAGATCCTGCACCAGGTTCGATCGCTTGAGGAACAGAAGGGCGAAGCACGTGTTGACGACTGGTTCGGAACCGTGGAACTGGGCCGAATGCGACCACTCCCCATCCTGCGATTGATTGACGACCAGGATTTGAGCCCCCCAACCGTACCAATCTTTGCCGCCGATGGTCTTGAGATTGTAGAGCATGCCGACCCGTTCCAACGACCAGAGCAGGTAGAGGTTTTCCATACGCAGCCCGGCTTGCGGACTGAGCACGGGTTCGCCCAAATGCGAGCCCAACTTGCGAAGTCCCGCCTGAATGGCGGGATCTTCGGCGGACAGGGCAGCGCCTGGCTTCGCCGTCGCCCCCTTGGCGCCATGGCCCATGGCGACGCCGAGCAATCCCACGCAAGTCATGGAGGCGGTGCTGCCGCCGCGGAGCTGATATCCCCAGCCGCCGTCCACATTCTGCGAACCGGCGAATCGCTCGTCGGCGATGAGCAACGCCCGTTCGGTCGGCACGCCATGGCGTCGGGCGGCCCACAGCGCGATCAATGCGAATTGCGTGTTCGAGTTGTCGTCGTGGCTGCCGGCTTGCTTGGCCTTCCCCTTCTTCTCCCATTGTTTGGCGATCGAGGGCACCTTGCGAAGAGCGAGCGGAATCGATTCGGGCCGAATCGGAGCCGCCTTGGGACGCAGCAACGGCTTCTTGGGTATCGCCGCGTTCGGCATCGGCGCAGGCATCGGCGCAGGTATCGGCTTGGTCTCTTCAGGTTGAGTCGGCACGATCAGTCGCGTGTCGTTTTTATCCTTGGGATCGTCTTTGGCTGGAACCGGGATCGGGAATCGATCCGGGCCGAACCCTTGCAGCGGGATCGGCAACTCGGCCTTGGGGTCGCTTGCGAGGGGTATCCGCGTCGTGGTCTTCTCTTGAGCCAGCGGGTCGAGCATTCCCCTCTCGGGCGAAGCCAACGGATCCAGGGTCGGAATGTTCGGCTTCGTTCGCTGCAGCAGCGTGAGCAACGGCACCGCGTCCTCCTTGGAGAGAACGGGACAGGTGTAGGTCCACCCGCCCTGATCCGTTTGTCCGGCGACCAAGCGCAGGGCCAGCGTTTGAATCAGCGGGCGATCGCGTGAGTCGCCGAGGCGATCGAGAAACAGCACCGCGAGCGAAAGATCGTAGGTCGCGTTCAGCCGATCCGAGTTTTGGCGGACATACCGCGCTGCTGCCTGCACCGCAGGGTCGCTCGGCAAGACTTTGCATTCGAGCATCACCAAGCCCGGCAAAGCCGCGTAGGCCGCGCCATGATGATTCGGCTTCCAGGACCCGCTCTTATCCTGCGTGCGTCGCAGAAACTGCACCCCTTGCTCGATCGCCTTCTCGATCCGCGCCGGCTCGATGCCGGGAACGATCCATTTGCGCGTTTCCTCGCCGCCGCCGAGCGCGACGGGCCTGAAGAAGGCGCCGGGGTCTTCCTTTTCGATCGGCCGCACTTTCGGCGGCTCTACCTGGGGCATCGGCGGTCGCGGAATTTCTGGCGGAGGGTTGATCGTTTGCGGTGCGGATCCAGGGACGCTGATCGCTGGGTTTCCCTTCGGCTTCTCGGAGTCCAGATTCGGCGCTTTGGGTTTGTTGTCGTCCGAGAGAGACGCCAACTCATCGTTTGGTTGAGGACGATTGCTGATGAACGAATGCAGCCAATAGCCGCCTGCGCCGAGGATGGCGAGCAGCATCGCCGACACGAGCAGGATGCCGCCCCAGCTATCGCCCGCGGACGTCTCCTCTTCGTCCGTCTCGACGACTTGTCCAACCGGCTTCGCTCGCTTCGGCTTGGGCGGCGCCTTCGGACGGGCGACGGCAGTCGGCACATCGGGAGCTACAGGAGCAGGCAGCTCAACTGGAAGCGGTGTGCTTGCGACGGCCGCGGGCACAGGTTCGGGTTCCGGCAACGGCGCGGCGGCGAGGGGGACGGCGAAATAGCCAAGGCAGTCCGGACAACTGACTTGCATGCCGGGGCTGCGTTGCGTGGGAAACGCCGATCCGCATTGAGGACATTGCACGATCCGTGGCAGCATGCCCAGCCTCCTGTTAGTCCAACGCGGCGCGTCGGACCCGTGTAGTGTAACGCATCCAATCGCCGTCACGCCAGCACGATGTGGAACTTTGCCGAGGGCGGATGCGACATAATGGAGTCGACCTCAACGTGGAAGGATGGCCATGCGTTACGGTTCGCTCGCGGTGTCTGCTCTGTTATTGTTGGCCCTGCCTGCAGGGGCTCAGCCGGACGCGATCCCTTCGGTGAAGGCGACCTACCTTCGGCGGGTCGAGGCGAAGAAGCCGTTCCCCTCGACGATGCATTTTCGCCTTGAGTTGGCAAACCCGACGGATCGCCTGGTTTGGCTCGCCACGCCGTTCGGTCCCGACGCGAAGTTTCCGGAAGGCGGTCGCTTCAGAGCGGACGTCGACGAGGGCTTTCCGTTTTCCTGCGTGCGTCTGGACGGCGGAGCCAAGGGAGGAATCGGCTCCGCCTATGTCGTCAGCTTCCTCGGCTACGACCGCTTCACCGCGTTCGGCCTGCCGCCGAAATCGAAAGTCGTGATCGAGGAATTCGAGATCGCCGGCGACGACATGCGACGATTCGACGTTTGGGAAACGTCGTCCATTTTGGTCCAGGGGAAGACGCCGCTCGAGAAATGGCTCCCCTTTTCGCCGATCTGCGACGCGGACGCTCGCATCCCCAAAGGCGTGACGTGGATCGATGCGCTCGAAGATCCCAATACCAACGAGCCGAGGGCGGATTTGCCGAAGGAGAAAGCAGAGTTCGTAACCGTAGAGCGAACACGGACGACGACCGTCGCCCTCGAAGGATACCAATCGCCGCAACGGCACTTCGCGAAACGAGTCGCCGGCAAGGAACCGATTCTCTACGGTTGGGAAGATGCGGGATCGTTCCCCTCCGTGAACAACGCCAAGATCAGCAACCTCGCTTTCTCGAAGGACGGCCGCTCCCTGATGGCCGCGATGGAGAATCTGAAGCTCGCTCGATTGAATTTGGCGAACGGGGAAGAAGAATCCCCCACACCAGGCCAAGAACCGTTAGGCAGATGGCTGGGGTTCGATGCCAAAGGCATTCCGCTGATTCGCAGGCTCGAAGGATACGACGAGGAAGCGGCCACGCTCGTCATCAGCGAATGGCCCAGCGGCAAAGTTCGGCGAAAGCTGCGAGTGGAACATGTCAGCGGACTTTGGCACGGCAAGTCGGTGCTTTCGCCCGATGGAACCCGTCTCGCTCTGCTGCATTCCAAGGTCGTGCAGCTTGTCGATCTCGAGAAGGAAGGCGAACCCGTCGAACTTCGTTGGCGGAATGCAGGCCCCGGCCAACTGGTTCTCGATGCCGTGTTCTCGCCGGACAGCACGAAGCTCGCCGTGGGCTTCGGCGGCGAACTCGCCGAAGGCGGGGCCGTCGTTTGGGATCTGTCGACCAAGAAAGCAGTCAACGAATTTCGCACCAAGCAGTCGTCGCTCCAGTTCCTCGCCTTTTCCCCTGATGGCTCCGAGTTGGCCGCCACCGGCAAGCATCCGATCACGATCTGGGTCTTCGCCGTTTCGAATACGGGCCGCGACCGCGTGCTTCGCAACGATCGACCCGCCGAGATGCGGACGCTGGCATGGTCGCCGGACGGCATGCATATCGCCGTCAACACGTTCTTCACCCGAGTGGGATCGAACGAAGGAGCGATCTACCTCTTGCAGGCCGTCGCGGGCCAAGCAGTCGGCTCGCTGCCGGGTTTCGCGGAGTGGGCGGGGCCGATCGCGTTTTCGCCGGACGGTTCGACGCTCGCCGCCGCCGATGCACGGGGAACGATCCGCGTGTGGAAGAAGGAAAAGGCGAAGTAACTCATCAAGCCCCTGAACGCGTTCCCACGACAAGCCGTTATTTGAGGGCGAAACACGCAAGCTTCGCGCTGTCCCGCGCGAACAGCTTGCCCTGAGCAATCGCGATCTGCGCTCGGCAGGGACCGGCGTCGAAGACGGTCGCCTTCGCCAGTTCGCGGTATTGCTTACCATCGGCTTGCACCAGCAGCAGTTCGCCGTTTTCCTTGAGCATGACGATCGTGTCGCCCGCCAACGCCATCGTGCCGCAACCGAAACGGGGCACATCCCACAGCACTTTCTTCGTCGCGGGATCGGCACACCGAAAGCTTGGCCCCGCTTCCTGCCGGCCATCGCAACCGAAAAGCAGCCCCTTCCGCACGACCGATGTATTGAAGTGGTTCGTCATGACCTCTTCGGAATCCCACAGCGTCTTCGCCGAGTTTTTGCTCAATTCGAGCATCAGCGCGCCGGTCTCGTACGAGGTCGAGAGAAAGGCTTTTTCCCCAATCATCAGGGGCGTCGCCGCGTTCACCGAGGCGTCATATCGAGCCCGCCAGCGGGACGAGTACAGCACCTTGCCGTCGGATGGATCGAGATAGACGGGGCCATTGCGCGTGAAGAAAAGCACGCGTGCCGCGCCATCGATCGCGACTTCGATGGGGGACGAATAGCTGGGGCCATCGTCGGTGGCGGTCCACAGTTCCTTGCCGTCGGCAAGCGCGAAGGCGACGATACCGGCTTTTTTGGCGCCGACATTAACGAGCACTCGATCCGCAAGCACGAGCGGGGAGGAACCTACGCCGAAGTAGCTTTGCGGGACTTTGTATTCCTTCGTAATCTGATGCGCCCAACGCTTCTTGCCGGTCGCACGATCCAAACAGTGCAGCGATCCGTCGGCGCCGATCGTCACCACGGCAGCGCCGCGAATCGTCGGAGTGGCGCGGGGGCCGTTCCCCTTGCCGAGGGGATCGTCGTAGTCGGTCGAGTAGGAGCACTTCCACTTTTCCTTGCCCGTGGCCGGATCGAGGCATTCGACGAGGTCTTCGTTGGCGACGCGATGGAAGACGATGAGATCCTTCCCCGCAACGACAGGGCCCGCATAGCCCTCCCCCACATCGCGCGACCAGAGCTTTCTGGGACCGTCTTTGCCCCAGGCGGCAATATCCGTCTCATCCGAAACGCCGTCGCGTTTGGGGCCGAGAAACTGAGGCCAATCGCCCGCATGAGCCATGGGGGCGAGCAACAGAACAAGTAGGCAAAGGCGATTCATGCGTAGATCCCCAGGCGAGTTAAGAGCGTTTCCGTAGCTTCAATATTCCACGCCTGGGATTTCACTACGCCAAAGGCGTTGCAGCCCACAGCCCAGGGTTGGCGACCGCAGGGAGCCTACCCTGGGCTGTCATTCCAGTAACCCAAATGTACCCCAAAGGGGTTCGAGCAACGGGTTAGAATCCGTGGCTTCAACCCCTTCGGGGTAGGCGGTTGCTCCTGTCGTGTTACCCAGGGTAGGCTCCCTGCGGTCGCCAACCCTGGGCTGTGGGCTGCAACGCCGTTGGCGTAAAGACGCTACATTTTGAAACTGGTCCAACTCAACGCAGTGTCGTGCTAAACGTACTGTCAACGCTCCCGGCTCGCCGCTACGGCATCTTGCTGAGCACGCACCGCATCCCGATGGCGTCGCTCTTCGCGTCGATCGCCGCTCCGCGCCGGGAGGCGGATCGCGATGCGTCGGCGTCGTCGGCCCATGACCCGCTGCGCATCGCCTTCTTCACGGCGTCCGCAACGACGCGCGGACTGCCGTCCGCGTTCGCCCCCTTGTAGTCGGCATGCCAATCGTCTTCGCACCATTCCCAACAGTAGCCATGCATATCGTACAACCCCCACGGGTTCGCTTTCTTGAGGCCCACCGGAGGATCGTTGCCGGGAGCGTTGACCTTGTACCATCCGTAAGCGGTCAGCTCTTTCGCGTCGTCGCCGAAGGAATACGCCGTTTTCGTCCCCGCACGGCAAACGTATTCCCACTCCGCTTCGCTCGGCAGGCGGACGATTTCCTTCGCGTCGATGAGCTTCGCTTCCCGAAGCATTGCCGTCGCTTTCTTGCAGAATTCGACCGCCTCTTTCCAATCCATCATCTCGGCCGAGTTGCGGACGCCCTTCCATTTGCTGGGATTGGTACCCATCACGACTTGATACAGCTCCTGCGTCACTTCGTACTTCGCGATGAAAAACGGCGACTTGAGCGATACTTCATGCATCGGCTGCTCGGAGGCGGCGGCTTTCGACCCCATCGTGAACTTGGCCGGATATTTCCCCTTTCCGGGCGTGATCTCGAGGAACTCGTCCCGAAACCGCTTAAGAATCTCCGCCTTCCGCGGCGCCGGATCCGGGAAGTCCTTCGCGCCCTGAGCGGTTGCAAAGGGCATGGAAAGGGCGAACATCAACAGCGGCAGGAAACGTTGCATCGACTTCTCCAAAGGTGACGCCAACGCTAAAGCATCCCGCGAGGCCGTGCAAGCGTTCTCCCTTTTTTGCCTCGCAGCCAGCGATCAAGCCTTGGCGTCCTTTTGCGATGCCGGCGCCTATAATTAAGAAAACGCTACTCGGGATGGATTCTGCGGCGACACGCCCATCGCCCCTCCGCTCGTCGCCGTCTGGGGTGCTTCGTTGATTCGCTATCGCCCATTTCGCAATATCGATCCGCCGCGGCTCACGGAAGTCTGGAACCAGTGCTTCGTGAATCGCGGCGCCGTGCAAATGCGAACCAGCACTCCGCTCGAACGATACGTCCTCTCCAAGCCCACGTTCGATCCCGCGGGCCTCATACTGGCCGAGGAGGAAGACGGCCGTTGCATCGGCTGGATACACGCCGGAATCGCACCGCGACTAGGCGAAGCGGCGGAGGGGGTCGTCTGCATGCTCGGCGTGGCGCCCACCCATCGCAAGCAAGGCGTGGGTTCCGAGTTGCTGCGACAGGGGGAAGCGTACCTCCAAGGACGCGGCGCCCGAACGATTTTCGCTGGGTCCCAGTCCCCGCGCAACCCGTTCTATTTAGGGCTCTACGGGGGGAGCGAATGCTCAGGCTTCCTCGATAGCGACCCCGCGGCCACGCCCTTTTTTCTGAAACATGGCTACGGCGTGCATTCGACCACCGCCGTCTATGATCGCCCACTCGAGCAGCTGCCGAAACCGAACGATGCCCGGGTGTCGATTCTCCGCACCAAGTACGAGGTGCAGGTCGGGCCGCCGCGAAAACTCGATTCTTTTTGGCACGAATGCACGACCGGATGCATCGATCCGATCGCCTTCATCGTCGAGGATAAGAAGACGAAAAAGATCGTCGGCCGGGCGCTCGTGTGGGAGATGGAAGGCTTCAGTTATCGCTGGGGCAAACCCTCGGTCGGCATCCTCGGTTTCGAGATCGCCGACGAACATCGCCAGCAAGGCGTGGGCAAATTGCTGCTCGGAGCCGTGCTCCGCCAAGGCCAGGAAAGCTTCTTCGAATTGGCCGAGGTGCAGGCCAACGAAAGCAATCCCGCAGCCGTCAAGTTCCTCGAAAGCTACGGCTTCGAGAAGGTAGATCGAGGACAAACACTAATAAAGAAGGTCTGATTTCGGATTTCGAATTTCGAATTTCGAATTGAAAGGCAAGGAGCTGTCAGCAATCATCCCCTGGCTCGCTCTTCAATTTGCAATCTGAAATTTGCAATTTGCAATTTGCGATTTGCGATTTGCGATTTTCCGCAAGAGGTTTCCATGGCGAAGGCGTATGACGCGATCATCATCGGCGGCGGGCACAACGGATTGGTGACGGCCTGCTACCTCGCCAAAGCCAAATGGAAAGTCCTCGTTCTCGAACGCCGCCATATCGTCGGCGGATGTGCCGTCACCGAGGAAACGTTCCCCGGCTTCAAGGTCTCCACCGCCGCCTACGTCAACAGCCTTTTCCGCCCGGAAATCATCCGCGATCTTCGTCTGAAGGATTACGGGTTCGACCTCATCGAACGCAATCCTTCCTCCTTCACCCCCTTCCCGGATGGCCGGCATCTGTTCCTCGGACCGGACGAGGGGATGAATCTTCGCGAAATCGCGAAGTTCAGCAAGAAGGATGCGGAAGCCTATCCCAAGTACGAGAAAATGCTCGAGCGCGTGGCCGACGTCATCGAGCCGACGTTGATCCAGACTCCGCCGAACATCATCAGCCCCGGCATCTCCGGCGGATGGAAGCTGTTCAACCTCGGCCGATCGATGCAGAAGCTGGGCACGCACATGGGAGAGGCGGTCGAAGTCCTCTCCGGTTCCGCTCGCACGATCCTCGATCGCTGGTTCGAGTCGGAACAACTGAAGGGCACCCTCGCCACCGACGCGATCATCGGCGCCTTCGCGGCCCCCTCGATGCCGGGCACCGCGTATGTGCTCTTCCATCATGTCATGGGCGAAACCAACGGCAAACGCGGCGTGTGGGCCTATGTCCGCGGCGGCATGGGCGGGCTGACGCAGGCACTCGCGAAAGCGGGCAAGAACCTGGGCGTCGAGATCCGCACCGAGGCCGAGGTCGCGAAGATCCTCGTCAAGAACGGCTCGTCCTACGGCGTCGCGCTCAAGAGCGGCGAAGAGTTTCATGCAACCAAGGTCGCGAGCGGCGTCGATCCGCATCTCACGTTCGAGGTCATGCTCGATCCAAACGTGTTGCCGGAAGACTTCCGCGAAGCGATCCAGCGCATCGACTACAGCTCGGCGTCGTTCAAAATCAACGTCGCCCTATCGGAACCGCCGAACTTCAAAGCAATGCCCGGCACGACCGTGGGACCGCAACATCGCGGCACGATGCACCTATGTCCGGATCAGGATTACATCGAACGGGCCTACGACGACGCCAAATACGGATATCCGTCGAAGAACCCCGTCATCGAATGCACCATGCCCTCGTCCGTCGATCCTTCGGTAGCCCCGGAAGGCAAGCATGTGATGTCGATGTTCGTGCAGTACGCGCCGTACAAGCTGAAGGAAGGGAACTGGGATCAGGAGAAGGACAAGTTTGCCGACCGCTGTTTCGACATCGTGAACGACTACGCGCCGAACTTCAAGAACAGCGTGATCGATAGGCAGGTGATTTCGCCGGTCGATCTGGAACGCATCTTCAACCTGACGGGGGGCAACATCTTCCAGGGCTCGATGGGCCTGCACCAGCTCTTCATGTTCCGCCCCGCCGCCGGTTGGGCGCAATATCGCACGCCCATCAAAAACCTTTATCTCTGCGGAGCGGCCGCCCACCCTGGCGGCGGCGTCATGGGCACCTGCGGCTACAACGCCGCCCGCGAAATGCAGAAACGCTGGTAATGCAATAAAGGATGAAGGATGAAAGCAGCAGGATGAGAAAGAAGGGCGAGATTCTGGACTATCAGCGCCGCGTCGATCATGAGACGCGTCCCTGCGGACTTTGCGAGCGCGAGATGAATCCCGCGACGCTCACGGAGCATCATTGCTTGCCGAAATCGCAAGGGGGGACGCAGGACCACATCGCTCTCATCTGCGGCCAATGCCACGGCATGGTCCACGCGACTTTCGAGAACCGCACGCTCGCCCGTCAGTATGTCGCGATCGAATCGCTCCGCGACGCCCCCGAGCTGCAAGCGTTTCTCAAATGGGTTCGGAAGCAGCAGTCTACCCGGCGTAAGCGGAACGTGATTCGGCGGGACAAGCGGTAGAAATTTCTTTTCGGATGGAGTTGCGGTCACTTGCTTGGCCCAGCGTGCTAAATCAGCGTGCGCAAATCGGCGGCGCGTTAGCCGCCTTTCGAATAAGAGCGGGCGTCGCGCATCCGATCAAAACATGCCAGTCGCCCGCACTAGCCCGAAGCGTCAGTCAGCGAGGGACGACGTGAATCCCTCGCTAACGCTTCGGGTTCGTGCGAAAGGTGCTGCGGCGAAATCGCGCACGCTGATTTAGGCAGACCTTGCATCGCGGCTGACCTCACGCGGAGCGTGAGGACCACTCTCTCGAACGGATCACGCGAAGCGCTCCAGGCGAAATGCGTCGAGCGGCAGTGGCGAAAGTCGGTTTAAAACAAGATCGACCACGGCGCGGGCGGTTCCGAGCGACAACTGAAAACCGGCGCGAAAGTGTCCCGCTGCCACGAATGCATTTGGAATGAACGGAATCGGCCCGATGGCGGGCAGGCCAGCGGCGATCGCGGGCCGCAGCCCGGCCCAACGCTTTTCCAAGGTGGTTTCCGCCAACGCGGGGACAAGCCGGGTAGCTAACGCGACCAAATCGGCGATGGCTTCATCGGTCGTTTTGCGATCGAACCCCACATCCTCTTCCGTCGAACCGACCAGAATCCGGCCATCTTCACGCGGAACCAGATAGCGCGGACCCCAGGCAAGCACGTGGCGTAGCATCTGCCGACCGGGATTCAGCAAAGCGATCTGGCCGCGGACGGGGCGAATCGGCAAACGCACTCCCGTTTGTTCAAGGAATGGACCGGTCCACGCACCTGCGGTGACGACGAGGTTAGCCGCGTGCAGAACATTCCCTTCCAAATCCAGCGCGATCCCCTCCCCTTCGCGTTGCCAGCGCCGCACCATTGTTCTTGGCCGAAGCTCCACTTTGCCGGTGAGCCGACACATCGCTTCCAGGGCCTTCATGTGTCGCGGATTGCGAAGCTGAGCCATCGCGGGCAGGTGAATCGCATCGCCCAGGTGTGGCGCTAGCAGCGGTTCCAAAGCATGGGCGGCCGCATCATCGAGCCGACGGCGTTCGACTCCGGGGCCGCCCCACTCTTCCGCCAGGGCTTCGTCGCCGCCTCCGAGGAACTCGATGCCGCCGCAGACGCGGTAGCCGTTGTCGATGCCGGTTTGTTCGAGCAATTCTTGAGAAACCGCAGCGAAATGTTGACGGCCGTAAGCACGGAGACGATCGAACGGCGTATGGGCATGTTCCCAGGAACTAGGCGGCAGAATGCCCGCGCCAGCCCACGAAGCCTCGGCCCCAAGTTCGCCCTGATCGAGCACGACGACGCGCAGCCCCTCCTTGGCGAGGAACCACGCCGAAGTCAGTCCGATCACGCCGCCGCCGACGATCGCCACATCCGCATGCGAAATCATCCGGCTGTTTTACAGGTGGGGAAGCCGCTTGTCGCGCTTGCTAGAGGCCGGAAATTCGCTCGCCTTCATTCTCGCCGCATGTTACAACCATTGCGATTCACGATATTTTTCGACTGGGAGATCGCCGCATGGCCGGTGTGAAGTTCGTTGCGGACATGTCGCCTGAGGATTTGCATCAGGCAGCCCGTCATGTGGCGAAGGAAACGGGCTTCGCCGTCCATGCCTCGGGCGGGCTTGCTTTCGAGGCGAAAAAAGGGAATTTCACGCTGAGCATCGTCGCCGGCGCGTTGGTCGCCTACTGCGACTTCAAAATCGTCGTCGAACCATATGACGACGACGGCGCCGAATTGATCCTGACGCGCAATACCCCCTGGTGGACGGGGGCAATCGGCCTGAGCCGAACCAAAAGCTGGGCCAAAACCCTTGCGGACAACATCAAAAAGGAAGTCGAACGCTCCGGCTTTCAGGTGCTCAAAGAAAAAGAGTTTTAGAAAGCGGATTGAACCAGTGTGGTTCTCACGCTCCGCGTGAGGTCAGCGGCGATGCGAGGTCAGACGGCTCGTGGAAACAAGTTTATCTAACTTGTTTGAAAACTCTCCAAAAACGAATCCGACAAGTTGGATAAACTTGTCGCCACGAAAACCCGTCCGACCTTGCATCGCTGCTGACCTGACGCGGAGCGTGAGGACCACTCTCGTCTTTCGTGGCGACAAGTTTATTAACTTGTCGGAATGGATCATGAGAGAGACATTTCAAACAAGTTAGATAAACTTGTTTCCGCGGTCGTCCGACCTCGCATCGCCGCTGACCTCACGCGGAGCGTGAGGACCACTCTGCATCGCGTTTGATCCTGATGCGATCATTCAGGGGCATGGGGTTTGCCGAAGGGATGGCTCTCTCCCTGCCGCGACAATCCTCGGATGAACCGACGCGGTTTGTACTCTCTACTGGAGCCGCAATCCGATGAAGCTTGGAAGAATCATCGTCCTCCTGGCGCTTTTCGCCTCGCCCCTCCTCGCACGAGCCCAACAAGATCCTCCTCGCGTCATCGGCCCGCTGGTGATCATCGGCGGCGCCGAGGAAACCGATGGCGGCGAAATTCTGCGACGTTTCGTGAAGCTGTCCGGCGGCGACCATGCGCGTATCGCCGTAATTACCGCCGCCCTCGGAGATCCGGGAACCACGGGGGAGAAATATCGCAAGGCATTCAAGGCGATCGGCGCTCGCGAGGCGAACGAACTGCAAACCGGGACACGCGAAGAAATCGATTCGGAAGCGAATCTCAAGATCATGACGCATGCCACCGGCGTCTTCTTCACGGGCGGCGATCAAGTAAGGCTCGTGGATCTGCTGAGAAAGACCAATGTCGAAAAACTGATGCACCAGCGCCGCCTCGATGGGTTGGCGATCGGCGGCACAAGTGCCGGCGCTTCCATGATGAGCGAGTTCATGGCGGCCACCGACAAGGGACCGATCATGCCGCTGGCCAAGCACGACGCGTTTCGCCGGGGCCTGGGCTTTCTTCCGGGCACGCTCATTGATCCTCATTTCTCTCAGCGCGCACGCATCGGGCGGTTGCTTTCCGCGGTCGCCGACCGGCCTCAGTGCCTCGGCATCGGCATCGATGCGGACACTGCCATCGTGGTCACAGGAAACGAAAAAGCGGAAGTGCTCGGCAGCGGCGCCGTCATGATCGTCGACGCATCGACGGCGACTCACAACAACAAAGTCGGCCGCCAGCCCGGCGACCCGATCGCCCTCTTCGGGCTCACGGTGCATGTGCTGCCGCGAGGAAGCACCTTTGACCTGAAATCGCGTCGCCCCGGCGACGGCAACACGGCGAAGAACGCGGAACCTCGGGCCGATTGACGTCGAGTCCGAATCCCTCATACCAAACGCTGGGGATTGGGAGGGCGAGGCGCCTCGCCCTCCCAACCGCCGCGACGTTTGCATTCGTCGAAGCGCGGGTTAGTTGCCGGCGCCTTCGAGGTCCGCATCGCGCAGATCGCCGACGAACATGCAGCCTGGCTTGTGCGTGATCAGCAGCGACGGCTGCGCTTCGACCGCGACTGCTTGGGGCGTTACGCCGCAGGCCCAGAAGACGGGAATTTCGCCGGACAACATCGTCGGCGGGTCTCCGTAATCCGGACGGTCGAGGTCGGCGATCCCTAGTGCGGAAGGATCGCCAAGGTGAATCGGCGCACCGTGGGCACGCGGATAGCGCGAGCAAACCTCGACCGCGCGGATTGCCTGCCCGGGCGTCATCGGCCGCATCGAAACGACCATGGGCCCGCGAAAGATGCCGGCGGGACGGCATAAGAGATTCGTCTTGTACATCGGCACATTCCGCTTCGTCTCGACATGACGAACCGGGACGCCGACTTCCATCAATGCCTTCTCGAAGGTGAACGAACAGCCGAGCAGAAAGCCAACCATGTCGTCTTTCCACCAGGAGACGACGTCGGCGGGTTCCTCAACGACCGTTCCTTTTTCGAAGACGCGGTAGCGCGGAACATCGGTGCGGATATCGGCGCCCGGCGCGAGGAAGGGCGGATCGAACCTGCCCGCTTCGACCACGTCGAGCAGCGGGCAGGGACGCGGATTGCGCTGGCAGAACAGCAGAAGGTCGAATGCGTATTTCTTGGGAACCGCAACAAGATTCGCCTGCACATAGCCCATTGCGAGGCCGGAGGTTTGGCGATCCAAGTTTCCAGCGCGAGCCAACAGACGAACTTCCGCTCCGGTCGCATGTCGATGTTCCATCATGCACCTCCGCGAACCAAGGCGGCGAGTTTCGACAGAATGGCGAGGTAACGCTCAAGCGGAATGCCGTCTACCGACACTGCAGGTTTCCCCAGTCGCCCATCCACGAGGGGCCCCTTCTCCACCATGAGCTTGAGCAAGCGAGTCTCGACGGCGGCATCGCTCAGATCGCCCGCCCACGCCTTGCCTCGAATCTGAGCAACGCCCGCGGCGAGGGCATACGCCCCCCAGTTGCTGACGCCGGCCACGATGAGTCGAGACGTGGGCACACGACATGCCACGGCGCCGCCGCCAGGGACATTGGCCCGGATGAGGTCCCACGTTAACTTACCCATGCCGATTTCGTTGCCGCCATCGCCGATGCCGATCGTGACGGCTTTCGTTCGCTCGAAGAGGAAGTGGACCGGGCTGACGCGCGGACTGATGTCGAACCCGCGCATGGTGCGACAGCGATCTTGCAGCTCTTCGGGAACATCGTGGAGAAAATCCACCAGCGTTTCGCCGATCGCTTCCGCGCCGAGCTGGGCTTGAAGCGAAGCGATCGTATGCGTCGGGCCAGGCCGTTCGACAGCGATCAGGTGCGTGACGGGACCGAGCGTCTTGCCGACGGCATCGGCATATGCGGTGGCCGACATGCCGCGGCATGCTTGCGGCGTCGGGAGGGAGAGGAGCCGAACCTTGCCGCCGAGTCCGCAGGTCGTCAGACCCGCGGCGAGTGCGGAGGAGCAGAAGTCATCCGTCAGCAACGAGACGCGGATGCCGAGCGGAATCAAGGCTCGGGCGAGGAAGAGCGCACCGAGCGGCCCATCCGTTTCGCCGGCGGGGGGTTGACCGGAGGGGATCCAAAACCCGGTGACGATGCCGACATGGGCGTTCGCCGTCTCGGCGATGCTGCGGCACGCGGGGGCGAAATCGCTCGCGCACTCGGTCACCAAGTTCCGCTCGGGAACGGTCGCAATGCCGCGTTCGCCGACGTCCTCGGCCGCCAGTTCGCGCATGCGATCGAGTACCGGGTCGCTCATGTCTTGTTCCAGTTGCCCGCCTGCAAGAGCCGAGCGAATCGGCCACGCCACGGTTTGGGCAGTTCGGCAGTCAGCGTGATCGGCTCGTAGCGGATCGGATGCAGAAAGGTGAGGCTGCGGGCATGGAGCGCGATCGCCTGGCCGAAGGTGCGGATCGAACCATACTTCGCATCCCCTAGGATCGGAAAACCATGATGCGCAAGTTGCACGCGCAGCTGATGCGTGCGGCCCGTTTGCGGGCGAAGCTCCATCCAGGTAAGCCCTTCCTGGCTCGCTTTCCGCGCGAAATAGAGAAGTGCTTGCTTCGCCCCGGCCGACTGCGGTTCGACGACTTCGACCCGTTGCTCGCGCTTGATGAGCCAATCTTCGAGAGAGCCCGCCGTTTCGTTGACGTCGCCTTCGACGATGGCCCAGTAGGTTTTTTCGATGGTCGCTTCGCGGAACTGTTCGCTGAGCCGAGCGGCCGCCTTGCTGGTTCGCGCGAACATCAGCACGCCGGAAACGACTTTATCCAGCCGATGGACGACGCCGAGAAAAACGTTCCCCGGCTTGGCGTGCTTCTGCTTCAGGTAGGCTTTGATCAGGCGATCGGCGGTCTCTTCCGTCCCCTGATAGTGGGCGCTGGAAACGCCGGTCGGCTTGGCGACGGCGATGCAATGGTTGTCCTCGTACAAGATCTCGAAGGGCGGCTCAAGCATGCGTGCATTCTACACGCCCCCCAAGCCCAGGGGCGAGCGCAGCGAGCTCCTGGGATCGCTTCGCGAGAGAGGAGAGAAGAGAAAGTTGAGAGTAGAGAAGACACAGATGGCTTGGGGTCTTCTCTACTTTCCACTCTCTTGCATCTACTCTCCCGCGAAGCGAACCCAGGAGCTCGCTGCCGCTCGCCCCTGGGCTTGGGCGTGTCCTACTCAGTCCAGAGCCGAAGGATGGGAGGATAAAACGGGTGCACGCCATGCGCGCCGTCTTGGCATTGTCGGCGTTGGCGGAGGCGTTCGATGGGGACTACGAACGGCAACACCGGGTCGGTGGGGGCCGGCTTTTGCTCTTGCAGCGTTTCTTCGAAGCGGACGCGTTCCACTCGCTGCCGGAAACGCAGTTCGCCCGAATTGCTGAACATCGCGGAGCGCAAGATGTCGCGAGCCTCGCCGAATCGACCCTGCTTGCAGCGCATCGAAACGATCGGATCGACGACTTCATAACGGTCCGGTTCGAGGTCCAATGCCTTTTTGGCCGCGTCGTCGGCGATATCCTTCTCGCCGCATGCATCGGCGCAGCGTGCAAGATGGGCCCAGTAATCGGCCTGTTCAGGGTCGTATTCGGTCGCACGCTGGTAGTGGGCCAGCGCCAATCGAAGCTCGCGTTTGGGCTCGCGCTCAATGCACTGGGCGAGCAAGAAATGCCAGTAGGGATGTTCTGGCATCCGCATCAACACGGCACGGATGCGGCGACGGGCTTCGTCATATCGACCGAGCGAAAACGCCAACTCCGCGACGTACTCGTGCATCTCGGCCGTCGCGTCTTCGGGCAGTTCTTGAAATGCCGCCAGACGATTCCAGGCGGCCAAAGCTTCCAATTTGCAGCCCAGGCGATGCAACGATCGACCGCGTTGCCGCAAATGGTCCACGAGCGAGAGCGTCCTGCTCATCGGTATCGCCTCCATGCGCAGAGTGCCCCAAGAAGGGGCGAACAAGAAGGCCCGATTATAACTGTGCGACTGGGGTCCACAAGCGCGAAGGCGGGCACTTCAGAAACATTCGCAAGAATCGGCCCAAGGCACGCAAGGACGTGGAAGAAATGGGCAATTTGGGAAGCATTGCTACCACTTCTTGCTGGCCGCTTGCAGCATGGCTTCCGCTTCCTTGCGCGTCGTTTCGCCGCGCGAGGCGCCTCGGAGCATGCTTGAAAGCTCCTCGATGCGGGCTTCCGAATCCAGCTTCTCGATCGTGGTCGTCGTCCGTTTGGCTTTCTTCGCTTTGCGAATGGTCCACTGGCTGCGGGCATAGCATGCGACCTGCGGCAGATGCGTCACGCAAACCACCTGCCGAGTGCGGCCTAAAGCAGCGAGCTTGGCGCCGAGAACATCGCCGAGCCGGCCGCCCACATTGGAATCGATTTCGTCGAACACCATCATGAGGCCCCCCTGCTCTCTCACGGCGAGCACGGTTTTGACCGCAAGCATGGTGCGCGACATCTCGCCGCCGCTCGCCACTTTGCGGAGCGGCCGGGGTGGTTCCCCCGGATTGGCGGCGAGCATCAGCTCCAATGATTCCAGCCCATTCGAGGGGATTTCGCATGCGAGCGAATCTTTGCCCAACGGCGTCGGCGTCAGCACTGCGTCGAGGCGAGCGTCGGGCATGCTCAGGTCGGCGAGTTCCTTCTGAACAAGCGTTGCGAATTTCTTGGCCGACTTCGTTCGCTCTTTCGATAGCTTCACGCCGGTGTCGCGCAAAGAACGATGTGCCGTCTGGATCTTCTCGCTTAAGGCTTCGCGATCTTCCTCCGCCGATGTGAGCCTGCTTTCTTCGGCATCCAACGTCTTGCGATACTCGATCAATTCATCGACCGAACGGGCGTACTTCGTCTCCAATCGCCGAAGCATTTGGATACGGGTCTCCACTTCCTCAAGCCGTTCGGGATCGGCCTGCAGCGAATCGGACCACGGCCGAAGCGACTGAGCCAAATCCTGCGTCTCGACCGCTAGCCCGGCGATCCGTTTGGCGATTTCGGCGAGTTCCGGGTCGAAGCGGGCGAAACGCTCCGCTTCGCGCTCCAGCTTGCGGAGGATCTCGAAGACGGCGCCATCCTCGTCGTAGAGACGATTCGATGCCTCCGTGGCGAAGTCGTAGATGCCCTGCGCATGCTGCAGTTTTTCTCGCTCTTGCGCGAGTTCCTTCAGCTCGCCCGACTTGAGGCGAGCCGTATCGAGTTCGTCGCGCTCGAAGCGAAGCAGGTTCAGTTCGCGTTGTCGTTGCTGCTTGCCGGCCTCGCGATCCGCCAGTTGCCGACGCAGCTCGCGCAAGGCTTCCGCCTGCCGGCGGAACTCGGCGCTCAGCTCTTCTTGCCCGCCGAAGATATCGAGCATGCGCAGCTGATAGGCCGGATCGAGTAGCGCCTGGCTTTCGCGTTGTCCGTGGATATCGACCAGGACGCCGCCGATCTTTCTTAATGTGGCCAAGGTAACCGGCATGTCGTCCACATACGCCAGGCTTCGTCCCGCGGCCGTCAGGCGGCGCGTGATGAGCACATGTTCGTCCGCGAGCGGCGATTGCAGAATCTCTTCCAGCTCCGCTCGGACGGCAGGCTGCGGCGCCTCGAACCGGCCGGAGATCGTTGTTTCGTCCGCCCCTTCGCGGATGAGTTCCGCGGAGCCGCGTTCGCCGATGATGAGGCCGAGCGCTTGCAGGAGCAAGGTTTTGCCGGCTCCGGTCTCGCCAGTCCAGGCGCAGAACCCCGCCTCCAGCTCGACGCGGATGTCCTCGATGACGGCCAGGTTCTTGACGGTAAGCTCGCGCAGCATGTCGATGCTTTAGCGGAAGGAACGAATCGCTGCAACCCGGATGCGTAAAACCACGAATGGGAGGGCGAGGCTCCTCGCCCTCCCAAGGGACACCAAATTCTACGCATCATCGGTCATTCCCGCGACGCCTCTGTCGAAAGTGGGGCCGCGCAATGACGAAAGCATGAAACCAGACCAAGCAAACTGTTTACGAACGCGCACGGACAGTGTAGAAAAGGGTGAAATCCGGGCCGAAACCTAGCCCGCACCGAACATTCGCACTGCCAAAAAGGGAACCCCCAAATGCGTCTCTGGATCCTGCACGCTGCCGTGCTCGTCGGTCTGCTTACGACCGGCTCGCACCGAACCTGGGCTCAAGACAAAGACAAGAAAGAAGCCGCGGCTGAGAAGGCCCCTGTCGAACTCACCATCCTCGTCCCCGAGCGCGGCCACAAGGAAACGGTCGTCACGATCCAGGGCGTGAACCTCGAAGGCAAAGGCGGCGTCCGCAAGTTCACCACGCCGGCTCTCGAAAAGGGCTACAAGTATCGCTACAAGATCGAAGCCCTGATCGAGCCGAACAATTACACGAAGATCTATCGCACGAAGGAAATCGCCTTCAAGCCCGGCGAGAAGGTGGACGTGGACCTGCGCGTGAAGGATGCCAAGACCGATAAGATCGTGGTCCGCTGGGTACCGACTCCCGAAGACATCGTCGACAAGATGGCCGAGATGGCCAAGATCACGAAGAACGACACCGTCTACGATCTGGGCTGCGGCGACGCCGTCATGCTGATCCGCCCCATCAAGAAGCTGGGCGCCAAGAAGGGCGTCGGCATCGACATCGACGCCAAGATCGTCGAAAAGGCCAAGCAAAAGGCGAAGGAAGCCGGCGTCGCCGATCGCATCGACCTTCGCGTGGGCGATATTCTCAACGTCAGCGACATGAAGGAAGCGGACGTCGTCCTGCTCTACATCGGCGACGACCTCGGCGAACGCCTGAGCCCGGTCCTCCAGAAAACCATGCGTCCCGGCGCCCGCATCGTTTCGCACCGCTTCACCCTGGGCGACTGGAAGCCGGACCAGACCCTCACCGTGAAGGGCGAAGACGGCGACGAATACACGCTCCACCTCTGGACCGTTCCGGAAAAGAAGAAGTAACGCGATTGCGGGAATCGGGTAGGAGGGGGAATTACTTCCCCCGTCCTCCCACACCACCGGACGTACTCATCGTATCCGGCGGTTTC
>JAIEPT010000231.1 GCA_019748295.1 Gemmataceae bacterium | reverse complement strand
CTTACTGCGTGCGCGGCTCCTCGGAAGCTTCGCATGCTTCGCCGGTGGAAGCGGAAGCATTGAACAGCCCGGCCAGGGGCCCGGCGAAGCATGGCACACGCCACACCATGAAACCCAATCAATGACTCTTCAACGCTTTCGGTCGAAGATGCAATATCCTGCCTCCGGGAGAGGGGCTGGGGGTGAGGGCAGAACCTCCGCCCCGTGTGATCCTCCATTGGCTCGCGTTTCCCAAAAAAAAGGCACCCTCACCCCCAGCCCCTCTCCCGGAGGGAGAGGGGAGCAAGACCCGCGCTCCGCTGCGCGTCGCGGCTAACCGAGAGTGCGGACCATCCGTAAAACAATCTGACTCAACCCCCGCCGTTTTCATGGAGGACGCGCCGTGTCGCTTCCAGGTCAGCTCAATCCGTCGCCTCGCCTGCTTCTCGGTCCTGGCCCCAGCGATGTGCATCCTCGCGTCCTCAGCGTCATGACGACGCCGCTCATGGGGCATCTCGACCCGCAATTCCTCGTCCTGATGAACGAGGTGCAGGGAATGCTCCGTGATGCCTTCCTCACCAAAAACCCCTTCACGCTGCCGATCAGCGCCACCGGCATGGCGGGCATGGAAACCTGCCTCGTCAACCTGCTCGAACCTGGCGACAAGATGGTCGCCTGCGTCAAAGGCTTCTTCGGCACCCGCATCTTCGACGTCGCCCAGCGCACCGGCGCCGACATCACGCGACTCGACGTGCCGTGGGGCCAAGTCTTCGATCTCAACGTCGTCCGCGAGACGCTCAAGAAGGTCCGCCCGAAAGTCCTCGGCATGGTCCACGCCGAGACCTCGACCGGCGCCTGGCAGCCGATCGAAGAGCTCGGCAAGATGTGCCATGAGTTCGACACGTTGCTTGTCGTCGATGCCGTCACCTCGCTCGGCTGCGTGCCGTTGAAAGTAGACGAATGGGAGATCGACGCGATCTTCAGTTGCTCGCAAAAAGGCCTGAGCTGCCCGCCGGGCCTCTCGCCGGTGTCGTTCAGCCCGCGAGCGCTGGACGTCATCAAGAACCGCAAGAGCCCTGTCCAGAGCTGGTATCTGGACATGCAGATGGTGAGCAAGTACTGGAGCGAAGACCGCCACTACCATCACACGGCGCCGATCACGATGATCTACGCCATCCGCGAAGGGCTACGCATTCTTCTTGAGGAAGGCCTCCCCGCCCGGTGGGAACGCCACACGAAGAATCACAAGGCGCTGAAGGCGGGTTTGGTTGCGATGGGCCTTGAATACTCGGCCGTCGAAGGGCATCAGCTCCCGCAGCTCAACGCGGTCAAGATTCCGCAGGGGATCGACGACCTCGTGGTCCGCAAGAAGCTGCTCAACGATTTCGGCATCGAGTTCGGCGGCGGCCTGGGCGATTTCCGCGGCAAAGTCTGGCGCATCGGCTTGATGGGGCACAACTCGCAGCCGAAGAACGTGCTGCTCGCGTTGTCCGCTCTCGAACAGTGCTTGCAATCCGTGGGTTACGAGGTCTCGCCCGGCGCCGGCGTCGTCGCCGCGAACAAGGCGTATCTGGCGTAAGCCGCTGGCGATTACCCGGCGAGCAGCCGCCGTTAGGCGGCTGGTAGAGCGTCGGCAAAAGTCTCGTCACCCACAGACGGTTTGATCGAACGCCACCGACTGTGGACGGCGAGACTTTTGCCGACACTCTACCAGCCGCCTAACAGCGGCTGCTCGCCTGAGGATACACGAATGAAGGTCGCTCTCGTCACCGGCGCCGGCAAACGGCGCGTCGGCTCGTTCATCGCCGATGCCCTTGCCGATCGCGGATATTCGCTCGTCATCCACTACCGCAGTTCCGCAACCGAAGCGAATGAAGCGGTTGCCGCCTACCAGAAACGCGGCGTGGACGCGGTTGCACTTCAAGCGGACCTCACCGATGAAACCGAGATCCAGGCACTCCTCGATCGTTCGTTGGAACGCTTCGGCCGGTTGGATGTGCTCGTCAACAGCGCCGCGGCATGGAAGAGCAAGAAGCTGGAAGACGTGAAGGCGGCCGACCTTCGCCACTACTTCGATACCAACACGCTAAGCACGTTTCTCTGCTCGCAAAGAGCCGGGCTGGCGATGGCGAAGCAACGCGAGGGGGGCTGCATCATCACCATCGGCGATTGGGCAACGACGCGACCCTACATGAACTACTCAGCCTATTTCCCGAGCAAGGGCGCTATTCCGACGCTTACAAGAACGCTCGCGGTGGAGTTGGGCGTTCGCAATCCGGCCGTTCGCGTCAATTGCATCATGCCCGGCCCCGTGATGCTGCCGCCGGATTTGCCGGAAGCCGAGCGGCAGGCCGCGATCGATGCCACGCTTGTGAAACGCGAAGGCACGCCGCAGCACATCGCACAGGCGGTGTTGTTCTTGATCGACAATGATTTCGTGACCGGGGTCTGCGTGCCAGTCGATGGCGGGCGATCGATCTATTCGCCGGATTCCGCTGAAGGATCCAAGACGGGGTGATCAGGCGGCTTGCATGGGTCGTTGCACATCGGCAATATGCAGCAAGGCACAGAAGACGAAGCGATCGTCCTCGGGATAGACGACCAAAACCTGGGTCTTCATCATCACCACTGACTCGGGATGCTTGACCAGAACCGAATCTCCCTTCGACATTCGAATCTCGAACGGTTCGAAGGGACGACGCTTCAGCAATGCTTCGATCGTTTCACGCATGACATTCCTCCAAAGATGATGGAATCATTCCGCGTTCGCTTCCATCAATCCAGCCCAACGATTCTCGCTTCACGAAGCGTGTAGAAGAAGTCCTCTGGATCGTCCCGATTCAGCGTCAGCTTGCCGATCACCCGGAACGCGCCGCGGCGATAGGGCGTAGTCCGGCCGTCCGGCAATTCGACGCGGACAATCATGCTCGTATCCGGCATCTCGCAATACCAGCATCCCACGGGGGACTCGATGAGCAGGAAGACGTTCGTCTCAGGAATCGGCCCAAGCGGTTGCATGTAGCCGACCAATGATGCCGACTTGCCGTCGAGTTCCTTGATGTAGTTCGCCGTCCGCAAGCGAAACGGCTTCTCTACCGTCGTTTCCGCAAAAAGCTCCCACGGGATCGGGTTGACGCCGTCCGCCAAAATCTCCGGCAAAGGCGCTGAATCGAGCCTCGTTAGGAGCGGGCGGCGAGAACGAAAGGCGAGCTTGCCGACATGCGTCTTCTCGTGCGGCTCCTTGAATTCCGGGGATTTCGGAAGCTGATCGGCCGCTTCGCGAAGGATCGCGCGATGCCTGCGCAGTTCGCGGTCGCCCATGCCGAACTGCACGACGCAGCCATCCAGCATCGCTGCCGCCGTCGACACGTCGCCCGATGCGTTCGCCAGTTCGCCGAGTTGCCACAGAAGCGGGCCATCGGCGGGGATCCAAAGCGCGAGTTGCTGAACGATGGCGACGGACTTGGCGGGCAGCCTCTTCCACTCCGCCTCGGCAATCTTACCTGCTGCGTAATGTCCCGCATCATCCACCCAGCGGACGCCAAACAAATCATCGAAAGTCGCTTCCCCCTTCACTTGCTTGATGCGTCCCCGCACGAGCCGCAAATGAGCTTGCTCGACCGCCAACAGTTTCCCCGGCGCCAATCGCACGGCCTGTTCGAGAGCGACCGTGGCCTGAGCGTAGTCCCCCTGCATCTGCCACGCGGATCCGAGATTCGCCGCGATGCGGAAGTCGTTTGGGTGCTCCCCTTGTGCTCGTCGCAATACGACGAGGGCGTCATCGGTTTTGCCAAGACGAATCAACAACCCGCCGAGGTCTGCCTTCTCCTCGGCGGTTCGTTCGCGCTTCTCAACGAGGGTCTTGGCGTCCTTCTCGTACTTGAGTCGAAACGGGCTTGCATCCGCTTTGTTCGTCGGCGGAACCGCAATGTTTCGCAAGGTGCGATGATCGAGCAGGAAACCTCGCCATTGCGACGGCAAATCGGCAAACGTTTCCGTCGAGATGTAGAGTCCGGCCTGTGCGGGGGCTGCAGCGAGGAGAGCGACAAACGCAACAAGGGAGCGGATCGAGAACACGACATGAAGCTCCTGAATACGCTTCATTCTACCGTCGCCTTGGAAGCCGCGCGAAGCGAAACGTTTTCAACCGAACCGCATCTCAACCTCGCTTTGGCCGCAGCCACCAGAACCAACCGCGCCGCCGCTCCCGCAGTCGCGCCGCTTCGCGCTCGGCTTCGTCGTTGATGCGGAGCATTTCCGCTTCGATGCGGACTCGCCACTCTTCGATCTGTTCGCGGTTCAGGTTCTTCGGCACTTCGATCGCTTCGCTGGTGAAGAGGATCGTGTCGGTTCCGAATTTGGGAACGGCAAACTTGTCCCAGGTATTGAGCCTCCAGCAATCCACGAACGCGACCCCCATCAGGATGATGGGCATGCCGGTTTTCGATGCCAGGTACGGCAGACCGGCTTCCACTTTCCGCCGGGGTCCGCGCGGCCCGTCGGGGATGACGGAGACGCTATGCCCCTTGCGGGCGAGACGCATCATCGCTCGCAAGGCTTCCGTTCCGCCGCGCGTCGTCGATCCGCGGACGGTGCTGAAGCCAAGGTGCTCGATTGCCTGAGCGATGACTTCGCCGTCCGCATGCTGGCTGATCAAAACCGAGACTTTACGGTGCGAGGTGAAAACGGGGGGCCCGAGGATGTGTTCGTGATAGAAGACGAAAACGTAAGGCCGGTCCAGACCGTTGCGAGGATTGCAGCTTCGCCCTTTCGGCCGATAGCGAAGCGAGGAAAATCCCATCCATACGCGGATGACGATGGCCGCCAAAAAGGCGACGACGCGGATCGCAAGCGGGTGCCGAATCTTCATGATGTTATTCGGGCCATTCGCCGGCGAAGACTTCGACGGCTGGACCCGTCATATACACATGGTTGTCCTTCTCGGACCACTCCAATTCGAGATCGCCGCCGAGCAGATGGCAGGTGATCTTGCGGCCTGTCCTGCCGGTGAGCACGCCGGCCACGCAGACAGCGCTGGCGCCGGTGCCGCAAGCAAGCGTCTCGCCCGAGCCGCGTTCCCACACGCGCATCGTCACGTCGTCCGGCCGATTGACCTTGATGAACTCGACATTGACCTTGCGCGGGAAGACCGGATCGACTTCGACCTTCGGCCCCACGCCGAGGACAAGCTGATCGGTGATTTCATTGACAAAGGCGATGCAGTGCGGATTTCCCATGGAAACGCATGTGACCGTCAGCCCATGCTGCGGCAAAGGGACGTTGACCGGCGGGTTTCCGGGCAGCTTGGTCGGGATGCGTTCCGCTTCCAGGATCGGCTCGCCCATATCCACGCGAACCGCATGCACCTTGCCGTCGGCAATGCGCAGTTCCAGCGCGAGAACGCCGCGGCCCGTTTCGATCGTCAGCGTCGGCTTCTTGGCGATGCCGTGGTCATGGACGAACTTGGCGACGCAACGCACGCCGTTGCCGCACATTTCGGACTCGCTGCCGTCCGCATTGAACATCCGCATGCGTGCGTCGGCTTTCTCCGACGGCATGACCAGGATCAGCCCATCGCCGCCGACGCCGAAATGCCGATCGGCGATCCGCTTCGCCAACTCCGCCGGATTCTTGGGCGGCGCCTGCCGGATGCAATCGACATACACGTAATCGTTGCCGGCGCCCTGCATCTTGACGAAACGCATCGGTCACTCCGTTCCATTGCAAATTGCAGATTTAAAATTGCAAATTGAAGAAGTCACCTTGCATTCAATTTGCAATCCTCAATTTAAAATCTGCAATCGTCACCCTACTCCCACTCGATCGTCGCGGGCGGTTTGCTGCTGATATCGTATACGACGCGATTGACGCCTTTCACCTGATTGATGATCCGCGTCGAGATGCGGGCGAGCAGGTCGTACGGCAAATGCGACCAGTCGGCCGTCATGTAGTCTTCGGTCTGCACGGCTCGCAGCGCGATCGTGTTGTCGTAGGTGCGTTCGTCACCCATCACGCCGACCGAGCGGACGGGGAGCAACACGGCGAAGGCCTGGGCCGTTTGCCGATACCAACCGGCGTCCATCAGTTCTTCAAGGAGAATCAGGTCGGCTTGGCGAAGCACTTCGAGCTTGGGTTCGTCCACGTCTCCGATGCAACGAACGGCAAGGCCCGGACCGGGGAAGGGATGGCGCCAAACAAGTTGCTCCGGCAAACCCAGTTCCGCTCCGAGTCGGCGTACTTCGTCCTTGAACAGATCCTTGAGCGGCTCGACCAGATCGAAGCCGAGTTCTTCAGGCAAACCGCCGACATTGTGGTGCGTCTTGATGGTCGCGGCCGGGCCGTCTTTCGCGGCGCCGCTTTCGATCACATCGGGATAGAGCGTGCCCTGTGCGAGAAACTTCGCGTTTTCGATCGACTTGGCTTCTTCCCTGAAAACGTCGATGAACACATGGCCGATGATCTTCCGCTTTTGCTGCGGGTCGGTCACGCCCTTGAGCGCGTCGAGAAACTGCTTGCGGGCATTGGCGACATGCAAGTCCGCCTTGAAATGGTCGCGGAACGTGTGCCGTACCGCGTCCGCCTCGCCCTGGCGCAGGAGGCCGTTATCGACGAAGATGCATGCCACCTGCGGGCCGATCGCTTTCAGCAAGAGGGCCGCACAAACCGACGAATCCACTCCGCCGGACAGGCCGCAGATCACGCGTTTGTCGCCGATGCGATTGCGGAGTTCCTCGACCGTCTGGTCGATGAACGACTGCAAACGCCATGTGCCTTTGCAGCCGCAGACGTCGTAAAGGAAATTCTGCAGAATCTTCACGCCTTGGGGCGTATGGCTCACCTCGGGGTGAAATTGCAAACCATAGATCGGCTTCGTCAGATGCCGCGCCGCCGCGATGGGGCATGTGTCCGTGGAAGCGATCGCCTCGAACATGCCGCTGGTTTCGATCTGGTCGCCATGGCTCATCCAGACGACCGTCTCCTTGGGCACTTCCGAAAACAGCCCGCCGGTTTCTTTCACCTGGATGTAAGCTCGCCCGTACTCGCGGCTTTTGGCCGGGCTCACTCTGCCCCCCAGCAGATGGCAAGCGAGCTGAAGGCCGTAGCAGATGCCGAGGATCGGGATACCAAGTTCGAAGATGGCCGGATCGCAACGCGGAGCGCCGGGAGCGTAGACGCTGGAGGGGCCGCCGGAAAAGATGATCCCGCTGGGCTTCAGTTCCCGGACACGCTCGGCCGGCAGATCATGGCGGACGATCTGGCAGAAGACATTCTGCTCGCGCACGCGCCGGGCGATGAGTTGGCCGTACTGCGAGCCGAAATCGAAGATGAGGATCCGTTCCTGGTCAGTCATTGCTGCTCCGCCGTGGCGACGAGATTATGATCTTGTCGGTCTTGTTCGATCCTTCTGAGGCAGAAGACTTCAAACAAGTGAATAAACTTGTTCCCACGAAGTCACTTTCCTAGTTCCATCGACCGCTGTGTGGCTGCCGCCACCGCATCGATCAGGGCCGCTCGAAAACCGCCCTGCTCGAGAGCGTGAAGTCCCGCGATGGTGGTCCCGCCGGGGCTTGCCACCTGATCCTTCAAGACGCCCGGATGTTGCCCCGTCTGAAGCAGCATCTGGGCGGCGCCCAATACGGTTTGGGCCGCAAGCAGTGTGGCCACATCACGCGGCAAACCCATCTTCACGCCGCCATCGCTCAGTGCTTCGATGGCGACGAACACATAGGCGGGGCCGCTGCCGGAAAGTCCGGTCACCGCGTCGAGCATCCGTTCGGGAAGGACAATCGCTTTGCCCACGCTGTTGAACAGGCGATCGGTCAGTGCGACGTCTTCCTTGGTCGCATGAGGCCCGGCCGAGTAAGCGGAGGCGCTGGCGAGTACCAGGCTCGGCGTATTCGGCATGACGCGGACCACTCGGCGATCGGCCACGAGGCCGCTGGCGATCTGAGCGAGGGTAATCCCAGCAACGATGGAGAGGACGAGGTGACGATCTTCAATATCGCCGCGAACCTCGTGCAGAAGGGCCGTCATGCTCTGCGGTTTGACCGCGAGCACGAGAACGTCGGAATTGCGAGCGACCTCACGGTTGCTTTCGACGGTTTTCGCTCTCGTTTCCGCGGCAAAGGCATCGCGGGCGGCGGAGGCGGGGTCGCTGGCGATCGTTCTTTCCGCCGTGGTCAGCCCCGCCTGGATCCAGCCCTTGGCGAGCGCGGTCGCCATCTTTCCTGAGCCGAAAAACCCAATGCGAAGTGCCGACATGGCGGAAGCGTCCTCCGGGAAAAGGACATTATATGGGGCCCATCGAAGCGAGGAGGTCGCATGATGAAAAAGGCGTTCATGCAATAGAATGAGGGAAGCACCGAGGAGACGCCATGTCCACGATCACGTTACAGGACGCCCACGCCCGCTTGCCGGAGATTATCGCCGACTTAAAGCCCGGCGACGAACTCGTTGTCGTCATGGACGACAAGCCGGTTGCCCGCATCGTGGGGATGAGTCCGCCGACAAAGCAACGCGTCGCAGGGCGAGGCAAAGGAATGCTCATCTCCTATATCGAGGACGAAGAGCACCTGGAGCACTTTAAGGAGTACATGCCTTGAACGTCCTTTTGGACACGCATGCCCTCCTTTGGTTTTACCTCGACTCTCCCCAATTGAGTCCGCTTGCCAAGGCAACCATAGAAGCGGGCGAGAATGAAGTATGGGTTAGCCCCGCAAGTTACTGGGAAATCGCCATCAAGATGGGATTGGGGAAACTGAATCTTGCGGTCGCGTTCGACGAGTTCGTGAAGGAAGCGATTGCAGACTACGATTTCGAGATCCTGCACATCATCCCGGAGCATGCCTCGGAAGTGCTGCGGCTTCCGATGGCTCACAAAGACCCGTTCGACCGAATGCTCGCGGCACAAGCTCGGATCGAGAAGATGCCGCTCGTCAGTGCGGACGCCGTGAAGGATCAGTATGGCATCGCACGGATCTGGTAATCGAACCTGCTAGGAACGCCCATGCCTGCGACATTCGAAGAGAGCGGATTGCGGTTCCGGTTTCCCGAGACTTGGGACATGGCCCGGGAAGAGAATCCCAACGGCTGGACCGTGGCCCTGCAAAGCCCGGAAACCGCGTTCATGCTCATCACCTACGACGGCGACATGCCGGAACCGGAGTTGATGGCCGAGACCGCGCTCGAAGCGATGGTCGCCGAATATCAGGGACTTGAATCGGAAGCGAAAGCCGACACCGTCGCGAATCTCGCGGCCGTGGGGCACGACATGCGTTTCTTCAGCTTCGACCTCACCAACACCTGCTGGACGCGCAGCTTCTACTGCGGCAGCGGCACCGTCCTCATCCTGTGGCAAGCCAACGACCTCGAACTCGAACGCTTCGAACCCCTCGCGGCGGCGATCATCAAGTCGATAGAAGTCGACGACTGACCTATGTAGCCCTCTCGCTCCGCGAGAGGTTAGCGGAAGAATGCCGCGCGACCGCATGATGCGCTGCCGCTTACCTTTCGCGGAGCGAGAGGGCTACATAGGATCCCTCGCTGGCGCTCGGGCTCTGACCCTTGCGCAACAGAAAAGCCGGCTCCTTTTGGGAGCCGGCTCTTCGATCATCACGATTGCTTTCTCAGCCTGCCGCTTGGGCCATTTGGCCTTCGGCGGCAGGTTCGGCCTTGCTGGTCGCGTCGAAAATGAGCTTCAGCTCTTCCGCACGCACCGTGATCAAGTCCTTCCCTTCGAAGTGGCCGTGCAGCAGCGACTCGGCCAACGGGTCTTCCAGGTGCTGCTCGATCGCGCGACGCAGCGGACGGGCGCCGTACTCGGTGTTCGTGCCGTTCTTGACAAGGAAAGTTTTCGCTTCTTCCGTCACGACTAGCTCGATGTTCTTTTCGGCGAGCCGCTTCGTCACCTTGCTCAACTCGATGTCGACGATGTTCTTCAAGTCCGCATCGGTCAGCTTGCGGAAGACGATGATGTCGTCCACGCGGTTGAGGAACTCAGGACGGAAGTTGCGTTCCATCTCCTCCTTCAGCGTCTTCTTCATCGACTCGTAGCTGGTCTGCTCCGACTTCGGGCGGAACATGTCGGTAAGCTGGCTGCGGCCGATGATCTGCTCGGCGCCGATGTTCGTGGTCATGATCAAGATGACGTTCTTGAAGTCAACGGTTCGGCCGTAGCTGTCGGTGAGCCGGCCTTCTTCCATGATCTGGAGCAGCGAGTTCCAGACGTCCGGATGAGCCTTCTCGATTTCGTCGAGCAGGATCACGCTGTAGGGACGACGGCGGATCTTCTCGGTGAGTTGACCGCCTTCTTCGTAACCGACGTAGCCCGGAGGAGCGCCCCACAAGCGGCTGACGTTGTGCTTCTCCTGGTACTCCGACATGTCGATCTGGATCAGCGCGTTCTCGTCGTTGAACATGAAGTTCGCAAGCTGCTTGGCGAGCAACGTCTTGCCGACGCCCGTGGGCCCGGCGAAGATGAAGCTCCCCATCGGCCGCTTCGGATCCTTCAGGCCCGCCCGGCTCTTGCGAACCGCCTTGGCAATCGCGGTGATCGCTTCATGCTGGCTGACGACCATCTTGTGCAAGTCGGTTTCCATCGTGAGCAGACGCTTGGTCTCGTCCGCGCCGATGCGCCCCAGCGGCACGCCGGTCATCTTGTTGACGACTTCGCGAATGACCTCTTCATCCACGACCCCGTCGATTTCCTTGGCTTTCTCGCGCCATTCGCGGGTGACCGATTCCTTCTTCTTCTTGAGCTTGTCGGCCTGATCGCGCAGGTGGGCGGCCTTCTCGAAATCCTGCTCGGCCACCGCAGCTTCCTTCTCCTGGTTGAGCTGCTCGATCTGGCCGTCGATCTCCTTGAGATCCGGCGGTCGGGTCATGGCTTTGAGCCGAATGCGAGCGCCAGCCTCATCGATCACGTCGATCGCCTTGTCCGGCAAGCAACGCGCGGTGATGTAGCGGTCGGAGAGATCGACTGCGGCACGCAGGGCCTCATCCTTGATCTGGACGCGGTGATGCGCTTCGTAGCGGTCGCGGAGCCCCTTGAGGATCTCGATCGCTTCGAGCTTCGACGGCGGATTGACGATGATCTGCTGGAAACGGCGTTCCAGAGCGCCATCCTTCTCGATGTACTTGCGGTACTCGTCGAGGGTGGTAGCGCCGATGCACTGAATCTCGCCGCGAGCCAGGGCGGGCTTGAGGACGTTGGACGCGTCGATCGCGCCTTCGGCCCCGCCGGCTCCGACCAGGGTGTGGAGTTCGTCGATGAAGAGGATCGTGTTTTTGGCGCGACGCACTTCGTTCATCACGGCCTTGATGCGTTCTTCGAACTGGCCGCGATACTTCGTGCCCGCGACCATCATGGCGAGGTCGAGGACGACGATGCGCTTGTCGCGAAGCAACTCGGGGACGTTCCCCTCGACGATCATCTGAGCGAGGCCTTCGACGATGGCGGTCTTGCCGACGCCCGCTTCGCCGAGGAGGACGGGATTGTTCTTCGTGCGTCGGGACAGAATCTGAACGACGCGTTCGATTTCGTTGGCGCGGCCGATGACCGGATCGAGCTTGCTTTGGCGGGCAAGTTCGGTGAGGTCGCGGCCGAAGCTGTCGAGGGCAGGCGTCTTGGATTTGCCTTGGCGCGGGGCCCGTTCGGCTCCGCCGCCTCCGCCTCCGCCGCCTCCGCCACCACCGCCCGGGCCGCTGCTGCTTTCGCTCGATTCCATGTTGTGCCCCAGCAGATTTAAGACTTCTTCGCGGACGTCTTCGAGCTTCAGCCCGAGGTTCATGAGAACCTGGGCGGCGACGCCCTCTTGTTCTCGAAGGAGCCCCAGGAGGAGATGCTCGGTGCCGACGTAGTTATGATTCAAGTTGCGCGCCTCTTCGATCGAATACTCGATCACTTTCTTGGCGCGGGGGGTTTGCGGCAGCCGGCCCATGGTCACCATGTCCGGCCCAGCCTGAACGATCTTTTCCACTTCGATGCGGATTTTCCGCAAGTCGATGTCGAGATTTTTCAGGACGTTGGCGGCGACGCCAGTGCCCTCTTTGACGAGTCCCAGGAGGATGTGTTCCGTCCCGATGTACTCGTGGTTGAAGCGTTGGGCCTCCTGATTGGCCAACTGCATCACCTTGCGGGCCCGGTCCGTAAAGCGTTCGTACATTCCGGTTCGTTCTCCAGCGACCCTGGAACCGGGTCCGTGCCGAAAGGCGACGCACCCAGAAGCGGGAACTTTGGACCTGGTGTCGGATCGCGACGCAGAAGGCAATTGAACCACGGAGTCACAGAGAACGCAGAGGAAAGAAGGGATCGAGACTGATCCGATGGAACTCTCTGAGGATCTTCTGGTTTTTCTCTGTGTCCTCTGTGCCTCTGTGGTTAGCGAAGCCGAGAAAACTGCCGCGACGCAGGGAGGGGGACGACGTTCTAGGTCGAGCGTCCAGGCGCTTCCGTGCCGGCCTCGAAGGTCGAGACGACGCCTCCAAAGCATCCTCGTTTCGGCCATCCGAAATCAAGCCTGCTTCGGGGAATCTTCGAGAGCATTCTATGGTTGCCTTTTCCGCAAATCAAGGCGGCTCAAAGCCTAGGAAACAGCGGCAAATCCGGCAGAATCGGCAGACGAGCAACCTGGAGGCTGCCAAAAACGCAGCCGAGGGCAGTGCCGCGCTTCTGCGTCTCGTGACACAGCCGTGCGGCCCCGCCATGAGCCCGACCCCAATCCGCTCCATGCTCGTACCGCGGATGACCGAAGCAGCTACGCGTGTGCAAGGTCGCCACGGGCGCATCGTCGCCATAAGGTTTCTGGAACGGATGTCACTCTGTCAGGGCTGAGCCCATGTTGCTTTTGAGCTGTTCCGATTTGAGTCGCGGATTCGATGCCGAGCCGCTGTTCGACAACCTCGGCTTCGAGCTGTTTAACGGGCAACGTGTCGGTCTCGTCGGCCCCAATGGCGTCGGCAAGACGACGCTTATGAAGATCCTGGCGGGCCTCGACCGCCCCGACACGGGGGATGTCCGCCTGCATGCCGGCGCTCGCGTCGCCCTGCTCCGCCAGACGCCGGAAATCGCCGAGGGACGGTCGCTGTTCGAGGAAGCGAAGAGCGCCCTCAACGAGTTTCTTGCCGCGCAGGATGAGTTAGTCCGCGTGGCCGAGGCCCTTTCCAATGCGAGCGAAGAGAACGAAAAGAAATCGCTTGCCGCCCGCTACGATCGGCTCAACGAGATGCTGCGCCATCATGACGCCTACACGATCGATCATCGCGTCGAAGAAATCCTCGATGGCCTCGGCTTCCTCCGCGAGGACTACGACCGCCCGCTCACGACGTTCAGCGGCGGCCAGCAAAGCCGGGTGATGCTTGCCAAGCTGCTGCTTTCGTCCCCCGATGTGATGCTGCTCGACGAACCGAGCAACCACCTCGACATCAAGGCGACGCGCTGGTTGGAGGATTACCTCATCCGCCAGCCCGAAGCGATGATCATCGTCAGCCACGATCGCTACTTTCTCGACCGCGTCGTCACGCGCGTCTTCGAGATGAATCGCAAGCATCTTCACGCTTATCCCGGCAACTACACCGCGTATCTCCGTCAACGGGAGGAACGCTACGAGCAGCAGCTCAAGGCATACGAAGCACAGAAGGAATACATCGAGAAGCAAGAGGAGTACATTCGACGAACGAACTACGGCCAACTCCACAAGCAAGCCGCATCCCGGCAGAAGGCGATCGATCGACTGGAGATCGTCGAACGGCCCACGATGATCTCGTCGCCCCGCATGCATTTCGGCGAAGTCCGCCGTTCGGGGGACATCGTCTTTCAGACGGACGATCTTTCCAAGCGGTTCGATCGGCCGCTGTTCGAAAGACTCAGCTTCCAACTCAAGCGCGGCCAACGTCTGGGCATCATGGGCCCAAACGGCAGCGGCAAGACCACGCTGCTCCGCATTTTGCTCGGCGAGGAGCAGCCGACTTCGGGCCGAGTGCAGCGCGGGCACCTCGTCGAGTTCGGCTACTACGACCAGCATCTCAAGACCGTCAGCCCGGAGAAAAGCGTCCTGCGAGCCGCCTGGCCCGGCGACGATGCCGACGCCAACGAACAGGCAATGCGCGATCTGCTCGGGCGGTTCGGCCTCGTCGGGGATCAGGTCAATCAGAAGGTCGCGAAGCTCAGCGGCGGCGAACGGAGCCGGGTCGCGTTGGCCCGCCTCGTGGCTCTGGGCGTCAACGTACTGGTGCTCGACGAACCGACCAACCATCTCGACATCTGGGCGTGCGATGCGCTGGAGCAGGCGTTGCTCGATTTCGAGGGAACTTGCATCGTCGTCAGCCACGACCGCTGGTTCCTCAATCGCGTGGTCGATCTGCTGCTCGTCTTCGAAGAGGACGGCCGGGTGGAAGTGATCTACGGCAACTACGACACCTACGAACGCATGCGGGTTCTGAAGGAGGAAGAGGCGAAGAACAAGAAGGCCAAACCTGCGGAAGCGAAAGCCCCACCCCCCAGCACGGCCGGCAGAGCGAAGCGGAAACGAGTATTTCCATATCGGAGAGCGAACGAGATCGAAGCGGATATCGCCGTCGCGGAGACGCGCGTCCGCGAGTTGGAAGCAGCTCTCGCCTCGGGGGATCTTTACAAGGACGCGGTCAAGGTGAAGGAAACGATGCAGGCTTTTGAGGACACGAAAGTGGAATTGGCTCGCCTCTACGAGCATTGGGAGGAGGCGATCGAACTCAATAATGAGGCGTAGCGGACACCCAAACTCGGCTTGCGAAATCGGTCGCTGCCTTCTTCCCGTCGAGCGTCATCACCGCGGAAGTCATCCGAAGCCGCGGCGAAACGCTCGCCCGATTGGAACGAGAGGGAAAGATCGCAATCGTGGGCATCGCCTACGACGTGGCGAATGGGCACATGGAAATGCTGCCGCGCGATCGCGCCTCCTGCGATTGAACTGGCTCCGGCGTAGCGGATTCTATTTCGCGCTCAAAGCGACCTTCGCGTAGAAGAGATACTGCCTGTCCCCCGTCGCATAGATTTCCTCCAGCATCGTCTGCAAAGAGGGTTGAACGGGGCGGGCCAGCCGCATCATGCTCCCGTTCACACGGAACTGGATCGGTTTGGAGAAATCGACGACCTCGGGCGAAAGCCACACCTGCACCTTGCTCACGCCCTTCGAGCGGATCGTGATCTGCGTGTAGATCTTCGCGTCCTTGCCGCTCGCTTCATTCCCCTGCGACACGTCGGCCTGAACGTTGGCCGGCAGATTCGTGTGGATCCAGTTCTTCCAATCATTGAGGTTTTGGTCGGCAATGCCGCTCACGCCTAACCAATAGAAGCGGTTGTCCGTCTCGCGGTTCGTCTTGAATTCCTCTCCGCCGGAAACGCCGAGTTGCCTGCTGGGATGAGCACGCTTCTTGCGGGAAAACCAATCGCCGATCGTTTCCGTCTCCGCGGCATACCATTCGTTCGATCGCCCCTTGTATTCGGCGAAGATCGCTGGGTAGTGCTTCTTCACCCAATCGCCGCAATGCACTTCGTTGTTCTTGACGATGCTGCCGTTGTTGGCTCCATCGACGACGTAGAAGGGCAAGTATTGGGCGTTGGTCGCGCATCGATTCGCGAAGCCTTTCGGATTGCCGCACATGACGGAAACCGCCGCGAACACGCCGGGGTTCATGAGTCCGACGTCGTACGCCATGCTCCCCCCTTCGTCCCATCCGAAGAGGTAAACGCGGTCCGAATCGATGTTGAACTTGCGGCGAGCATCGCGAAGGACGTCGAGCACGAATTGGTTTTCGCGCGGCGTATGGCCGTAGGTGGAATTGAATCCCGTGCCCCACTTCGGAGCCACCATGATCCAACCGTTGCGCCATGCGACCTCCTGCCAGCGCTGCATCAAGACGTTCGCTTTCTCTCGGCCATGCAGCAGAAACAGCACGGGATACGTTCGGTTGTGGTGATAATCGGGGGGCAGTTGGACGTGATAGGAACCTTTCTCCCCGTCCGGGATTTCGACGTCCAACTCGTTTTGATCCGTGCCCAGCTTTTTGACGTCCGCGGGAATCGGCGGCGGCAACATCTTGATCAGCCGGGCGTAATGATCGAGCGGCAGTTCGACCTGCTTCACGAACGAGCTGACGGCCTGCTCGCGGGCGGGTTCGTCATCGGTCTTGAGAGCATGAAGCACCAGGTCGCGTGCTCGCCAAAGGTTGACCGCCAACTTCGGGTCCGCCTCCGCTGCCGCGTTGCCGTGGAGCCATCCCGTGACCGCGAGCGAAAGCACTTCCTCGGCCGACTGCGTCGGCTTGCGATTCTCCTTCGCTTCCCGCGCATGCTGCTGGGCGTAGGTGAGAAACGTTTCCAATCGATCGACGGTATCGAGATTCAGTCCGCCGCCAATCGCTTCCAACGCACCCGCCCAAGGGGACTTCGTCGAAAGTCGGCCGCCGATGGTTTCGAGCGATTCCTTGGCGTTTTTCAGCTTGTCGCCGAGCGCTTCGTACTTGTTCTTCAGTTCGTGAACGGCCGAGCCCCCCTTCTCATTGACAAGCTCGTCGTATTTCTCGCGATCGAAAAGCTTCAGCCGTTCCTGCGCTTCCTGATGCTGCCCCGTCTTGGCCGCCCGTTCGATTTCCTCAACAAACAGGTTGATGCGTGTCTTCTTGATCGCAGTTTGCAGGTTCTTGACCATCTCCTTGCTTTCGGGGAATTCCTTGACGAGGTTTTCCAGTTCCTTTTCGGACTCGTCGTAGAAGCCCGCCTGCATCATGAATCGTGCGATCTGATATCGCTTGTCCGTATCCTTCGTGACCTTTTCCCTGGCGAAGTGCTTGTAAAGCAACGAACGCACCTGCTCGGCGCCTAGTTCCTTCGTCTGGAGGTGGATAGTCCAGTCGTATTTGAGCGTCTCGATCACCACGCGTTGCGGCGTCAGCAGGATCAGACGCTGAGTGACTCCGAAACGGCCCGTCTCGGTCGTTACCTTGAAAGTGCGCTGCCAACTCTCGTCCCAGTCCGAAGTCGCCTCGAAGGTCCAACTCGGCATGAGGGCCGCGCCCCGGCCGCCCGCGGACACGCGCTGGATGACGATTTGGTCCTTGGTCAGCTCGCCCGGCTTGAGCGGAATCACTTCGCGAACCTGTGCGGGGGAAAAGAAGATCTTCCGCGGACCATCGTCCAAATGCAGAAAGCTGCCCCCTTTGGGGATGGTGAACGAAGTGCCCGTGGCCGGATCGACGATGAAATCCTTCTGCTGAACCGCCTTCCCCTTCAGCACGAACCCGTCCTTGAACACGAGCACCGCATCGCGGTTTTGAGCCGACGCGAAATCAGCGAACAGAAAGGCGAAGAGGGAGAGAAAGGCGATACGCATGGCGGGGTCTCGCGAGGCGGGCAGGCGTTGCTTCATTGTGACGCCTTCGGCAAGCCGCCGCAAGGAGCGCGGCGTCTCGGAATGAGAACGAAGGCCGCGACACGACTTGCGCCCGATCCCGTTCTGAGGAAGCGTTCGCCGGCCCGTGGATTTCTGTTTGACCACGCCTCTCGAACGGTACAATACGGCAGACTTACCAGCCACGTCGCGACCCTACTGAAGAACAGGAATCGCACTATGTCCGGCCTCTTCTCGAAGCTGATCGACTTCATGGACAAGGAGGAATGGAAGTACGAGATTCTGGAAGGCGAGACGACCATTCGTTTTCACTTCAAAACCAAGACGGGCAGGCTCCTTTGCTTCGGCGATGTGGAAGAAGACAAGCAGTTCGTCCTCTTTTATTCGTATCTCCCAGTCAACGTCCCCGACGACAAGCTCGTCGAGATCGCCGAGTTCCTCACTCGCGCCAATCGCGGCATCCGCATCGGCAACTTCGAGATGGACTACGACACCGGCGAAATCTGCTACAAGACCAGCCTCGACATCGAGGGCGGCGACCTCACCCACAAGGTGATGGACAATCTCCTCCGCGCCAACCTCTCGACCACCGACCGCTACTTCCGCGGCATCATGGAAGTGATCTTCGGCGACAAGGAACCCGCCGAAGCCATCCAGTCGATCGAAAAGCCCGGCTCGCGTCGCAATACCGACGAGCAAGCGTCCGACGACGAGGACGACAACGACATGGACGATGAAGACGAAGAGGAAGAAGACTTCGACGACGACATCTCGCTCGACGACGAGGAGCTGCTGCGCGACGACGAAGACGAAGGACGCCGAGGCAGGAATTGATTTCAAATTGCAAATTTCAGAATGCAAATTGAAAGCAATGCATCATGGAATCCGACGACCTCAAGTTGCGGACTAAAGAGTTCGCGAAGCGGATTGTTCGGTTATGTCGCGCTTTGCCTCGAAGCCAAGAATCCAAACTGATCGGCAACCAGATCTTTCGATCCGGCACGTCGATCGGGTCGAATTACCGTGCGGCATGCCGAGGAAGATCGCGAGCAGATTTCATCGCCAAACTTGGGATCGTTTTGGAAGAGACGGATGAGACGCTCTTTTGGCTTGAGACGCAGATCATTCCAAAGCACTTGCTCGAATTGCTGACGGCAGAATGCCGAGAGCTTCTCGCCATATTCGTAGCGAGCCTGAAAACAGCAAAAGAGGTTTCTCAGGCGAACAGTTGATCGCAAGCTGATAAGAAGTTTGGCTTCTTCAAATTTGCATTCTGAAATTCGAAATCTTGAGGATTTGCCAGTGCCGTTTCATCGCCATGTGCTTCCCAATGGATTGACGATCGTCGGCGAGACGATGCCTTCGAGCCGTTCCGTCGCTCTAGGCTTCTTCGTGAAAACGGGTTCGCGCGACGAGACGAATGAAGAGTCCGGCGTGTCGCATTTCCTGGAACACATGGTCTTCAAGGGAACGCCGAAGCGATCCGCGTTGCAGGTCAACGTCGATTTCGACCGCATCGGAGCGGATTACAACGCATTTACCAGCGAGGAAAACACCGTCTTCTACGCCGCGGTGCTGCCCGAGTACTTGCCCAAGGCGACCGACATCCTTGCCGACATTCTTCGGCCCAGCCTGCGGACCGACGACTTCGACATGGAGAAGAAGGTCATCATCGAAGAGATCGGCATGTACGACGACAAGCCGACGTGGTGCGCTTACGACCACGCCCGGAAGCAATTTTTCGCGGACCACCCGTTGGGCAACAGCATTCTCGGGACGCCAAAGAGCATCACCGATTTGACTGCCGATCAGATGCGAACGTATTTCGAACGCCGCTATATCGGCTCGAACATCACCGCCGTCGCCACCGGCAACTTCGATTTCGATGCGTTCGTGAAGTTGGTCGAAGAACGCTGCAAGGATTGGCCCCAAGGCGAGGCGCCGAGGCAGCGCATCTACGAAGCGAAGCCGAACCCCGCCTTTGGCCTGATGACGCGCGACAAAGTGACGCAGGAACACGTCTATCTGATCTCCCCCGGCCCGATGGCGAACTCGCCGCTCCGCTTCGCGGCGGAAACGCTGTCGATGGTGCTCGGCGACGATTCCAACAGCCGACTTTATTGGTCGCTCGTCGATCCGGGTCTTGCCGAATCGGCTGACGTCTCGTTCCATGAGTACGAAGGGGCGGGGACGTTTTTCACGTCGTTCAGCAGCGATCCGGAAGACGTGGACGAGATTCTGTCGATCATCCGCGACGAGTTCGCGAAGGCGCAGTCCGAGAGCATCACCGAGGCCGAACTCGCGACCGCCAAGAGCAAAGTGCTCTCCCGCATCGTCCGCGGCAGCGAACGACCGATGGGCCGAATGCAAGCGCTCGGCATGCACTGGACGTATCAAGGCGCCTACCGCAGCGTGGACGACGACCTACGCGATTTCGACGCTGTTACCCTCGCCCAGGTGCGTGAAGTGCTCGACCGCTACCCGCTGACGAACCCAGCGGTATTCGCCCTGGGGCCGCTCAAGGAGTTGGTTCGTCCTTAGAGTTGGCTCGTCCTTAGCACGCTGCGCAAGCAAGTGTTCGCGGATCCCCGGAAGAGAATGTATCCATCGCCGGGAACCTGCGAACACTTGCTTGCGCAGCGTGCTAAAAACCGAGCTTTCGCAATAGTACGCTGCCGATGAGTTTTGCTTTGTCCACCTTCGAGAGCTTGGGCCGGCCTTTCCACACGTCGTAGCCCGCCTCCTCGACTTTGCGAAGGATCGCAAGCCCGCCGCGGATGAACAGTTCAATGTCCGCCTGCACTTCGTGGGGCAGCAGCGGGAGGAGTGCCGATCCCTCGAGAAACATCCCTCGCGCTCGATCCACCTCGAATCGCATCAGTTCCGCGAAGGCGGGCGTGAATCGGCGAGCTTCGAGGTCCGCGTCGGCGTAGCCGAAATGCCGCCGATCTTCCGCGGGAAGATACACCCGGCCAATGTCCATATCGCGGCCGACGTCCTGCCAGAAGTTGGCCAGTTGCAGGCCTGTGCAGACCTGATCCGACAAGGCCGCACGCCGATCGTCGAAGCTTTCGCACAGATGCAACACGAGCCGGCCCACGGGATCGGCGGAGCATCGGCAATAGTCGCACAGTTGAGCGAAGGTGTCGTAACGCTTAACGGTCTGGTCCTGCTCGAAGGCAAGCAGCAGATCGAGAAACGGCCTGGGCGGGATGTCGAAACGCCGAATCGTTTCTCGCAACGCGATCATGACCGGATGCTGCGGCGTCCCTTCATAGCAGCGCAGCAGTTCCTCACGCCACCATCGCAGAAGGCGAATCGCTTCCTCGCCCCCCGCCGTCTCGTCGCCTAGATCGTCGGCCCAACGGCAGTACGCATACACGTGATGAAAGTGCGGCACGAGCCGGCGCGGCAACAGAAGCGTGGCGACCGAGAAATTCTCGTAGTGCGAGCGCGCGAGCCGGCTGCAGTATTCCTTCGCCTGCCGCAGCGACATCGTCGGCGCGGTCGAGTCCGGGCCGTAGCGTCGCAGCTCTTCGAGAAAATCGCCGTTCATGCCGCTGTTATAAGGTGACGGCCGCGCGTTGGTGCGATGTTTGCGGGTTAGCCGCGACCCCCGTCTTCCGCTTGCGGCTTAGCGTTCGGAAAAGCTCTGGTCTCGCTAAGCCGCGAGCGGAAGACGTGTGCAAACGATTGTCAAAAGAGTTGCCAACGCGAAAATCACGGCAAGTCCAGCACGAACGCGGTCGTATTGGCGTTTGCGGTCGCGACATGCTTGCCGTCGGGCGAAAACGCGATGGCGATCACATAGGTTCCTTTTTCAGGGCTGAGTGGAGCGAGGTTCCATGAACGAAGTTCGCGGCCGGTTTCGAGTTCCCAGAGCTTGATCATGTTCGCCCCATCGACGGTGACGAAACGCTTGCCGTCCGGGCTGATGACGCATGCCAAAATGCGGGAGTCGGATGCTTTGAGTTCCTTCTTTACTTCGCGCTTCGCCACGTCGGCGATCTTCACGTCCCCCTTGTCGCTCGTCACCACGATCGTCTTGCCATCGGGGGTGAGGCCGAGATCGGCCACGCCCAAATCCTTCTCGAAGAACGTCCAATCGCCTCCCGGCAACTGCTGCTTTTTCTCGAGGTTCCAAACTCGGACGACGCCGTTGGCTCCGCCGGTTGCGGCGTAGGCGCCGTCCAGGGCGAAGGCGAGCGAGTTCACCTTGCGGCCCTGGTCGTTGAACATGAACAACTCGGCGCCCGAGATGGCATCGAATCCGCCGATGGTCGTGTAGCGTTGATCGCCGGGGATCCAGACGAGCAGTTTCTTCTTGTCGGATGCCGCCTGGATCAGCGGAGCGGAGTTGATCAGGCCAGTCCAGTTTTGCTGCTGAATGGGCGAGCGAGGCGCCTCCTTGCCGGTCTCGACATCCCACACCTTGATGTTGCGATCGACGCCGCTGGAATACAGCGTTTTGCCGTCGGGGAAGAACGACAGCGAAATCACATCCCGGCCATGTGCGGGGATGGTGACGATCTCCACGCCTCGCTTCGAATCCCATAGCTTGACCGTCTTATCGGAACTGCCCGAAGCGATCTTCGAGCCGTCCGGGCTGAAGGCGATCGATTCGACCGCCCCGGTATGTTCCGGCAAAAGCGTCGCTTCTTTCGACGTGATTTCCCAGATTTTGATCTGTCGATCGACGCCCGCGGTGAGCAGATAGAAACCGTCCTTGCTGAACGTGACGCTTGCAACCCAATCGCGATGGCCGCGGAAGTTTTGCATTTCCTTCCCCTGCCCTCCATCGATCTTCCACAGCTTCACGATCTGATCCGCCCCGGCCGACGCGATCGTGAGGCTGTCTTGCTTGAAAGCCACCGAACTGATCGGGCCGCTATGTCCCTGGAAGGTCACGGGATTGCCGCCGGGAGTCGCCATGGGCCAGGCGCGGAGCAGTTGGTCGGCTCCGCAGGAGGCGAGCCATTTGCCGTCAGGACTAAATGCGAGGCCCGAGACCGCGAGGCTGTGTCCAGCCCAGCGGTGCATCGTTTTGCCGGTGGCAGGATCGACGATTCGGATCGACTGATCGACGGTCCCCACGGCCAGCATCTTGCCGTCGTAGCTGAAGGCGATCGACGACACGATGGAACCGAGATCGTCGATGGTGCGAAGGTGGTCGCCGGTTTCCGGGTTCCACAGACGAACCGTTTTGTCGACGGAGCCGGAAGCGACCATCGCTCCGCCCGGAGCGAAATCGAGCGCGGTGACGGTTCCGCCGTGCCCCGAAAGATCGCGGGCGAAGGCGCCGGTTTCCGCATCCCAAACTTTGACCAGCTTGTCTCCCGCAGCGGAGACAATGCGTTTGCCATCGGGGCTGAAGAGCGCGATCGTGGCGGGCGCCTTGTGTCCTTTGAGAACGTGGAGCGGCGTCGGCGATCCGACCTCCCAAACCCGAAGCGTTCGGTCCGCGGACGCGGTGACGAATCGCTTGCCGTCGTTGCGGAAGGCGGTGGACCAGATCGAACCTTCGTGGCCTGCATAATCGCGGGCCTGCATCACGAGGTCGAAATCCCAAAGGCGGACCATGTAGTCCGAACCCGCGGATGCGAGTTGGTTCCCCGCGGGATTCAGCGTCAGGGACTTCACTTCATTGGTGTGCCCCCGCAAGGTTCCGGCTGGGTTCCCCGTCTCCGCGTCGAAGGTGCGGATCACGCCGTCGGTGCTTCCCAGGAAGACCGTCTTGCCGTCGCGCGAAAACGCCGAGGAGACGAACCGCGTCTCAACGCCGGGCGATGCGATGGTGCGGATCGGCGCTACAGGTCCGAAGGCGTCGCCGGGCTTGTGCAGTTTGAAAAACTTCGCCCCATCGGGATTGCAGCGAAGGAGGACGTTGTTGTCCGGGCTGATCGAAAGGTATTGCGAGGCGCCGGTCGGATCCTGGTGGCTCCAGTATTCGACGGCTCCGCTGTCTTCGGTCGCTTTGGGATACTGGTAGAGCCGCACGCCTCCGGTGTCGTCCCCCACGGCAAGGATGGAACCATCCGGGTTGAACGCCATCGTGCGCGTCGTAGCGGGGAATTTGTCGATCGTCTGTTTCGCTTCCCCTTTGACCGCGTCGTAGAAAACCAGCAAACCCTGAGCGCCGCCCGGGTTGCCGACATGGGTGGCGACGATGAACTTGCCGTCTTTGGCGAACTCAAGGGCGGTGACGTATTGCCCCTGCCCCTTCGCGACGAAGGCATCTTTGCCGGTAGCGGGGTCCCAGACGCGGATATCCTTTTCGGCGCCGGCCGAGGCGATACGCGATCCATCGGGACTGAACGCGACGCAGCGAACCTGATCCTTGTGACCCAGGTACGTCAACAGCTCGTGGCCGTTCGCCAGATCCCAGATCTTGACCGAATGATCCTTGCTCGCCGTGGCAAGACGCAGGCCGTCCGGACTGTAGGCGACAGCAACGATTTCCTGCCCATGCCGCAGTCGAAGATTGCCCAGCACCCGCGAAATGTGCGGCGGCATCTCCTTGGGCTGATAGGGAAGCTGCCAGCGAGCCTGGCGGATCGTTTCGGCGGCCTGCAGCATCCGCCCGCCAGACATTGCGGATTCCGCCTTCTTGGCCAGTTCGTCCGCTTTCTCGAGCAGACCCGGCTGAAAGCGTTCGGCAATGCCCTCTTTGACGACCTGTTGCCGTTCCTGGTTGAACTTCGCTTGCAACGATTTCACTTCGTCCGCCGTCGGAATCTTCGCCTGTCCGAACGCCGTCGTCAGATTCGCCACCGCGATGGCGATCGCCAAAACTGCATAAGCCGCACAACGCATGGAGCAACCCTTCGTGGTCAAGGCGCAAAATCCGCCTGTTTCGCCATTATCATGACGAACGGCAGGGTCAACTTGCAACGGGTAACCGCGAAGTTACGAGATGGGCGTTCATGTCCCGGCCGTGAAAGGTGTTGCTACCAGATCCCGTTCATCACTACGATACGATGCGAATGCAAGAAAGGCGTTGATCGATGAGCGAAGCTGCGATCGAAGTCCGATTGCCCGAAAATCCGCCCGGCAAGTTCGAGGTGGAGAGGCAAGCGTTCTATCGTCTGCTCCCCTCTTTGCTGACGACCTATCGCGGCAGATATGTTGCGATTCACGGCGAAAAGATCATCGATTTCGGGGACGATCAATTCGATGTCGCGCTTCGCGTTCAGCGTCGGCTTGGTTCGGTTCCCATCTACGTCCATTTGGTCACGGAAGAGCCTCAAATCGATCGATCCGGCGTGGTCCGAGATATCCAATCTCGGGGAATTTGATCCGTGATCCGCGTCACCTACAATTCGCAAAAACAACCCCCCGCGCCATTTGTCCTGGTAACGCTCGCCAATCCGCTTTCGGGCAATTCGATCGTCAATGTTCCCGCCCAAATCGACACCGCTGCCGATCGTACGCTCCTCCCGCTGGCCTTGTTGTACTCGCTTTCCCTTGAACCAGTGGACGACCTTTTGATCGGCGGCGTTGGCGGAACCATTGAAAGAATGCCCGTATTCCTGGTTTCGATTGGCGTCTTGAACCTGCCGCCGAAAAACCTTTGCGTCGTCGCCCATCCTGATGAACAGTGGGCACTGCTAGGTCGCGACGTTCTGAATGGCATTCGCATCGTGCTGGATGGGCCCAAGCTGACGATCGAGATCGAATAAGCGACCTCCGTGGGGACGTTTTGCTTGCATCTTCTCCAGCCGACACCCTACAATCTCTATGAACGAGCTCGCATCGCAACCCTTTCGGGGAACATCGAACATGTCCATGGACTATGCCTACTACTCGGAGCCGGTCGCCCAATCGGCGGCGAGCGAACGAGCCCGCTTCATTCGGCTCACCTATCTGCACGTCGGCATCGCCCTCTTGGCGTTCGTCGGCATCTTGGCGGCACTCTTCCAACTCATTCCGGAAGAAACTCTGCGGCAATACTTTCAGGCTCGCATGGGCACGCCGGTCCTGGTTCTGATGCTTCTCTTCGTCGGCGTCGGCATGGCCGCGGATTGGCTCTCCCTTAACACGCGATCCCGCGCGATCCAGTACTTCGGGCTCGGCCTGGGCGTGCTGCTCGAAGCGTTCATCGTGTTTCCGCTGCTCTACATCGCCGCACGCATCCTGCATGCTCCGGACCTGATCCAGTCGGCCGCGATCATGTCTCTGTTCGCGTTCAGCGGGCTCACCATCGCCGCGCTCATGAGCGGGAAGGATTTCTCGTTTCTGCGAACCTTCGTCGTGATCGGCGGGTTTGCGATGATGGGGCTCATCATCACGGCGATCTTCGTGGGATTCCAAGGTCTCGGACTTTGGATCGGCCTGCTCGGCATCGGCCTCACCTGCATCACGATCCTGTACCAGACTTCGAACGTGATGCACCGCTATCGGCCTGACCAGTACGTCGGTGCTTCGCTGGCGTTGTTCTCTTCGCTGGCGACGCTCTTCTACTACATCCTCTATGTTTTGATCCAAACGAACCGCAGCCGCTAATCATCAACGACCGAGATTCGCCGAACGCCGCGTCCATTGGGATGCGGCGTTCGTCTTTTCAGGGGATGCATTGGAAACACGTGCTTGCATGCACGGGTATTCCCTTCACACGCCGGAAACTTGCGATAGACTGAAGCCACGCCTGCCGACTTTGGTTCCAGCTTCATGTTGCACGAGGGCGAACAACGCGCCGCGGAATTGGCCGTCGCCCATTATGGGGCGGACGCTCGCCGAGTATCGTCGTTGAAACGCCAAGTCGAAGAATCGCGGGGCCGGGGCGAAGCTCTCGATCTGCTCGAACTCTTTCTTCAAGAAAACATCCTCACCGTTCATCAGCTCAAAGAGCTGCGTTTCGGCCTTCAGCGAACGCATGTCGATGGCCGAACCCTGCAGCGGCCGCCCAGCGAAGAGTTGGTTGGCGAACTGCGGACGCCGCTCGCTCAGCTCAAGCAGCTTGGCGTGTTTCGCATCCTGCGTCTGTTGGGCGAAGGGGGCATGGGCGCTGTTTTTCTCACCTATAACGAGAAGGAGAGCAAGCAAGTCGCCCTCAAGGTGCTCGCCCCGGAATTGGCGAAAAACCAGAACTATCTCGACCGCTTTTATCGCGAAGCACGCAGCGGCGCGATTCTCGAACACCCCAACATCGTCCGCATTTCCGACCTAGGCCGTGATCGGCCCACTGGCCTCTATTACCTCATCATGGAGTATGTGGACGGGGTCAGCGCGCAGGATTTGCTCGACGCCTACGGCCGACTGCCGATCGGCGACGCCGTCCGGATTGCGCTCGACATCGCGTGCGCTCTGCAATATGCCCATGAGCGGCAAATCGTCCATCGCGACATCAAGCCAGCGAACATTCTGCTCGACAAGGACGGCACCGCGAAACTCACCGACCTGGGCCTCGCCAAGCGGATGGACGACCAGACCCGGCTCACGCTGGCCAAGCAAGGTTTCGGCACGCCGCAATACATGCCGTATGAGCAAGCGCTTAACGCCAAGTATGCGGACCAGCGATCCGACATCTTCGCGCTCGGAGCGACGCTCTATCATCTCGCGACGGGCCAAGTGCCGTTCGCCGGCGACAACCCCGTGGAGATTCTCGACAAAAAGTCCCGTGGCGAATACGTCGCGGCTTCCGCATTGGTCGATGTTCCCGATGCCTTCGATGCGATCATGAGCCGAATGCTGGCGAAGGAACCAGACGCGCGGTTCGGTTCCGCGACCGAGTTGATCGTCGCACTGGAAGCAACGGGGCTCGCATCGCAATCGCCATCGTTCGTCAAGAAGGCGCCGATCGTTCGCACGAAGGGCGAAACTCCCGCCACGCAGCCGGACTTGCGCGTGGAGGCGAAAACGTGGCATATCCGCTTCCAGGGCGCCAACGGCAAGCTTTCGGAAGCCAAGCGAACGACGCAACAAGTTGCCGACGACATCAAGGCGGGACGCCTGTCGCGAAAGGCGCAGGCCGCATCGCAAAAGGACGGCCCTTTCCAATCGCTCGATCAGATTGCCGAGTTCAGTTCGGCGTTTTCGCGAGACAAAACGATATCGGCCGAAGATGGCGGCTTTCTCAGCGATCCCTATCGCGTCCGCTGGCTGCTGTTGACGTTGCTCGCCATTGTCGTGCTCATCCTCGTCGCCGTCGGCGTTTTGTCGATGGCCTCTTTCGGAAGCTGAGCGTCTTTTCGTTTCCACTCCGTGCTTGCAATCCGCTTCGCTCCGCCTACGATGGGGGCGGTTCCGTTTCACAGTATTGAAGGTGGATCGCCATGCGTATCATCGCGTTGTTCGCTGCTTGCGCCCTTGCCCTATCCGCGGCGCCGGCCCAAGCCCAAGAGGAGAAGAAAATGAGCATTCACGAACTGAAGATGAAATCCATCGACGGGAAAGACGTCGATTTCAGCCAATACAAGGGGAAGGTGCTGCTCGTCGTCAACGTCGCCAGCGCGTGCGGCTACACGCCGCATTACAAGGGGATGCAGGAGCTTTACGAAAAGTACGGCAAAGACGGACTCGTCGTCATCGGCGTGCCGGCCAACGATTTCGGCAAGCAAGAGCCGGGCACGGACGACGAGATCAAGCAGTTCTGCGAATCGAAGTACAAGGTCACCTTCCCGATGATGGCCAAAGTCGCCGCCAAGGGCGCAGGCATCGCGCCGATCTTCCAGCACTTGACGACGGCGGAAACGAACGGCGCTAAGCCGGGCGACATCCGCTGGAACTTCGAGAAGTTCCTCATCGGCAAAGACGGCCAACTGATCGCCCGCTGGGCCTCCGGCACCGACCCGATGTCGAACGACGTTCAGGACGCCGTGAAGAAAGCGCTGAAGTAAGGATCTGGTCCGGCTCCCCTCTCCCCTTTGGGGAGAGGGGTTGACGTGGCGCACCAAGCCCCACGGTAAGCGCAGCGCACCGTGCGGATCGCGCCCGCGGTCAGATCCCCAGGGTGCGCTGCGCTTACCCTGGGGCTTGAACTTTCATGAGATCGCCGATATGGAACTGCTGGAAATGCGTTGGCCGCAGGTGGCGGCTCTCTCGAAAGACACGCCGGTCGTCTTTCCGATCGCGGCTTTGGAGCAGCATGGCCATCACATGCCGCTGTTCACCGACAGCCTGCTCTGCGGCGAGATCATTCGGCGAGCAAAAGAGAAGCTCGCGGATCGAGTGCTCTTCGCCCCCTTGCAATGGCTGGGCAATTCGCATCACCATTTGGATTTCGCCGGCACCATGTCGGCGTCGCCGCGCGTATATCTCGATCTGATCGCGGACATGGCGGAAAACTTCATCTTCCACGGCTTTCGCCGCATCGTGTTCGTCAACGGCCACGGCGGCAACACCCTGCCCGCTCAGCAATCCCTCTTCGAAGTGCGGCAAAAGGTCCGCGAACGGGATGATCTGTTGCTCCTCTCCAGCACCTACTGGAGCTTGGGAACCGACCCGCGGACGAAGATGCCCTCGCTCCATCAAACGCAGATGGGGCATGCCTGTGAGTACGAAACCTCGATGATGCTTCGGATCGCCTCGCATCTTGTGGGCGACTACAAGAACGCGGCGCCGGTCGAGTTCGGCAAAGCCTTCGCCCCAGCGAGCCGGGCCTGGATCACCAAGGACCGCACCGTTCCGGGCCACATCGGCTATCCGCATCTCGCGACCGCCGAGAAAGGCGAGACGCTCTTCCAGGTCTTTTCCGCCGACGTCGTCGCCCTTCTCGAACGCGTCCTCGCTTGGGACGGCAAGGAATGGGACGCATGAGCGAGGGGCGGCGTTTCTCGAAGTGGACGCTCGCCGTGTGCGGGATGCTGTTGCTCGCCACCATGCTCAACTACATGGATCGGCAGACGCTTTCGCTCGTCAGCCCCGATCTCTCCCGCGAACTGGGACTTTCCAACACCGAATACGGCGACATCGAAACCGCCTTCTCGCTCGCCTTCGCCCTCGGCTCCCTGCTGATGGGCTTCATCGCCGACCGCGTCTCGATCCGCTGGATGTATCCGACCGTCCTCATCGGCTGGTCCTTGGCCGGCATCGCAACGGCCTACGCCCAAGAGATCGGCGCCGCTGTTCGGCCGATTTACGAGAGCGAGAAGAGCGACCTCTACCTCGGCCTGCTTTCGTGCCGCACCCTTCTCGGCCTGTTCGAGGCGGGCCAATGGCCATGTGCCCTCATCACCACTCGACGGCTCTTGAGCAGCGAAGACCGCTCATGGGGGAACAGCATTCTGCAAAGCGGCGCTTCGGTGGGAGCGATCGCCACGCCGTTCGTCGCTCAATTCTCGATGGCGGCGAATGCAGGCGAAGGGGCGTGGCGGTCGCCGTTCATCATCATCGGCTGGGTCGGCATGCTGTGGATCGTGCCCTGGTTGCTGCTCATCCGCAAAGGCGATCTCGACGCGCCTCGCGATGAGTACGGTCGAGTGGAAGTTGGAGATGGAACCGGCGCCTCATGGCGACGCATCGTCGTCCTGATGGTGACCGTCGTGGCCATCAACATCACCTGGCAAGTGTTCCGCGCCTGGCTGCCCAAGTTTCTTCGCGAGGAACACAAGTACCCAACCACGTTCGCCAATGGCTTCATCGTGGCGTACTACATCGCGACCGACATTGGCTGTTTGGCGAGCGGATTCCTTTCGCGGTGGCTCTCGAAACACGGCCTATCCGTCCATCGCTCGCGTTTGCTGGCGTTCTCCGCATGTGCCGGATTGACAGCGCTGGCGTTGCCGATGCCCTGGATGTCGGCCGGGCCACTGCTGCTGGGTTCGCTGTTATTGATCGCCGCGGGATCGCTGGGGCTCTTTCCCCACTACTATGCGTTTACCCAGGAGCTTTCGGCCCGGCATCAGGGCAAAGTGACCGGCTTCCTCGGCTGCTTCACCTGGGCCGCGACCGCGGGCGTGCAAGCGATGGTTGGCCGACGCATCGACGCCGACGGCAACTACATGTTTCCGCTGCTGCTCGCCGGGGCCGTGCCCTTGATCGCGGCGGCTACCATTGCGCTGCTGTGGAAGGACGACGAACCACTCGCGTTATCGTCAAGCGACGCGATTCAGCGCATCAAGAACACGTGATTTTCGACACGAACGCCCAAGCCCAGGGGCGAGCGCAGCGAACTCCTGGGTTCACTCTGGATCCCAGGAGCTCGCTGCGCTCGCCCCTGGGCTTGGTGATTCTCAACGAATTGGGAACACCGGCGGAGTCGTGTTGCCGCCTGGTGACGGCGGAGCCGGCGTCGTGGGAAACGGCGCGAACGGCGTAGGGCCGGGCGGACCAATGGGCCCGCCGCCCACAATCGGAACCGGCGGCGGGACAGCAGTGCTCGGCACATAGCCGCCGCCGGGCGGCGTCAGCGACGGGCCTTGCGGACGGGAAACGCCCCCGTAGGGCGACACCTTATTCGCGTACAGCCGGCCTGGTTTGAAGTAATCTTTGATATCCACGCAGGGACGCGTGCTCACGCAGCCGGTGAGGCCGCACAGAAAAAACACGAGGAAGCGACGGCAACGTCCGAAGCGCATGGTCGGCAGACTCGGCAAGGTCCGAGATCACGCCTCCTTGCGGCCTCGTTCCAAAATCTGGGCCCACGATTCCATCAGTCCTTCCAGGACCAGGCCCAGTTGGATGTATCGGCCGATCTGCGTCTCCGCTTCCAGGCTTCGCTCCATCATCGAGAGAAACGTTTCCGGCGACCGCCCCCCCGCTAACGATTGCAGGAGTCGCGCGTCCTCCGCATCGGCCGAAGGAGGCTCTCCTCCCACCGTGAACCGAGCCGCATCCTGCCAGGCCTGAACCAGCAATCGAAGCAGGCGATATGCACGCTGACGATGCAGGACGGTTTCCTTACCCGCATCTTCCGCAAACTCGGCAACATGCTTGCCGAGCCCCACCGCATCGATCTTCGGCTGTGCGAGCCCTTTCAGAACGAAGTTGCGTGCCTCCCAAATCGCGGGATCCGCAAGCTCCAGCGCTCGGCCTGGGCTGCCGCTAGCCAAGTGAAGAAGCCGCGGCAGCAATGCCGGGTCCGCCAGTTCCTGCCGCGTGAGTACTTCCTTCGTCTCGGATGCCGTCAGCGGAGCGAAGCGGATCGTTTGGCAGCGCGAGCGGATCGTCGGCAGTTGGCCTTCGAGACTCGTGCAGAGGAGGATGAAGATCGATCCCGGCGGCGGCTCCTCGAGCGTCTTCAGGAAGCAGTTGGCGGACTCCTCATTGAGGTCATCCGCATCGTCGAGCAGGCCGACCTTGCCATGGCCGCGAGACGACTTCAGCGAGAAGTTGCCGCACAACTCCCGCATCGTCTCGACCGGCATTTCGTTCTTGTCTTCCGGCTTGCCGACCAGGAAGAAGTCGGGATGCGTGCCGGCATCGACAAGTTGACATGCCGCGCAGGCGTCGCATGCCTCGAACTTCTCGGGCGTCGCTTTTTCGCAGAGCAGCGCCTTGGCGAGTTCGCGCGCGAACAGACGCTTGCCGACCCCTTGCGGACCGACGAAGAGATACGCATGCGCGAGCCGGCGACGCCGCACCACCTCGGCAAATGCGTCGATCCAGGGACGATGTCCGACGATCTTCGACCACGCCATGTAGGATTCGGCTCCAAAAAGCACATCTTATCCGCGACATCACGCACTGTAGGGAACGCCCTCCGTGGCGTTCCGCCAGACTGGAGGCGTCCGAATAACCATCTTCCGTTCGCGGAGATTCGATCTCG
>JAIEPT010000222.1 GCA_019748295.1 Gemmataceae bacterium | reverse complement strand
GACAAGTTTATCTAACTTGTCGGAATGGGGTTTGTGCGACCTTCAAGAAGCGAAGAACATTCAAAACAAGTTAGATAGACTGGTTTCCACGAAGGCGGACGGCGACTGGTTTTCGTGGCGACAAGTTTATCTAACTTGTCGGAATGGGGTTTGTGCGACCTTCAAGAAGCGAAGAACATTCAAAACAAGTTAGATAAACTTGTTTCCACGAAGACGGACGGCGACTGGGTTTCGTGGCGACAAGTTTATCTAACTTGTCGGAATGGGATTTGTGAGGCCTTCAAGGAACGAAGAACATTCAAAACAAGTTAATAAACTTGTTTCCACGAAAACGAAGACGAAGGCGACGACATGCTCCCCAATCTCTCCAGACGCGAATTGCTGCACCGGGTCGGCATGGGCTTCGGCATGTTGGGACTCACCGACTTGCTTTCGCGCGAGGGCTCCCTTCGCGCGGCCGAGACGCCCAATATCTCGCCGTTGGCCCCGAAGCGGCCGCACTTCCCCGGCAAGGCGAAACGGGTCATTCATCTGTTCATGAACGGCGGACCTTCGCATGTCGATACGTTCGACCCGAAGCCGCTGCTTCAGCGCTACGCGGGACAGACGTTGCCGCGCGAGAATTTGCGGACCGAACGCCGTACCGGAGCCGCGTTCCCGTCGCCGTTCAAGTTCCGCAAGCATGGGCAGAGCGGCATCGAAATCAGCGAACTGTATCCGCATCTCGCGCGGTGTGCCGACGATCTTTGCGTCATCCGCTCGATGCACGCCGACGTTCCTAATCATGAGCCCTCGCTGCTGCTGATGAACTGCGGCGAGGCACGTCAAGTTCGGCCAAGCCTCGGCTCATGGGTGACATATGGCCTGGGCAGCGAGAACCAAAATTTGCCGGGCTTCATCGCGATGTGTCCGGGCGGCTATCCGATCCAGGAAACGCAGAACTGGCAGTCCGCGTTTCTCCCGGGCGCCTATCAGGGTTCGTACATCAACACGCGGAACACCGAACTCGACAAGCTCATCGAGAACATCCGCAACCATGCCGTGTCCCCCGCTCAGCAACGGCAGCAGCTTGATCTGCTCATGCAGCTCAATCGCCGCCATCAGGAAAAACGGGTCGCCGACCCGCGGCTTGAATCGCGGATCCAGTCGTTCGAGTTGGCCTACGGTATGCAACGGGACGCGGAGGATGCCTTCGACATCTCGCGCGAACCGCAACACATCCGCGACATGTACGGCCCCGGCACCCAGGCGCGCCAAATCCTGATCGCGCGCCGACTGCTTGAAAAAGGCGTGCGTTTCATCCAGGTGTGGACTGGCGAAGGGCAGCCGTGGGACAACCACGACGACATCGAGGTGAACCATCGCCGGCTCGCGACCGAATCCGACCGCCCCATCGCGGCGTTGCTCACCGACCTCAAGAATCGCGGCATGCTCGACGACACGCTCGTGATCTGGGGCGGAGAGTTCGGCCGCACGCCGACCGTCGAACTGCCGACGCCCGGCGCCAATGCCGGCAAGATCAACGGCCGCGACCACAACCACTGGGGATTCAGCATGTGGATGGCGGGCGGCGGCGTGAAAGGGGGCCACATCCACGGGGCCACCGACGATTTCGGCTTCCAGGCCGCGGACAAGAAAGTGCACGTCCACGATTTGCACGCCACCATCATGCACCTGCTCGGCTTCGACCACGAACGCTTCACCTTCCGCTACGCCGGCCGCGACTTCCGCCTGACGGATGTGCATGGAAACGTAGTGCGGGAGATCTTGGCTTAGACGAGCAAAGTATGAACTCGATGTCCGATTCGCCAATTTCGGGAGTGAGCGAGACTTTCAAGTCTCGGGTCCTCGAGTATTTATCGACGCTTCGCGCGAAGCTGGTTGTTTGCCGAGCTGAAATCGAAGAGCGCGTCCGATCCGAGTCGCCTGACTTCAACGTCTTTCAGTTCATTCAGCCCGACGAAAACAGACTGTCCGACATCATTGCTGCTTTGCTCGATCCAAACGGAAACCACGGCCAAGGTGAACTGTTCCTGGCCGAATTCCTCGAAATTGCGGGAATAGCGACGGACGTTCCGCTCGAAGCGTTTCGGGTTGTTCGCGAAGATTGCACCACGCAGATCGCCAACCCACTCCGACGCATCGACATTGTCCTGATCGGTTCTGTGAACGGCCGATCGTTCGGAATAGGAATCGAAAACAAGCCATGGGCAGTCGATCAGCCGAATCAAGTGAAGGATTATGTCGATGAACTTGTAAGCCGGTTTAAAGACCGCTGGCACATGATCTACCTGTGCCGAGAGGGCTCTGGTCCGACAGCATCAAGCATCTGTGCCACATCGTGGGAAACGCTTCGGTCGAGCGGAAAATGCAAGGTAATGACATTCAGAGGAGAATTCTCGGCCTGGTTAAAGCGGTGTTTCAAGGTTTGCAAATCACTTTATCCGCGAGCGTTTCTTCAGAACTTCGCCGCCTACATCGATTCTCACCTTTCGTAAGCGAGGGTCCGCTATGAGCCAATCGCTCGAAAGAGAATTCGTCATCAAGCACGCACTGGAATGCGAGGAGAATTTGTCCCTCGCCTTGAGTGTCGGAGACGCTTACGACGACCTTCGATCCCGCCTTATAGATCTGTTCTTGGCCGAACTCAGTTCGATTGTATCTCGCAAGGTGCTCCCAGGTTGGACTGTGAAGGGCGCAAGTGGACCTTTCGCCGCAACAAAGAAGCTCAGCCACGCGGTCGCGGTTTGCTTCGATCATCAAACAGGCGAACTGCAAGTGGTGCTTGCCGGGCAGGAGGGACGTCTGCCCAAGCAGATGCTTTTCTGGATTCCGAAAGACATATGTGGCCTTGAAGAGGACGAACAAGCGATCGTAAGACAGTCCGTTGATGCTGCTGTTGGAACCGGTACCCGCTACATCGATTCCATTTGGTGCCGGTATTTGAGCGAGCCATATTCGCCGTGGGGATCGCCCTCGTCGATATTGCACATCTATCGGAAAGCAGAATGGCTGGAGTTCTTTTCGACCTACCTGCTGCAAATGACAATCGGCGTCGATTCGGCGATTCGTAAGCTGGGATTGGCTCCATAATCACTGCTGAGTTCAATACATGTCTGCTCAAGTCGTGCGAATCGCGATTCTCGCCAGCGGCGGCGGGACGACGATGCAGAATCTGCTCGATCGCATCGGCGACGGGTCGCTTCCTGCGGAGATCGTCGTCGCGCTTTCCAACAATGCGGATGCGTTCGTGCTGGAGCGTGCGCGCAAAACGGGGATCCCGGCTTACGTCGTCAACCGCAAGGAGGCGGGGAGCCGGGAGGAGTTCAGCCGGCGGATGTTCGACCATTGCCGGGCGGCGAAGGCGGACCTGGTTTGCCTCGCGGGCTTCTTGCAACTCATCGAAGTGCCGGACGATTATTTGGGCCGAGTGTTCAACATCCATCCGTCGCTGATCCCCGCCTTTTGCGGCAAGGGGTACTACGGGCATCATGTTCATGAAGCGGTGATCGCCTTCGGGGCGAAGGTGAGCGGGTGCACGGTCCACTTCGCGGACAACCAATACGATCACGGCCCCATTGTGCTGCAACGGCCGGTGGCGGTGCTGGATGGCGACACGGCGGATACGCTTGCGGCTCGCGTCTTCGAGGCGGAGTGCGTAGCGTATCCGGAGGCGATTCGTTGGTTTGCCGAGGGGCGGCTGAAGATCGAGGGCCGGCGCGTCCGGGTACTTTCAGGATCGTAATGGGCTGTAGGGAACGCCCTCCGCGGCGTTCCGCGGGACTGGTTGCGTACATCCCCTAACATTCACATTCCGCGATCACCGCTTGCGGCTTAGTAGTGGTCCGGATGGTCGATTCCGGATCGCTAAGCCGCAAGCGGTGATCGCGGATGGCGGACGCGATTACTCGGACGCGTCCTGTCCCACGGAACGCCACGGAGGGCGTTCCCAACAGAGGATCACAAAGCGGAAAGAGCCCGCGCATCTTTGGGGATGCGCGGGCTCTCTTTTTGTTTCGGGATCGCTTAGCGGGCGGCAGCTTTGCCGACGCCGTTGGGGGCGATTTTCTGGATGGCGTGCTGGGCGCTTTCGCTGACGAGGCGATTGCTGTCCTTCGCCTTCTTGGTGAGAGCGGGCACGGCCGACATCGCGTCCGGTCCAATGCGCCACAGCGATTCGATCACGGTCTGCATGGCCTGACGGCGCGTCTCGGCTCCGGCGCTGGCGGAGTACCATTTGTCGTTGAGCAAGTCGATCAGCACCGGCACCACGTGCTCGGCGTCTTTGGCGATGTTCCACAGGGTCTTGGCTGCGGAGAGGCGGACTTCGAATTGCTTGTGGCTCAGCAGCTTCGTGACGACGGGAGCCGCCGACTTGGCGGGTTCGCCCAGGGCGCCGAGCGTGCGGACGGCCTTCTCGACGGTCGCGGGGTCGGTCGATTTGGCGGCCTCGGTGAGGTCGGCCACCGCGGCTTCGCCCGCTCCGCGAAGGGCCGCTTCGGCGAAGTTGGAAGTGCCGAGTTGCTTGGCGGCGATCTTGATCGCCTTGGCCAAGGTGACGCCCATCGTTTCGAGAGCTTCCTCGGCCTGGGCCTTCACGTCGTCGTTCTTGTCCTTGGCGATGGCGATCATCAGAGCGGCGCAGACGTCGGGCGAGTTGGGATTGCAGAAGCTGATCGCTTCCACCGCCGCTTTTCGCTGAGCGGCTTCCTTGTGATTGACCAGCGTATTGGCGAGCACGCCGTAGAGATATTCCGCTTCGATGCCCAGCTTGCACAGGGCATAGGCAACTTGGGAACGGCCGAACTCGGTCAGTTCGGTCGAGTTCCACAAGGTGACGAGCGTGGTCTTCACTTTCTTGTCGGACACGCCGGCGGCGGCGATGGCGCGGAGCACTTTGCAGCCGAGCGTGGAGCGGGCGCCGCCCAGGGCATCGAGCAGGTCGTCGAGCGCGGGCTTGGCGGCTTCGCCAAGGCGACTGATGGCCACGGCGGCCGCTTCGCGGGTGCCGTCGCTGCTGCGGTCGCGGAGCATCTCGAGCATTTCGGGCAACGCGCCCTCGGCCTTCGGGCCGATATTCGCGAGAATGGCGAGCAGCCCCTGGCGCACGGCAGGCCGCTTCGGCTTGAGAGACAGCTGATGTTGGACCGCCTTCACGACGCGTTCGACCTGATCCGCAGGCGCGGATACCCACTCGCCCATCTCGACGTCTTTGAAGAAGCGGAGGGCTTCGTTGCGGTCGGATTCCGTTTCGGAAGCAAGCGATTTCAGTTGGGCCGGAAATTGACGTAGTTCAAGCATGGTGCGAATCGATTCCGGGTTTGGTTGCTGAAGGGAGCATTCGCCGGCCGGGAGCGGCGGGAGGTCTAGAACCGAAGGGATGGAACGCGCCCGATCCTGCCGACCACCTCGCGTTCGCGGTGCAAGTATCGTATCAAAAATGCGGGGAAACACCAAGTGCCAGCCGCATCATTCCGGAGCGGCGGGGGATTGTAGGTGCTGCAAAATGTTTTGGCGATGCCATTTGCGCCGAAACGACATTCGGCGTCATCGCAAGACCTTCAGGTGGGACAGTTTGAGCAGCGTGCTTCCCATGCGGAATGATACAATGCCGCCGTCGTTGTTTTCTTTCTGAGGTTTTCGCATGGATCTCCGACGCGTCCCCCTGGCCTTGATGGCGTTGCTCCTTCCCCTTGCGGCTCATGCGTCGAAAGTCAAAAGCTGGAATCACGGCACGGCGAGTTCCTTCGAGAAAGCGAAGCTGTCGAAGACCGTCGTCAGCAGCCAGGGTGTCGTCCGGCTCTCTCGCGAGGTGAAACTGCTTGCGAACCTCGATGCCACCCATGTCTGGGACTTGGCCGAGGACGCGAATGGCGTGCTCTATGCCGCAACGGGCAAGGAGGATGGGAAGATCTATCGCATCGGCAAAGACGGCGCCGCCGCTTCCGTGCTGACGATGAAAGACACGCAGATTCTGTCGCTCGCCATCGCTGCGGACGGCTCGCTGTTCGCCGGCGTGGGCCCCGGCGGAAAGATCGTGCGGATCGACGCGAAGGGGACCACCAGCACCATCGGCGAGAACCTCGGCAGCTATGTTTGGTCGCTGGTTGCCGATCCGGCCACGGGGGCGGTGTTCGCCGGCACTGGGCCGAAGGGAACCATCTACCGCATCGGCGCTGACCTCAAGGCCGAACCCTACTATGTGACGAAGCAGGATCATGTCCTCACCCTTGCGGTGGGGGCCGGCGGTGCGCTTTACGCGGGTGTGGATAAGGAAGGACTCGTCTACCGTATCGATGCGAAGAACAAAGGCTTCGTCGTCTACGATGCGACCCAAAGCGAAGTGCGAACCTTGGCCGCTGATGATGCGATCTACGCAGGAACCAGTGCCCCCGGCACGCGCAAGATCCCCTCGGGCTTCAAACCCCCGACGCTCCCTTTGAGCGGAACAGGAACCAGCGGCACGGGCACGACCCCTTCGAGCAAGACGCCGGACGGCGAACCGGAAACGGCCCCCAAAAAGACGAAAGCCGCAACGGGACCGCTCGGTTCGTTCGGCTCCGACGACACCAAGGGGATCGGAGCCTCGGCCCCGTCGTCGCCAAGCTCAAGCGAGAACTCGGTCTACCGCATCGGCAAGGACGGCTCCGTCCGCGAGGTCTTCCGCGAAAAGGCGATGGTGCTGCGGCTGCTTCGCCTCAAGGATCGCCTGCTCATCGGCACCGGCATGCAAGGGCAACTCTTCGAGGTGCACGAGGAAACGAAGGAGAAGGCCGAAATCGCCCGGCTGGACCACGGCCAAATCCTCAGCATGCTGAAGCGACGGGATGGTTCCGTGGTGCTCGGCACCGGCGATCCCGGCAAAATCTATGTGCTCGAAAACCGCTATGCCGCCAGGGGGACGCTCGTTTCCGATGTGCTCGATGCGAAGCTGACGAGCCATTGGGGATCGCTCCACTGGGCGAGCGAAACCCCGGCCGGGACGACTTCGAGCATGGCCGTCCGTGCGGGCAATGTGGCCGATCCTGACGATACGTGGAGCGACTGGTCCGCGGAGCAGACCGACCCCGCGGCCGCGTTCGCGAAAGCGCCGACTGCTCGCTACCTGCAATATCGCGTGACGCTGACGACGAAATCGCCCGACGCTACGCCGGAACTGCGGCAGATCGTCGTTCGCTACAAAACGACGAACCAGGCGCCCGAAATCACCAGCCTCGACGTCCCCGACCTCGACGCCACGGCCCTCGACAGCCCCAAGAAGCTGAAGCTCAAGTGGGCGGCCGTCGATCCGAACGAAGATGAACTGAACTATCGGCTCTACGTCCGCAAGAAGGAATGGACCGACTGGGTCCTGCTCGAGGAAAACCTGGAGAAGAAGGATTACGACTGGGATCCCGCGACGATGCCTTCGGGCCATTATCAAGCCAAGGTCGTGGCCAGCGATCGCCGCGACAACGCCCCGGAGGATGCGCTCACGGCCGAGAAGGTCAGCGGCTGGATCGCCGTCAGCAACGAACCGCCCGCCGTTGCCGCCAAGGTCGCGAACATCAACGGGACGCATGCGACCATCGACGTCGCCGCCACCGGTTCGTTGGTCCGCCTCGTCGAAGCGTCGTATGCGATCGACGGAAGCCGCTGGTCCAGTGCGTTTCCCGCCGACGGCTTGTTCGACAGCAAACAAGAATCGCTGCGGATCCGCACCGAGTCGCTCCGGCCCGGCACGCACGTGATGGTCGTCCGCGTGAAAGACGCCGCCGGCAACGTCGGCAGCGCCGACGCCGTCTTCCGCATCGCGGAGAAGCAGTGACGGGGCATCGCCTTGGTCGGCGGCGAAGTAAAGCGTCCCCTTTCCCCCGCAGGGATCAAGTTGGCCCATGCCGAATAGTCACCGCGGGGGAGAGGGCGCCCAAAGGGCGGGTCCGTGGCGCTTCGGAAGACTTGTCCTTTAGAACATGAAAGTTCGGGGAACGGGGCATCTAAGGAAGCACACGTCTACCGAAGCACCCCTCACCCGCCCGTTGGCTACCCTCTCCCTCCACCGAAAAACCTGCACCTGTAAGCCCGGCCGTCGCTCGGCACATCCTACGGCGTCTGCACTGGTCATCGCCGCGGATGAAATTCGAGGCCCCTGCCATAGAATCATGGGCGATCCGCGTTGTCTCTCCGAATGACTCTCCCATGACAGCTACTAAGAAAATTCTCGCATTCGACCTCGGAGCCGAGAGCGGCCGCGGACTTGTCGGCAAGTTCGACGGCAGCAAGCTGCATCTCGAAGTCGTGCACCGCTTCTCCAACGGCGGAGTGCAGACGCTCGCCACCCTTCACTGGGATGTCCTTCGCCTTTACCAGGAAATGGTCGTCGGCTTGCGCAAAGCCGCGGCCGAACATGGCGACCTCTCTTCCCTCGGCGTCGACACCTGGGGCGTGGACTTCGCCCTGCTCGGCCGCGACGGCACCCTGCTCGGCAATCCCCGCCATTACCGCGACCCGCACACCGAATCGACGATGGACGACGCATTCGCCGTCGTCCCCAAGCCTGAGTTGTTTCGGCAAACCGGCATCCAGTTCATGCGGTTCAACTCGCTCTATCAACTCCTCGCCCTCAAGCGCGGCGGGTCGCCGTTGCTCGACATGGCCGAGACGATGCTGTTCATTCCGGATTTGTTCCACTACTGGTTCACCGGCATCAAGGTCAACGAATACACGGATGCCAGCACAAGCCAAATGCTCGACCCGGGCAAACGCACGTGGGCTCGCCCGATGCTCGCGAAGCTTGGGATTCCGGAAAAGGTGCTCGGCACGCTGGTGCAGCCGGGGACCGTGCTCGGCCCCATCCGCTCGCAGCTTGCCGCGCAGACCGGCCTGCCCTCAATTCCCGTGATCGCACCCGCCACGCACGATACGGCCGCGGCCGTGGCGGCGGTCCCTTCGCAGGGGACGCGCTGGGCGTACATCAGTTCCGGAACATGGTCGTTGATGGGCGTGGAGACGCGCGAACCGCGGACGGACGAAAAGACGCTCGCCTACAACTTCACCAACGAAGGCGGCGTCGACGGCACGATCCGCCTTCTGAAAAACGTGATGGGCCTTTGGCTCGTGCAAGAGTGCCGGCGCACCTGGGAAAACCAGGGGGTGTCTTACACCTACGAGCACCTCATGAAACTCGCGGAGGAGGCCGTCCCATTCGCGAGCCTCGTCGATCCCGATCACACGTCGTTCATTCTGCCCGCCGACATGCCGCGTGCATTCGTCGAGTTTTGCCGGCAAACGGATCAGCCGGAACCGGCAACGCCCGGGGCCACGGTTCGCTGCGCCCTGGAAAGTCTCGCCCTTCGTTACCGTTGGGTGCTGGAGCGGCTTGAAGACATGGTCGGACATCGGCTCGACACCGTCCACATCGTGGGCGGCGGCAGCCAAAACACGCTCCTCTGCCAGCTGACCGCCGACGCCTGCAACCGCCCCGTGGTGGCCGGGCCCGTGGAAGCGACCGCGATCGGCAACGTCCTCGTCCAGGCGATCGGCCTCAAGCTGATCGGTAATCTTTCGGATGCTCGCGAGATCGTCCGCCATTCGTTCGAGGTCCGCACTTTCGAGCCGCAGCACCCGGAACGGTGGGCGCAGCCGTACGAGCGATTCCTCAAGCTGCTGAAATAGCTGCGACCAAAGTAAAGAGTTTGGGTGGCATCGTTTGGGTGGCATCGTTTGGGTGGCACGCCCTGAACGTAGTGAAGGGCGTGGAAACGGTGCTGTCGCAGCATCCAATTCGCATTGAGCTTTCGGGCGGTTCACCACGCCCTTCACTACGTTCAGGGCATGCCACCCAATTTTGTCGTGAAGTTCATGTAGTATGACGGAGACGGCCACCGCCGTCATGCCGCTCCGCCGTATTCTTGCCAAGAGACGAATGCCATGAATCAGCTCGAATCGCTCAAACGCTACACCACCGTCGTTTCCGATACCGGCGACATCGAAGCGGTCGCTCGTTCGAAGCCGCAGGACGCGACGACGAATCCCTCATTGCTGCTGCAGGCGGCTCAGAAGCCGCAGTATGCTCACCTCGTCGATCATTCCATTCGCGATTCGGCCGACGATGCCGGGGCGAACCGGACGGAAGCGTTCATGGATCGTCTGTTGGTCGCATTCGGGGTGGAAATTCTGAAAGTGATTCCAGGCCGGGTCTCGACGGAGGTGGATGCGAGCCTGAGCTTCGACACCGAAGGGACGATTCGGAAAGCTCACCGAATCATTGAGCTTTACGAAGCGGGCAAGATCAACCGCGAGCGGATTCTCATCAAGATCGCAAGCACCTGGGAAGGGATCAAGGCGGCGGAACGGCTCGAAAAGGAGGGCATCCACTGCAACCTGACGTTGCTCTTCTCCTTCGCTCAGGCCGTCGCCTGTGCGGAGGCGGGCGTGACGCTGATTTCTCCGTTCGTGGGCCGAATCTACGATTGGTATCGCAAGGAGAAGGGCGCCGAAATCCCGGCGGACGAGGACCCGGGCGTCGCATCGGTGACGCGGATTTACGACTACTTCAAGAAGTACGACTACCCGACTCTGGTCATGGGCGCCAGCTTCCGGAAAACCGAGCAAATCGTCCGGCTTGTCGGCTGCGACCTTTTGACGATCAGCCCCGAGCTGCTCGATCAACTCGCCAAGACGGAGGGCGACCTGCCGCGAAAGCTGTCGCCCGAACAAGCCAAGAAGTCCGAGGCGGGGCGGATCCACCTCGACGAGAAATCGTTCCGCTGGATGCACAATGAAGACGCGATGGCCGTGGAGAAGCTGAGCGACGGCATTCGCAAGTTCAACTCGGATGCGCGAAAGCTCGAGAAGTTCACTGAGGCGAAGCTGCAAGGCAAGCCTTAGCAGTCAGCCTGCGGACAGCATCGGGTTGCGCTTGGGTCGCATCGTTTGTGTGGCACGAGGCGGCACGCGTGCCAACCAAACGGAGTGCGAGCAGACTGATTCGAGCTACCCTACGAGGGCCGTCCCTCGGGCATCTGATCGTACATGCACTGGGCGGCCTGGGCGGCTTCGCGTTGTTGGTGATGCAATACGGCCCGCACCGTTTCCAGCATTTGAGCAAACGAAACCACCGGTTCGCCGTCTTGCGTTCCGATCGGTTGCGGCAACAGGACGACGATGGGGCCCATGCGGAAGATGAGCTGCTGCTTGGCGAGTTCGTTGAGGGCTGTTTGCACGTCCAGGTGCCAGTCGGGATCGATGATGACGGAATTGGTGCGCAGCAGTTGATCCAATTCGGCTTCCGTCACCACCGACCGCTGCTGCAATGCGGCTCGAATTTGCCGGGCGAACCGGCCTACTTTTCCGGACGATTTCATGACCTACCTCGTGGGCGCGAGAGTTCGTCAAGTGTGGCTTTTTTTCCGCCCGGGGGCAAATGTCCGGCGCAACTCCATACCGGTAACGACGGCCAAATCGCGCAATTACTTTCCGCCGTTGCGTGATTCGGATGAAAGTTGCGGCGACACGGCGACCGATATCGGGCAAGATGCCCTCCGCCTTTCTGGAGACGGCCCATGCGGATCTGCCTTTTCCTCGCGCTTCTTCTTTCTCTCCTAGCAGTCGGGCCAGCCGCAGCGCAGGTCTCCGAAACGCTGGAAAGCGTGTCCGCCGCCATGCGTCCCCTGATCGTCGAAGCGATGCCGGCGGTGCTGTATGAAAAGAAGGACAACTGGGGCAAACAGCGGGAATCGTTCGTTCGGCTGGTGTTTCGCGGCATCAAGCCGGTATGGGAGAGGGCGCCGAAAAACGATGGCTACTGGAAAGCGATCAAGGTGGTCCCGCAGGAACTGCAGCGGTCCTTTCACTTCAAGCTCTACGACATGCAGCAAGCGAGTGCCGAGAAGCAGTCGTTCAAAGCCAAACTCGGTTTCCAGGCAGGCATTGAGTTCGACCACCAAGTCTGGGAGTCCGGCGTGCGTCTTTTCGCCGGCAACACGCGTGCGCGGGTGCAGTTGGTCATGGACATGGAAGTCGACAACATCATCAAGATCGACAAGGACAAGTCGGGCCTGCCGTTGCTCGTCTTTCGCCTCAACGTGACGAAAGCGAACCTTCAGTATCACGACCTGGTGGTCGAGCACACCGCAGGTGTGGGCGGTTCGGCGGCCAAAATCATCGGCGACGGGCTGCATTCGGCCGTCAAGCAATGGAAGCCGTCCATCGAACGGAACATGCTGGAACGCGCCAACAGCGCGATCGTGAAAGCCGCCGATACGAAGGAAATCGTCGTCGGCCTGACCGGCTTGGTGAAGAAGAAGTAGCGATGCTTCACATGAGCGAGGCTAGCGATCGCCTGCCCCGGCTTCAACTCAAGGGCGCGATCGACGAATGCCAAGCGCGCGGCGCCCCTGAAGCAGCAAAACCCATTCGTGCTCGTCCTGGTCGTACCAGAAACCTTCCGGCGATGCGCGCCCATGCGACACGATCTGCTCGACGCGAAAGGCAGAGCCGGCCAGCAACGGCAGGAACTGCTCCTCGGCGAGGCCGAGCGGGACATCGGCAAGCAGATTTCGCATCACTCTTCGCTCCTGGCCGGGCGCCCGAGCAGATAGGGGAAGATCGTCTGATCCACGTAGGGCGAATGATAAGCCCCGTAGTGGCCGCCATCGTTCTTCAGCAGGAAGTCGGAAAGCATCCAGCGGCGTTGCACCAGCTTCGCGGCGAGCAACTGGTCCTCTCCCGATTCGGGGTGGAAGGTGAAGCCGATGCGGCCCGCGGCGGGCGTGAGAAACATCCGGTCGGTCGTGCCGACGAATTTGATGGCGAGCCCAAGGTGCCAGAAATCATGTTCGCTGCAGTGCAGATGCAACGCCTTGCCGACATTGCGCAGTGCGGGGCGCAGGTGGTATTCGGAAGAGCACGATGGCGCCAAGAGAAACGCATGCTCGACCGTCCCAGGCGAGACGTGCTCAAGGGCCGACAGGAGCACCGTCGAGCCGGCGCTATGCGCCAATACATGGATGTGAGCGTTCGGTTGTTCCCGCCGCGTCGCTTCCATTTCGGCCGCGAGCCGCTTGCCCTGTTCGCGAGCGTGTTGATAGCCGAGTTGATCCGCCAGCACGCGGAGATAGCCATGCGACCACTCGAAGGTGCGGACTTCGATCGGCAGTTGCTTTTCGCTGATCGCAGCACGAAGCGTTCGTGAGCAACTCTGGAAGTTGCCCGCGCCGTCGGCCACGAAGAGAATGATGGGATCGCCCACGCAAATCGCGGGAGGTGGGGGGGCCGAAACGGATGCGGCCAGGTGCCGGGTGCATCCAACATTGAACGCCGCGAAAAGCAGCGGAAGCAGAAGGCCCAGCACCACTCGGCGCGCAGCGAAAGCGAGATGCGGTCGCGGCACCGTCGTCTTCGTCTTTTGGCAACCGCCCAGGGGCAAGCAAAACCTCGCTTCCTTTTCAAGGCCGGGCAGCTTAAGCTCTCGATCCGAAAATGCAATGGCGATTGTCTTTCGATCGCACTCTTTTCGGCATCCCATCTTGCGGAAAACCCGAGGCTTCCCATGCGGCGCTGGTTTCCCATCCTCCTCATTCTTGTGGTCGCCGCGGGCATCTATTGGGGCACGCGAAATCGCGAAGAAGCGAAGCCGACGCGGCACACGATCGAAGTCGTCGCCCAACCCGCCTCGCTGACGAAGCCGGTCGATCCGATCCGCGATGACCCTTTGGGGTATCTCGAAACTTGCCTATCCCGTTGCGAGAAGGAAACGCAGGGCTACATCGTGACGTTTCGCAAACGGGAATGGGTGGACGGCAGACTGCTGAAGCCGGAGAAGATCATCGTTCACTTCCGCGCCAAGCCCTTCAGCGTCCACATGAATTGGAAGGAAGGGGAGGGCCGGGCGGGCAAGGTGCTTTACGTGGAAGGCGAGAACAAGGGAAACATGCTCGTCCGGCCCAAGACGCTCAGTTTGTTCGTCTTCGAGAAAGACCCCGAGGGGCCCGAATCGAAAGCGTCAGGCCGTTACCCGGTGACCAAGTTCGGAATCTTGAACGGCATGCGCAGCACGATCGAAAGCATGAGAGCCGCCAAGGAACGCGGCACGCTGCATCTTCGCTACGAAGGCCTGGTGAAGCTCGAAGTGTTTGGCGACCGTCCCGTCCATCAGTTCAAGCGAACCCCCTACGACCCGCCGGAGGTGGACGGCATCAATCGCCTGACGTTGTTCATCGATCCGGAGACGGGATTGCAAGTGGGATCAATCGTCGAGAACGCGGCTGAAGAACTGCTGGGCGAGTATTTCTTCACCGACCTGCAACTGAATCCGATGTTTTCGCCCGAGCAATTCACACGCAAGACGATTTAGATGCCGTGGGAACAAGTTTATTAACTTGTTCGAATGGCTGCTTTCGGGACTCAATCCGACAAGTGAATCAACTTGTCGCCACGACAGGCAGAACGGTCCGACCTTGCATCGCCGCCGACCTCACGCGGAAAGCGAGGACTACTCTTTAAAGAAAAGAGCCCGCGTTCCGGTACGCGGGCCCTTGCAACCTCTCCCCTGGCGGGGCATCGATTACCAGCCGTAGTAGTTCCAAGTCGGCTGGTAATAGTAGCTGGGGACGTAGCTGGAGCTGGGCACGTAGCTCGGGTTCGGCGCGTAGCTGGCGTTGTGGAAGTAGGTCGGCTGCCAGTAGGCGGCGTTCATGTGGGTATTCTGCTGCGGAGCCTGCGGCGGTTCGGCCGTCGTGGGCGCCGGGGTCGTCGGGGCGGAGCCGAAGTAGGGGAACCCCTGCGGGCCTTGCTGATAGCCCGGCTGAGTGTAGGGTCCGCCCTGGTAGAAGGCTTCCGGGCCGGGGACTTGGCCGTTCCGGAACAGGCCCCAAAGGAAGTTGTTGCCGCCGCTCTGCATCTGCCAGTTGAGACCGATGCCGAACTTCGCATTCACCCACGCATGGGCCGGACGTTCGCTCAGGGCGACCAGGCCCAGGGCAAGCACGCCCAACGAAAGAATCTTCTTCATTGCAATGCCTTTCGAACGGTTGACTGCCGAGGAAGGTCTCGCCCGCGGAGAAGCCTTTCCTGCGGCGACGCCCAACTATGCGCGGCTGCCGCTTCTCAGGCAGGGAATCAGCGCGGAAGGATGACGAATCTTCCTGACCGTTGCCGACTTTTCGAGCGAAGTCGTTGATTTTTTCTCAAGTCGCAACAGCCCTAGATCGACACGATCTTGCCCAGTCGGCAAGGCTTCACGCCGACTTGAAACGAAGTGATTCGAAAAGCGGACCCATGCTGACGTCAGGGCGATCGAACCGATGCAATCGATGCAATCGCCGTTCTCGCCGCTCACGAAATCGAGTGCTTGATCTGACCGATGCCCATCGGGCCGCCTTCCTTTCCGCCCCTCAAGGACAGGTCTGCAAGCATCTGTAGGCGCAGAACGAATCTTCGGAATGATCCTGTCACAGCGGGGATCTCCTGGCGTAAGGCTTGCGAACTTGAAGGGGCGAGGGTCGCCTCAGCGGTTCGCCGACAATGCTTTTGCTACAGGAGATTTTCCGATGATCCGTTCCACGCTTTGCAAGATGGTCTTTTCGCTGGCGTTGATCCTGACCGCAGGCGCCTATGTGCTCGCCCAACCAGCAAACGAAACGCCGGCGCCCCCGGCCGCGGCGAAGAAGGTGAGCAATGAGCAGTTGTTCGACTACTTCAAGGGAATCGACGCGGAGGCCAAGCAGGTGGCCGGCAAAGGCGCGGTGATTTTCACGCTCCGATACGCGCACAAAGGAATGAATATTCCATTGACGATTTCCGTGAACGATGGGTACGTGTGGGTGAACTGTCCAGTGGCGAATCTTGCCGATGCGAGCAAGTTGCCTGCCGAGGTGCTCCTCAAGATGCTGAAGTCCCAGGCGGACATTGGACCGACGTTCTTCCGCATTGTCCGGGCCGGCAAATCAGACTTGCTCGAAATCGGTCACCGGATCGATCGGCCTGCAGACCTCAATCGAATGACTGCCGCGTTTCAGGAATTGGCCGGGGACATCGAAGCGACGCAGGGGATCTGGTCCGGGCTCGATAAGCGAGACCCGGTGAAGTAACCGGCAATGCAAAAGGTGGTGCGAGGATCGGGAGGCGACAATCGCCTCCCGATTCGCGATGCGCAAGAGCCGCGCACGTAGTAAGCGGTCCGGCGAGTCGACATGCGAACCGCTTACTACGTGCGCGGCTCTTGCGCATCGCGAATCCGGTTCGATTTCCCGTTGGCTGATTCCGTGTCACAACCTGAGGTCATTCGCGTAGGAGAGGCGAGTTCCGCACCGCCGAGCTTTCGACCAAGGAATGTGCTCCCATGAAATTCAGAAAGCCCCGTGAACGGGGTTGGGAAGCCGATGACGCTGCACGCCAGGTTCCTCCAACCGTTGTCATAGCGGAGGGGCGAGGCCTCCGCTGTGCACAACTGTTGAAGGGAAATTGCGTGTGACGTCATCGGCTTCCCAGCCCCGTTCACGGGGCTTTCGCGAAGCGTTGAGGCCCGCCGTTGACGGCGGGTTTTTTAACGCAAACGTCGCGCATCCAGGCCCGTTCACGGGCCTTCTCGCCGTTTGGCTTCAGCCGTTTTCAAGCGGTTCAAGGGCCGGTGGCTCAAGCCGAACCGCGAGAAGGCCCGTGAACGGGTCTCTTGAGGAATGCTTGTTTCGCCGCTATTACCAGTGGGCACTCTCCATCGCATTGCTCGCACTCGGGGTATATCTGTTATTGGGTTTGGGATGGACAGCCGTTTCTTCTGATCCGAAAATGGCCCGATTCAGTCGCGTTCCAGGTTGGCCGGCGCTGGCCTGGGTCGTCGTGGCTGTAGGGCGAATGCGCTGAGATTCGAAAACCGAGGCTTGAATTCGGGCCTCGCCGCAATCCGTTCCTTCCCCTCGTTCGTCGGAAAGGGTGAAGGCATGAGCAAGTTGGCCGTGAGCACCCAGAAAGGGAAGACTCGAGCACCGAGTGCCGCGGCAGCAGGCGAGGAGTTCGTGCGCGCGTTCAACGACGTGCGAGCGGAACTCGTCAGCACCCTCTACTTCGTCCTGGGCAGCCATGACGACGCTCAGGATGTCGCTCAGGATGCCTTCATCAAGTGCTGGCGCACCCGCGACAGCCTCGACGGCGTCCAAAATCTCCGCGCGTGGATCTTCCGCGTAGGATTGAATGCCGCCAAGGACTTGCAGCGAAATGCTTGGCGCCGGCGGGCCAAGATGATGGGGGACCAGACGCCCCCGGAGACCTCGGCCATGCCGTCGCCGGACCACATCCTCCAGGAGAAGGAATCGCAGGATCTCCTGCGGCAGGCCCTTCAGGATCTGAGGCCGGAAGAAAAGGAGGTCTTCTTGCTGCGCCAGAACGGCGACTTGACGTACGAGGAAATCGCCGAGTTGCGTCGCACTCCGGTGGGGACGGTGAAAACGCAGATGCGTACCGCCCTGCAGAAGCTGAAACGCGTGCTCAAAGAAACGGGAGAATAGCCGTTAGCCGTCTGCGGTCAGCGTTCAGCGATCAGTAAGAGCGGTCAGCGGTCAGCGATCAGCAGTCAGCCAAACAGAGCTGAGGCGGATTCTTGCTGATAGCCGATCGCTGAGTGCTGACCGCTCCAAGCTGACGGCTGAATGCTGATCGCTGAAAGCCATGGATACGTGCGATCGTTGGAAGAATTGGATGCTCGACTTCGTCTACGGCTTGCTCGATGAGCAGGAAACGGGCGAGTTGCAGGCTCACTTGGCCGAGTGCCCGGCGTGTCGAGCGGAGTTGGCCAAGGCGGAAGGATCGAAGGATCGCCTGTCGCGGGCGGCGCTCGCCATCCGCGACGTGGCCCCGTTCCAGCCGCCGGTCGAAACCGTTCCGAGCACGATTGTTCCCGCCCTCGCTCCCGCGGTTGCTCCCCTTCAGACCCCTACTGCCGCCGCTCCCGTCGCCCCCAGCAAACGCGGCCTCGCATGGACCTTGTCCTGGTCGGTCGCAGGCATCGCGCTCGCTTCGCTCATCGGGTTCGGCATCTTCCTGTTCCAGGATCAGCAGACGCAAGTTGCCCAACGGCAGGCGGACGTTGCCCAGGCGAAACAGCAGATCGCGGAAGTCGATGCGGAGTTCGCCAAGGTCAAGGAACGCTTCGAAAGCGATGCACGCTCCACGGCGAAGAAGGCCAGCACGCAATTTCAACAGGTCGAAGTCGCCGGCGCCGGTCCCTATTCCTACGCCGACGGCCAAACCCTGGACGTCTCCGTGCGGAATGCGGCCGGCGAAAAGGAGTCGGCCCGCGTTCAAATGAAGACCTTGGACAAGAACACCAACCGCGTCTTGAACGAGCAAATCGCGCTCGTCAAAGGGGACGCGAAGATGAAGATTCCGCCGCACCTGGACGGCAAGAGCCTTCGGGTCGTTGTCGAAGCGCAGACGTTGGGCGCCAACAAGAGCATCCGCGTTGAGGAAAACCTCGCGGTCGCGCCGTCGAACTATGTCGCCCACCTCGCCGCCAACAAGGCGACGTATTTGCCGAGCGAAGTGCTCTTTTTCCGCGTGCTGGTGCTTCAGCGTTACAGCCTCAAGCCGCCCGAGAAGCCGATTCCGATCCGCGTCGGCCTGCTGGACGGCAACGGAAATCGCGTCCTGGATCGCGTCGTCGCCAGCGGCGAAGGGGGCATCGCGGCGGGCGAACTCAGCTTGCTGCCCAGCCTCGCCGGCGGCGCGTACATGCTCGAAATCACAGGCGATGGCCCGGAGAACGACGTCGTCGCGGTTCGCCGTGCCATCGAACTCGTCCGCGACAACGACGATCTCCGCTTCGCCCTCAACAACCGCGCTCTGCGTGCCGGGTCCAACTCGTTGGACTTCGAGCTTACCCAAAACGGCCAGCCGGTTCCCAAGCAGGATGTGCGGGTACGCGTCCAGACGTATCAGCAGCCATTCGGCAACCAGAACAACGGAAAAGAACTGAAGGAGCTGGAACAACTACGAATCGAAGGCCGAGGCCAAACGAATTCCAGCGGCCTCGCCCAGGTTCCCGTGCAGCTTCCCAAATACATGGATGCCGACAAGGCGATCGTCGAAATCGAAGTCGAACTGAAGGACGGCAAGGAACGCCGCAGGATGACGCAGGAAATCCGCGTCATTCCGACGAAGCTGGAAGTCGATCTCTTCCCCGAAGGCGGCGAACTCGTTGCCGGCATGCCGAACCGCGTCTACTGGCGCGTGCGGACCCCGCACGGCGAGACGGTCCGCCCCGAGGGGCATGTCATCGTTCTCGACTCGAAGTCCGTCATCTACGATTCGGAACGAGCCCAGGCCGTCGGCCGATTCGAGTTCGTGCCCGATCCGAACGAGAAGTATTCCGTACGGCTCACTTCGTCGCAGGAGACGACCGAATACAAGGACGTCTTCGCCTCGATGCCGATCCGCAAGGAAGGCGTGCAGCTTCGCGTGAGCGATAGCGTGACCGCAGTCGGCGATACCCTGTCCATCGATCTCAACGTCCGCGGCAGCGCCAAGAATCTGCTGGTGGCGGCCGTATGCCGCGGCCGCCCCGTCGAGCAAGTCCGCATTGCGGCGAAGCCGGGCAGCAACAAGGCGAAGCTGCAACTCGCGACGCCGGGCGTGCATCGCATTACCGTGTTCGAGTTGAGCCCCGCCGGCGATCGCCCTGTTGCCGAACGGCTCGTCTATCGCCTTCCGAGCCGATCGCTTACCGTGAAAGCGGAAACCGGCACCGGCCAGGCCGCTGCGGGGCAGAAGGCATCGCTTCACCTGAATGTGGTGGACGAATCCAAGCACGCCGCGCGCGGTTGGGGGCTCGCCTCCGTCGTCGATGAGCGCTATCTCGCCGATGGGGCCGAATACGGTCTCGGCACCCACTTCCTGCTGCTCAACGAAGTGCGTGGCGGCGACGACATCGAAGAAGCCGTCATGCTGCCGACCGCCGATTCCGATACGTCACGGCAAGCGATCGACCTGTTCCTCGGAACTGCCGGCTGGCGGCGATTCGTCGAACAGAAGAAGACGGCCGAAGAGGCGAAATACGCCCATGCCGATCCCATGTTCTTCCGCCAGGCGAACGAATCCTTGGCGAAGGTGCGGAAACAGTTTCAGGCCGCGGTCGTCAGCCAGACTCAGAAACTGGAAGACGAAGCGAATCGCGAACGTGCTCGGTTATCCGTTCAACGATCGGAAGCCGAGGCCCTGCTGCAACGTGCCAGCGAATCGCTCGCGGCGATTCGCACTCGCCCCGCCGAATGGGGCCGAATCGCGCAGGCAGGCGCCGCGGTCGCCTTCCTGCTGATCGGCGTTCTCGGGATCTGCTTCGGCGTTGTCGCCACCTTACGGCAGCGCCCGGCCGGGCTCTCCTATGGGCTTGCCTTCGGCGGATTGGCCGCGTGCATGGCCCTGCTCGTGCTCAAGCCGGAGGATGTGAACGACACGACGGACAGAGCCGAGCGCATGGCCGGCGCCGCCTATCCGCGGCTCAACATCGCCAAACCCGAGGAAATGCAGCGGGAGGCGTTGCAAGGGCCGGAGAATTTCCAGGTTGTGATCGCCAGCGAGACGATCCAAGATCGGCGGACGGAGCGCGCGGAAGGCGCGGTCGCCAAGGCCGGCAAACAAGAGGCGCAGGATCGGCAAGCGGCGGGTCGCCGAGATATGGCGGCGGCGCTTCGCGGGAACAGCGTCGTCTCCAACAATTATGACGCGGCTCTCCCGGCTCGGGGCAAGGCAGCGGACGAACTTCAGCGCCGCTATGCGGAGAATGCGCAGAAGCAAAACGTGGGGCGGCTCGCCACCGGGGCGGGCAACGGCGGCAAGAAGAAGACCATCGGCGAAACTTCCGCGGCCGATAAGGATCATGCGAAAAACGATGGCAAAGGCGCCGTCGCAAATTCGGACCCGAAACTGGCTGAGGCCCATACCGAAAAAGATGCGAAGGACGGCCGGACGGGATTCGCCCGCGAGTACGCCTATCGCCGTCAAAGCGGCGTGGAATACCAGGACACGTTGCTCTGGCATCCCTACCTGGCGATCATCGACGGCGCCGGCCATGCGACGTTCGATCTGCCGAACGTCCCCGCCAACTACCGCGTTCTCATCCAGGCACATGACGCGGAGGGCCGCTTCGGCATGTACGAAGGCCGGCTCGAAGTGAAAGCGGGCCGTAAGTAAGGCCAGCCGTTCGGAGTTGATGGAAACGCACGAAAGCCCTTGGTTGCGTCCTCAAAGGACGCAACCAAGGGCTCGTTGTTTGGACGCCTACCTGTCGATCACCCGCCGGGGCCGACGCCGCCGTGGACGCGGATGGGGGTCAGGTGGGAGGGTTGATCGTTCATCCAGAAGCGACGCCATTCGCCCTGGATTTGCCGCAAGTCTTCCGACTGGTTCAGAAGCTGATCCATGCGGACGTTCGGGTCGCTGGAGTATTGATTGACGAAGCAGCCCACGTTGGAAAGGGCAAGGCTCGCCGCCAGGATCCACACATATCGCCGCATGGCAATTCCCTCCGCCCGAAATCTACTGGGTTCCATCATCCTTATCGGTGGTCCGGGCGGGACGACTTGAACGGATTTTCCGGATTGCGACGAATCTTCCGCCTATCGCACGTAAACTCATTACTTGACAGGTTTTCATCTTGCCGCAATCCCGTGCCCTTCGCGGAGCATGCACTGCCTGCATCGCATGCAGCGAACGCAAGAAGTCGTGGCAAACCTGTCGATGTCGATCATCGCCTGCAATGGTATCTGATTTGCCTTTTCGCGGTTTTTTCTATTCGCAATCGTCTATGCGATAACGACTTGCAACACATCTTCTTCTTTCATTCACTCCTTTGGCACTGACCTTGCTTTAGTGCCGCACGTCCTGGATGCAACCATGTTCGTGCACAACACGGTAGCCTCCCCGACAGCGCGGAGCATCTTCGGTAGGTGCTCGCCTCTCCTCGATCGCAATGCAGCAAGCCTGCAAAGCAGTCGCACTCGCTGATGGAGGATTCACCTTGTCTTGGCGCCGATCAATTTTTGCGCTTTGTTTCGCGGCGACTCTGTTCGCCGCCGCTCCCGCCTACTCGCAGGAAGTTCCGAAGTCGGACCCCGTCGTCGAGAAAAAAGAAGAAGCCAAGAAAAGCCCGACTGAAGTCGCCGACGAAAAGGCCGGCGTCGCCCAGGTCAAGGGCGACAGCGCGTGGATGATGGTTTCCACCGCCTTCGTCATGCTCATGGTTCCGGGCCTCGCCCTCTTCTACGGCGGCATGGTCCGTCGCAAAAACATCCTCGCCACGATGATGCAGAGCATGGTCTGCCTCGCCGTCGTCGGCGTCTTCTGGATGACGATCGGCTACTCGCTCGCCTTCGGCGACCCCTGGATCAAGATCGGCGACAAGAGCATCCTGGGTTGGAGCAGCGAACTGCTGTTCCTCAAGGGCGTCAAGCCGACCTCCCTCCTGCCGAACACCAATATCCCCGTCTACCTGCACATGCTCTTCCAGGGCATGTTCGCGATCATCACGCCCGCGCTGATCTCCGGCGCCGTCGCGGAACGCATTCGATTCTTCCCGTACCTTGTCTTCACCCTTCTTTGGGTGACGGTGGTCTACTGCCCCCTGGCTCACTGCGTGTGGGCCATGAACTGGGAATGGACCAAGACTCTCGCGGGAACCGCGGTTGAAGGCGCCGGCACGAAGATGATCGGCTACCTGGGCGCCATGGACGCGCTCGACTTCGCGGGCGGCACCGTCGTGCACATCGCCGCCGGCTTCTCCAGCTTGGCTGCCATCCTCATGCTTCGTCGCCGATTCGGCTATCCGGAACAGGCCTTCCACCCCAACAGCATGGTCATCACGCTGCTCGGAGCAGGGCTGCTGTGGATGGGATGGTTCGGATTCAACGGCGGGAGCGCGGGCGGCTCGGGCGAACTCGCCGTTTCCGCCTTCGCAGCCACCCAAGCCGCCGCCGCTGGCGCCGGCCTCACCTGGATGCTGGTCGAATGGCTCCACCGCGGCAAGCCCACCGCCCTTGGCCTCGCCTCGGGCATCGTTGCCGGCCTCGTCGCCGTCACTCCTGCTTCGGGATATGTGGTGCCGTGGGCTGGTCTCGTGATTGGTCTCATCGCGGGCGTCGTCTGCTACCTCTCGGTCTTCGCCAAGAGCATCTTCAAATATGACGATTCGCTCGACGCATTCGGCGTCCACGGCGTGGGCGGCTTCCTTGGAGCCGTTCTGACTGGTTTCTTCTGCTGGAAGGAAGTCAACGGCGCCGCGGTCGTCAACGAAGGCTACTTCTACGCCGCCACCGAACCGCTGAAACAAGTGGGGATTCAGTTCTTCGCTTCGGCTGCCACGGCGGTTCTCGCCTTCGTCGTCACCGCCGTCTTCGTCAAGGTAATCGACGTCTTCATCGGCTTCACGACGAGCCAAGAGGACGAAACGATCGGCCTCGACCGCACGGAGCACGGCGAAGTGGGCTTCGACTTCGGCCTCGCCGCCGAGTCGGCCGCTCTCGATCCGACCGCTCCTCGCGCCGCAGTTCGTCCGCCGAACGGTCTGCATCGCTTCCATGTGGTGGTCGAAGGAGCCAACACGGCGGAGATCATGAAAGTGTGGAACGAACTCTGTCAGCCGAGCACGAAGGTGCCGGCCGAGTTCAAAGCGATCTACCCGAACGTGACGACGGTGCAAGGGAACCGCTTCCAGTTCCGCGGCGGCGATCAGGCGTCCATGAAGGGCAGCCTCGAACGCCTCCTCCGCGACCGCTTGAAGACTCAGGTCACCGCCAAGCTCGAAGCTTGATCTTCTGGAGAGGGGACGCCGGGGAGCCGGGCTCGCTCGCCCTCCCCGGTTCTCTCCAAAACAAACCACGGACGGTTAGCCGCGACGCGCAGCGGAGCGCGGACAATATGCCATGCGAGCGTAGGGTGCGCTGCCCGCGCTCCGCTCCACGTCGCGGCTAACCTCAGCCCGCAACATTCAGCGCCCTAAGCAAAATAATCGATTCGCACCTTCCTCAAAGGAACTCTCTCAATGAAGATGATCGTGGCCATCATTCGGCCTGAGAAACTGGAAGCCGTGCAGCATGCGCTCAACGAACGCGACGTCTACCTCATGACCGTCACCGACGTCCGCGGCTGCGGCCGGCAACGCGGCTTCACCGAGGTCTATCGCGGCACCGAGTTCCAGGTCCGCCTGCTCCCCAAGATCAAGCTCGAAATCGCCATCAACGACGCCTTCGTCGAAGCGACCGTCGAAGCCATCGTCCATGCCGCCCGCGTCGGCGAAACCGGCACCGTCGGCGACGGCAAGATCTTCGTCCTCCCCATGGACGACTGCGTCCGCATCCGCACCGGCGAACGCGGCGGCCAGGCCATCGGGCCCTGATTGGTTTTGTCCCCCTCTCCCCTTTGGGGAGAGGGGTGAGGGGAGCAAGCGGTGCTGAGATGTGTGGTTCATCCGCCAAGCCCCAGGGTAAGCGCAGCGCACCCTGGGGATCCCAGACGGTGGACCCAGCGTTCGGTCTGGATCCCCAGGGTGCGCTCGCGCTTACCCTGGGGCTTGCCGGCAACACAACAAGCGTCAGTACCGCTCTTACCCCTCACCCCCAGCCCCTCTCCCCAAAGGGGAGAGGGGAGCAAGAAAGAAACAGCCCTCTCCCAGACGGGGAGACGGGAGCAATGAACAACAACAAACGCTCGCCCAACGAGATTCACCACAAAGCCTCTACCCTCTCCCACTGGCTTCCCGATCCCCTAAAACATAAGGTGTCGGCAGCCTATTTCCACCACTGGAGCGTTTCATGACCCCGAAGGAAGTTCTCGCACTCATCCGGGACAAGCAGGTCAAGGCCGTCGACCTTCGCTTCGTCGATTTCCCGGGCACCTCGCAGCACGTCACCATCCCCGCCGCCAACGTCGACGAATCCATCTTCGAAGACGGCATCGGGTTCGACGGCTCCTCGATCCGCGGCTGGCAGGCGATCAATGAGTCCGACATGCTCATGATCCCCCAGGCCGACTCGGCCTTCCTTGATCCCTTCTTCAAGGAAGCCACCGTCGTCATGATCGCCTCGATCCATGACCCGATCACCAAGGTCCCTTATAGCCGCGATCCGCGTCACGTCGCCATGAAGGCCGTGAACTACATGATCTCCTCGGGGATCGCGGACACCGCCTACTTCGGCCCCGAACTCGAGTTCTTCGTCTTCGATGACGTCCGCTTCGACGCCAACGCTCGCAGCGCCTACTACTACCTCGACAGCTCCGAAGGCATCTGGAACTCGGGCCGCGACGAAGGCGGACACAACCTCGGCAACAAGGTCCGCCACAAGGAAGGCTACTACCCCGTTCCGCCGACCGACACGCTCCAGGATCTCCGCACGGAAATGATCCTGAACCTGATCGAAGCGGGCATTCCGGTCGAAGCTCACCACCATGAGGTGGCCACCGCCGGCCAGTGCGAAATCGGCATGAAGTTCTCGCCGATGATCGAAATGGCCGACAAGGTCATGAAGTACAAGTACATCGTGAAGAACACCGCTCGCAAATACGGCAAAACGGTGACCTTCATGCCGAAGCCGATCTTCGGCGACAACGGCACCGGCATGCACGTCCACACCTCGCTGTGGAAAGGCGGCGCCAACCTGTTCGCCGGCTCGGGCTATGCCGGCCTCGGCGAACCCGGCCTCTACGCCATCGGCGGTCTGCTCAAGCATGCCCCGGCCATCTGCGGCTTCTCCAACCCGACGACGAACAGCTACAAGCGGCTCGTCCCCGGCTTCGAAGCCCCGGTCAACCTGGCTTACAGCCAGCGCAACCGCTCCGCTTCGATCCGCATCCCGATGTACTCGAAGAGCCCCAAGGCCAAGCGAGTCGAGTTCCGCTGCCCCGATCCGTCGAGCAACCCGTACTTCACGTTCGCGGCCATGCTCATGGCGATGATCGACGGCATCAAGAACAAGACCAAGCCCGGCGACCCGCTCGACAAGGACATCTACGACCTCGAGCCGGAAGAACTCGCCAAGGTGCCGAAGGCGCCTGGTTCGCTCGAAGAGGCGATCAACAACCTCGAAAAGAGCCACGAGTTCCTGCTGCAGGGGGACGTGTTTACGGAAGACGTGATCAAGACCTGGATCGAGTTCAAGCGCAAGAAGGAAATCGACGCCCTGCGGCTCCGCCCGCACCCGTACGAATTCCACATGTACTACGACTGCTAATTTCGCAAGGAAGCAGGGAAACGGACCGCGGCCCGCCGAAAGGCGGGCCGCGGTTTTTGTGCGCCAGGCATGTTGTGTCTCAGGAGGTGCAAATCCTCTGCGGAGGGGCGTGCATTCGTTGCGACGACTCGCGTCCTGGTTGGCCTTGTCTCGGGAGACTCGACTGTGGCTTTCTACGGCGACAGTCACCTTCAAAACCGACTGCTTGGAGTTGGCTGCTTTGATGGATTCATCCCGGTCGGATCATTAACTGCGGTTGAACTTCTCCAGAAGCACGAACTTTATTCCAAAGGCGGCGTTCCTGTCGGCCTGAAGGGGTTTGTATCCGTGAGGCACTTTAGCCAGTGCGAGGAAAACCGAAAGGTCGATGTCCTCGAAGGAACTTTTCGAAGTGGCAGCTACGAAGGACAACAGATTCGAGAAGAATTGCTACCCACTGGACCATCTCGCGCAGCCGTTTACTTTTTGAGTCCCGGTCGAGTTTGGGAAAAACACTCGAGTTAGCAATCGGCTTGGGACGGGATTATCGATGCGCCATACCGTTGCAAAATCGCAGATCGAGCCCCGTTCACGGGGCTTCCGCGCAGCGTCCAGGCCCGCCGTTGACGGCGGGTTTTCGCGGCAATCCTCATCGCGTCCGTGAGGCCCGTTGACGGGTCTTCTCGCGGTTCGGCTTCGAACTCGATCCGAATTCCAGGCGAGCCGGGAGCGTTAGCGACCGGTGGCAGATGGAACACTCAGCCTGCAGTCGCCGCGTCCGTACGCCACGCCGACGGTCTGCCACCGGTCGCTAACGCTCCCGGCTCGCCTTGGCGGTCCTTGCCGTCAAGTCGCGGACGCTTCCGATGGCTGAAGCCGAGCCGCGAGAAGCCCCATGAATGGGGCTCCCATCCAATCGCCGCGCGTGGGCCATGGCACCCGCCGTCAACGGCGGGCCTAGACGCTACGCGAAAGCCCCGTGAACGGGGTTCGGGCTGTTGCATTGCTCTTCGGCGAGCGCTGCTTTGCTTCCTTGAGGCTCCTTCGGACCTCTTCGCAATCCACGTCACATCGTCCGTCCGCCGTCGACGACAAGGATCTGCCCCGTCGTCATGCTGGTCCCGGTGGCCAGATACCAGATCGTGTCGGCGATGTCTTCTGGTTCGGCGGCTTTTTGCAGCGGCGTCTGCTTCAAGTATTGCTGAATGTGGGCCTGATGCGGCGCGAGCCAGCGCGTGTTGATGGGGCCGGGGGCGACGGCATTCACGCGGACCAGCGGCCCGAAGGCGCGGGCGAGCGACTTGGTGATCGAGTTGAGCGCGGCCTTGCTCGCGGCATAGGGAATCGAACTGCCTTGCCCCGAAAGCCCGGCCACCGAGGTCACGTTGACGATCGAACCTTTGCGTTGCTGCAAAAGCGGCATCGCGGCGCGGCAGGCCCAGAACGTGCCCATCATGTTGACGCGGAAGATCTCGTCCCAAACCGCGTCGGTCAACGCATCGAGTTGCGTATGGTCGATGAAGTGCGTCATGCCGGCGTTATTGACGAGCACATCCAATCCGCCGAGTTCTTCATTGCAGCGGGCGACCATCCGCTGAACGGCCGACTCATCGCCGACGTTGGCTTCGCAGAGGATCGCGGGCGCCCCGAGCTTCCGCACGTCGGCGTAGGTTTCTTCCGCTTCCGCCTTCGAGCGGGAGTAGTTGACGACGACGCTGAACCCTTCCTTCGCGAATCGAATTGCCGCGGCTCGCCCCACTCCCGTGGCGGAACCCGTTACCAGCGCCACTTTGCTTGAGTCAGCCATGTTCGGTTCCAATCGGCTTGTATTCCCAGTTCGCTACGAAGTCCATTGCCAGTTCGCTGTGCGATTCCGCAGCCATCTTTCCGTGGACTCAACCTGAGGCCATCGTGGTCGCCCCTCTTCCTTTGAGGGAGACGTGAGGGGTAGCGTCACGCACACGTGTTTGCTCGATTTTAGCGAGAGCCCTACGCCAAAGGCGTTGCAGCGCGCAGCCCAGGGTTGCGAGCGGAGCGAGCTACCCTGGGTACAAACGTAACGCCAGGCCGGAGTACCCCGACGGGGTTCCAGCAACGGATCGTGTGCGGGGCTGCAACTCCTTCAGAGTTGATCGCATGTTGGATGCGGCGTTACCCAGGGTAGCTCGCTTCGCTCGCAACCCTGGGCTATGTGCTGCAACGCCTTTGGCGTAGGACCGTAGGACCGCGGAAAGCGCCACTCCTCTACTTGTGCGTGACGGCACCCTTCACCCCCGGCCCCTCTCCCTCAGGGGGAGAGGGGCGCTCGTCTCCTCAGATTGGATGCTGCCGAACTGCGCGGAAATGTCGCTACTTCGCTTCGCGGAACATTTCCCAGAGTCGATCGAGCACCGCTTCCGGCGACGGCTCCTTCTCATCCCCTTCATCGACCCAAGCCTGCACGGCATCCTTCAAGTAGGCGAGCGCTTTCTCCCGAGTTTCATCCCCTGCAGGTTTCGCTGGGGCGATAGGCGGTTTGGCGGCGCTCGGTTCAGCGTCTTCGGTCGGCAACGGGAAGAACGGCGCCCGGCTGTCGAGAGCCTCGTTGCACAGGGCATCAGCCCGCTTGTTGTACTCGCGGCGGACATGCTCGAATTTCACCGACTCGAGCTTCGCCACCAGGCTGCACGCCTTGCGGTACAGCGGCAGAAGCCCCTCGTTCTTCACCTTGTACTTGCCCGACATCTGCTGCACCATCAGCTCGCTGTCGCTGCGAAGCACGACCTTGCGGCCGCCGATCCGAATGGCATGGTCGAGGGCCCGAATCATCGCGGTGTATTCCGCGACATTGTTCGTGGTGTCGCGAAGCCGGCCCATCTCGGTGATGTCGGGTTCGCCGGGCCGTTCGATGACATAGGAAAACGCCGCCGGCCCCGGGTTGGCCCGGCTGGCGCCGTCAGTGTGAATCAGAAAAGGGGCGTCCATGCGGCGATCCAAAAAAACAGAGGAATCAGGGATACCGCTTGCGGCTTAGCGAGTTCAGTGTTTTCACCGAACGCTAAGCCGCAAGCGGAAGACAAGCGGCTTTTTCGTCCTTCATCCTTTACCACGGCCATGCGGAGCCGAGGGACTTCTTTTGCTTGGCGGTGATGTCGTCGATGCCGTCTTTGGCGAGCTTCAGCAAGCGGTCAAGTTGCGGGCGGCTGAAGGTGCTGCCTTCGCCGGCGCCTTGCACTTCGACATACTCGCCGCTGCCGGTCATCACGACGTTGAAATCGTTGAAATCGACGTCCGCGTCCTTGTCTTCCACATACTCCAGATCGAGCACTTCGCTCCCTTCGACCAGGCCCACGCTGATTGCGGCGAGGCTGTCGCGGACGATGCTCTCGATGGGCGGCAAGTCGGCTCGCAGCGAATGCAACGCATCGACCAGTGCGACGAACGCTCCATTGATGGCCGCGGTGCGGGTGCCGCCATCGGCTTGCAGCACATCGCAATCGAGCCACAGCGTTCGTTCGCCCAACTTGGACAGATCGACGACGGCTCGCAGACTTCGGCCGATGAGCCTTTGAATCTCGACGCTGCGGCCATCCACTTTGCCCGCCTTGTCGCGCGGCTTGCGCGAGGAGGTGCTGCCGGGGAGCATGCCGTATTCGGCACTCAGCCAGCCCTTTTCTTTTCCGGCGAGGAAAGGCGGAACGGTGTTTTCGACCGAGCAGGTGCAAAGCACCCATGTCTGCCCGGAAGTGACCAGCACGCTGCCGGGAGCTTGCTTGGTGTACTTGCGGCGAAACGCGAGGGGGCGGAGTTCGTTCGGTTTTCGGCCATGGGGACGCATGCGCGGCTCTCGGCGATCAAGGGGTGGGGCCTAGTATCGCTCAGACGAACGCATCGACAAGGTAGCGGCTGCGAGTCGCCATGCCGCAAAGGCGAAGCAGATCATGGATTTGCCGACGGTTTTCGCGTATCGTCGAGATAGAACCGAGCCTTCCTTGGCGAGTCCTTTCCCATGTCGAATCCTTCGCTTTTTGTTGCCGTGCCTGGGTTGGAAAACGTCGTCGCCGGCGAGACGGCCGTGGCGACGTTGGAGGGCGGGCTGCATTACCGCGGCTACCCGATCGGGGAGCTGGTGCGGCATTGCACCTACGATGAAGTCGCGTATCTGCTTTTGCATGGCGAATTGCCGACGATTCCGGAGCGGCTCGCGTTTCTCAATCGGCTCAAGGCCCACCAGAAACTTCCGGCCGAGGTCAGCGAATTTCTCCGCAACGCGCCCAAGGACGCTCACGCGATGGATGTCCTTCGCACGGCCGTATCGATGTTGGCGTTCAGCGATCCGGATGTGGGGTCCAACGATCGGGACGCGGATTTGCGCAAGTCGGAGCGATTGCTGGTGCAGATATCGGTCGCTGTCGCGGAACTGGATCGCGCACGCCGAGGGTTGGAACCCATCCCTTCTCGGCTGGAACAAGGCATCGCGGCCAACTTGCTGTGGATGCTTCGCGGCGAAGCCCCGCCCCCTTTTGATCGGCAAGCCCTCGATGCGTCGCTGATTCTCTATGCCGAGCATGAATTCAACGCCTCGACGTTCACCATTCGGGTCATCCTTTCCACGGAAGCGGATCTTCATTCGGCCGTCATCGGGGCGATTGGCGCATTGAAAGGCCGGCTGCATGGCGGAGCGAACGAACGGATCATGGAGACGCTGAACGCCATCGGCTCCGCGGAGAATGCCGAGCCCTGGCTGCGTTCGGCCCTTTCCCGCAAGGAGCGCGTGATGGGATTCGGGCATCGCGTGGTCCGCACCGGCGACATCCGCGCCGGCATCCTCGCCGACTTCGCCCGCACGGCTTCCGAGCGTGCGGACATGGGGCATCTCGAAGCCATCGCCGCGACGCTGGAACGCATCCTTGCGGCAGAGAAGAATCTGCACCCCAACGTCGATTGGCCTGCCGGGCGGCTGTATCACGCTCTGGGCTTGTCCCCCTGGCTGGCGACGCCGTTGTTCGTGGCGGCTCGCATTGCAGGCTGGTGTGCCCACGCTCTGGAGCAGACCGCGAACAATCGGCTCATCCGCCCACGCTCCCATTACACGGGCCCAGCGGAGCGGCATGTCGTTCCCATCGTCGAGCGTTCCGACGCGCAAAAATGAAAACGCTCTGAGGAGGCCGTTTGCCGGCTTCCTCCCGCTGTTCGGTCACGATAGCATGGAAGCGATCCATCTCTTACGGAGGAGTCCGCCATGCGCTCCTGCTGCGTTGCCATTCTGATGTTCGTGGTTGCCGTTGCCAGCGCTCAGGCGCAAGGCAGATTCGGCGGGCAAGGTGGCGGCCCTCAGGGTGGCGGATCAGGCGGGTTCGGCGGCCCCCCCCGCGATCCAGGCGCCATCTTCGATTATCTCTCCAAAGGCCGCGGCTTCTTTCTTCTCACCGATACCAGGAGCCTGCGCGAGCCGCTGACGAAATACTCCCAAGAAAAGGGCATCACCGACGGCAAAATCACCCGGGAACACTTCACTGCCTTCAATGAGCAA